>NZ_QUGR01000008.1:0-254 GCF_003479145.1 Parabacteroides sp. AF18-52
ATAGCCCGAGACTTTCTTTTTCCGGAGAAAGGGTTGATATATCAGCAGGTGATGGGTAGAAATGCCTGTCATAAGCTCAAATAAAATGAGTTACGTTAAAGTAACGTTGTCCAAAGTCAAACATCTTAAAAGGTATTAAGGTGGTTATAGCGTTGGGGATCCACCTCTTCCCATTCCGAACAGAGAAGTTAAGCCCAACCACGTCGATGGTACTGCGTAAAAGTGGGAGAGTAGATAGCCGCCGTTTTAGTAAG
>NZ_QUGR01000008.1:264-311395 GCF_003479145.1 Parabacteroides sp. AF18-52
CCGTTTTAGTAAGCGAGAGCTGAAAGGTAGAAAGGAGTTCATTCGAAAGAGTGGACTCCTTTTTCATTTATCATGGTTTCACTTTTTATCAGAATTGAATGATACATTGAGCATGAATTTATGAGCAGTATAGATAATACACTCCCTGCCCTCTTTTGAGAAGGGGAAGGGGGAGTGTAGATATTTAGTCAAAGGAAAGTTTTATGATTTCTCCGTAGGAAGGTACATTCTTGAAGGCTTCTTTGATGTCATATTCTCCGGCATAAACCCGTGCACAGGTTAAAACGCCTCCGTGAGCGAATATGCAGACATTCTCTAATCCACTCTCTCTTATTTCATCAAGAAATGAACTGACACGTACATATTGATCTTTTAAAGACTCCCCTTCCGGTGTTTTGGTATCGATCCAATCTGCAAACCAGGCTTCGGAACGAGGATCGGAAGATAACTCTTCCCATGACTTCATCTCCCATTCCCCGAAATTAAGTTCTTTTACCCGGTCTTCCCGGATTGCATCCGGATAACCACAGTAAGAGGCGAGACGTACGCAACGTGTAAGCGGACTGCACCAGACTTTATTGAAAGTGAGTCCGGAGAGCGATTCTTTTACTTTTTCAGCCTCTTCTTCAAAGGAAGGACGTAATGCAACATCTGTCTGTCCGTATGCGTAGCCTGCAGGAACGTCGACAGAGGTGTGTCTGATCAAATAGATATTCATATAGTGACTTTCTAAAGTGTTGTTGTATATATAACAGTTATCCCGAGATAAAAGCTCAATTCGCAAAGTAAAAATGTGGCTCCGCAACAATCACCGGTATATCCTTGTATTTTCTTTTTCATAAGTGTAGTCAGCATATACCAGGTAGCAACCGGAAGAAGACCGGCCAGAAAATAAACGGGTTTCGGTAGCCAGCATAAAGGAACTAGCAGGCAAATCAGACTGAACAGATATTCTCCTGTCGTCATGCGGCTATAGATCGTTTTACTTTTAGCTTCTTCCTCTTTTCGGGCATAAGGGAGACGGTTGATGATCATCCCTGCCACTCCTTTGCTATAAGGATCACCCGCTAAGATGGCACAACCAGCCAATTCAACAGGAAGACTGCTGAGTAATAGATAATACAAGCCCAAATAGCAGATTAAACCGATTACTCCGTAACTACCTATGTGGGAATCTTTCATAATGGCCAATACCCGTTCCCGGTTGGTTCCTCCTCCAAATCCGTCAAAAAAATCGGCCAGTCCGTCTTCATGCAAACAGCCAGTAATCAATAATCGGGTTATCATAGCCAGGGCTACGGCAACTCCGGCTGGTAGAATAAGGGAACTTGCATACAATACGATAACCATCAATCCGGCAGTGAACCAACCGACCAGCGCCCATCGGCTGACTATATTTTTGAAATATTCGGTGGGAACCTCTGCCAGTTTCCAGAAAGGTAGACGTGTAAAGAATATGAATGCAGCCAGTATACGTAACATATATATAAATGTTAGGAATGGAAGACCATCCGGTTAGAAATATTTAGTTACTGCAGCTTGTTGGAATGTATGCATTTCATTGATCATACGTACAGCCGAGTCGATAATCGGGTAAGCGCAAACTGAACCGGAACCTTCTCCTAAACGTAATCCCAGATTTAAGACCGGTTCTGCCTGAAGTACATCCAACACCTTTCTGTGTCCGGCTTCGTCTCCGCAATGTCCGAATATGCAATAAGGAAGTATTTCCGGATATAGGCGGGAAGCTGCCAACACACAATTGGTCATTATAAAGCCATCTACGAGAATCACCATTTTGAGTTCTGCAGCCCGAAGCATTCCACCAACAGCCATGACCATTTCATAACCTCCGAAATAACCGATCACATCCAATGTACTGTTATCGCCTTTGTAATTTTCAAGGGCTGCTTTCAATACTTTATATTTATGTTGCACACCGATGCTGTCCAAACCACTTCCGGCACCTACACATTCGATCAGGGGAATACCTGTGAGGCAAGTCATCCACATACTTGACGCAGCTGTATTGCCTATGCCCATTTCTCCGAAACTGATGACATTGCATCCTTCTTTATGGCAGTCAGAGGCAATATCGGCTCCATACTGAAGGGCCAACTCCATTTCTTCACGGGTCATGGCGGCTTCGTGCAGGAAGTTCCGGGTACCTTTCCTGATTTTCCGGTCTATCAATTGTGGTATTGCAGGAAAATCGAAATCGACCCCGCCATCGACTATTTTTATTTCAAAACCATGCTGACGAGCCAGGAAACAGACACCGGCTCCGCCATTCAGAAAGTTGTGAATCACTTGGCGGGTGACTTCCTTGGGAGATTTGCTAACGCCTTCATCGGCAATGCCGTGATCAGAGGCATATATAACATTCATCGGATGCGTTAAAGCTGGTGTAAGTGTCTGCTGGATCAGTCCGACCTGGAGAGCAATTTCTTCCAATCTGCCCAACGAACCTTTGGGTTTGGTCAGATTATTTATTTTGTCTTGTAGTGCTTCCGCAATAGCAGTATCCGGTTTTTCAATATGAAAGGTAATCATTGTTCTATTATTTTGTTATTCTTTTATTTTCATGGGTATTCCGCTTATCATCAGTACGACTTCATCGGCACGGGAGGCTATGTATTGGTTTAGCCATCCCTGCAGGTCCGTGAATTTGCGCTGTACCGGATCAGGGGAGACACCTCCTAATCCTATTTCATTGGTAACGAATATGAGATAAGCATGCTGTTCGACCAGCCGGTTGAATTCTTCATTCAGTTCTTTAAGAGACAATTCGACATTGCTGTCGTTGTCAAAAAAGAAATTAGTACCCCACAAGGTGACACAGTCTATTACGACTACCCGCCCATTCAGGTTGTGATGGCTCAGGTATTTTTCTTCTTCGATGTTTGTCCATTCCGGACCGCGGTCGGCCTGGTGGCGGAGAACACGTTGGCGGAATTCTTCATCCCATACACGGGATGTAGCCAGATAGACCGGGTTAGCGCTTAATGATAAGGCTAACTTTTGTGCATATCCGCTTTTGCCGGAACGTTGTCCTCCTGTTACCAGTACGATATGTTTGTCAGGCATCGCTTTATTCTCCTTTCGGCTTATTGCGGGCAGCAGTTCGTTTCGCTTTATTTATCGGATTGTTCTTACTCGTTTTCCGCAAACTGGCAGATTTCGGGGAAGCTGCGAGACGTTGTGCAACGGCAGCTCTTCCTAAAGATTTACCGAACTTTGGGCGCATAGCCTCTTTGAGTGCCTTTTCTTCCGTTGTCAGTTTTTCTTTTGGTTTTTCTCCGCTTTTAGCCGCCTTTCTTGCGGCTGCATATTTGTTATATTTGACATATTTACCGGGTCTTAATTTACTGCCGGAACCGGAAGATTTCTTTTTTTCGGTAGCAGGAGCATTTGTGGCAGGAGTGTTGGCCTCTACGATTTTTTCTTTTTTCTCAACTTTTGCAGTCGCTTCACCAAAGATGAGATTTTGAGTTTTTCCTGCACCCGTACGGGCATGTTCCTGTGCCTGTTTGAAATTGACCTGAATATCATCGAGCATGATGATATCCGTCTTACTTACTTTCTGTCCGACTTCGGGCAGTTTACCATTGACGGTAACCCGTCCCATTTCGATGAATTTGTCTGCCTCCCTGCGGGAGCAAAGACCTGCGTCACTAAGCAGTTTGTTTAGTCTTATTTCCATATTCGTATAATTTTTTTATTGCAATAATAATGATAGAAGACAAACAAGCAATCCCATAGCTAGTTCTGTATTGCTGTTTATTTTAGTTGCTATTAACATATCTTCTGTCGTGAAAGGCCGGTCGTTAACTCCGATATGAGGTTTTTCTACAGCCTGTCCGAAATAGTCGTGCGTTCCTCCGAAACGGCAATCCAGAATGGCAGCCAGCGCCGCTTCAGGATAACCTGAGTTCGGACTGAGATGTGCACGACCGAAGCGCGTCAGAAAATCTCTTTTATGCCAGTTGCCGGAAACCAGTAACATCAAACAGGCTGTCAGCCGGGCTGGTATATAATTGGCGACATCGTCCAGCCGGGCAGCCGCTTGTCCGAAATCCTTGTATCGCTCATTCTTGTAACCGATCATTGAATCGAGCGTATTGATCATTTTATAGGCCATCATTCCGGGCAGTCCCAGAAAGCCGAACCAGAACATCGGGGCGATCACTCCGTCACTCAGGTTTTCAGCCAATGTTTCAAGGGCGGCAGCTCTGATCTCTTGCGGGGATAAGTCGGAGGTATCGCGTCCTACGATGCGTCCTACTTGTGTGCGTCCTTCTTCCACGCTGCGGTCTACTGCTTCAAAAACAGCTTTGACTTCCGTGATCAGAGTTTTTCCAGCCAGACAATAAAAAACACCGATCCCGATGAGGATGGCATATAATTGTGTATTTATGAATATAGCCGATAAAAGCAATAAACGGGTCAGAAGATAAACACCGGCGACGAGGACCAATGTCAGTAAACCTCCTTTATAAAAGCGGTTCTCCCCTTGATTGAGTCTTTTTTCTCCGAAAGAAATGAGTTTTCCGAACCAGACGATAGGATGGGGCCAGCCTTCTGGATCGCCTAACAGACGATCTGCCAGCCATCCGCCCAGAAAAGGAATAACCCTAAGTAAATATATCGATTGAGTTGACCAGTACATATTATTTGTTTGAGATACAAAGGTAGAAAATTGTACCGTTGTTTGTTTTGTAAATTCACTAATAAATATCTACCTTTGTCTTATGCTTAGGATAATAACACATATAGAACGATTATTACTGGTACACGACTGTGTGATTGTACCGGGATTTGGTGGGTTTGTACTGCAGGCTGTTTCTGCTGTATATGATGAAAAAGAACATTTGTTCAATCCCCAACGAAAAGAAATCGTTTTTAATGTCACATTGCAGCATAACGACGGGTTGCTTTCGGAATCATATATGCAGATGTATGATGTCAATTACCGGAAAGCGCAATTGATGTTGGAAGAAGATGTGGCAGATATGAAAGTGGTTTTACAGGAAGATAAAAAATTATCTTTGGGTGTGCTAGGTTCCTTTAGCCTTGGGATGGAAGGACAAGTTATTTTTCACCCGGGAGAATCTGATGCTTTCAGTGTGGGTTCTTATGGCTTGGTTTCATTCAATTTCCCGCAACTTCAGCCTGTTTTGGCAGAGCGTGAAGAGGTTGCTTTACTTACCCGAAAGAGAAAGAAAGATATATTATATATACCGGTTAACCGGAAATTACTTCGTGTCGCTGCGGCTTCGGCAGCAGCAGTCGCTTTATTCTTGCTTGTGTCGACTCCGGTAAAGGATGTCAATCAGGCGGCCTATACAGCGAGTTTTGTTCCGACAGAGATGGTTGTGAAAAGTGCTCCTGGAATAAAGCCGGCAGAGGAAATTGCTTCGGAAGAAACGATTGCACCTGAAATCAATGAAGTGAAGACTGAGCGTAAAGTTGCTGCTGTAGCTCCGTCCCGTGAAGTGAAAAGGCAAAAGATTACCCCTGAACCGGCAATAGCTAAGCCTAATCTTAAAATGTACCACATTGTAATCGCAAGTTTTCCAACGGAAGACCAGGCTGATAAATACATAGCAGGTGTAGACCGTCAAGAATGTAAACATGTAAGTAAGGTTGTTCGTGACGGGAAGTACCGTATTTATGCGGATAAATTCGATAACCGTGAACAAGCTGAAAGCTATATGGCGACCTTGCGTATGAATGAAAAGTACAAAGATGCGTGGCTGTTCATCAGTCGCTAAATAATGCTTCTTGTATTTATTTTATTTGCTACTTACTCTTTTAAATACTGAAATAAAAATACCTCCGGGAGAATTTAGAATTTCTTTCGGAGGTATTTTGTTTTTCTTCCGAATGAAACTAAAATATCTTCCGGAAGTGTTCAGGAGTTATTGTCTTTTACTCCTCTTCTTGTTTTGATTGTTTTTTCTTTTTTAAACGGCCTGCTTTTCGTAGTGCCTGGTCCAGGATGTACTGGATCTGGCCATTGGTGCTGCGGAATTCATCCGCAGCCCATTTTTCGATAGCATCCATCATCTCTGCATCAATTCGCAGAACAAAGTTTTTGGTTGCATTCTCTTTTTTGGCCATCACTCTTATATTAATATTAAAAATTTAGGATCATTGATATAATGTACCTGTGTTAATAACAGGCTGGGCTGATTCATCCGCGCAAAGAACTACCAGTAAATTGCTTACCATGGTTGCTTTCTTTTCTTCATCGAGTTCGACAATACTGTCTTTCTCCAGTTTCTCCAATGCCAGATGAACCATACTGACTGCCCCTTCTACGATACGTTCCCGGGCTGCAATGATGGCATCAGCCTGTTGGCGGCGAAGCATAACACCAGCAATTTCAGAAGCATAAGCCAGATAATTGATACGTGCTTCCACCACTTCTATTCCGGCAAGCGTGAGACGGCTGTTCAGTTCGTCTTCGAGTCGTTGGGTTACTTCCCCTTCGTTATCGGAACGCAATGTTACTTTGTCGGTTGTTTCGTTTGTATCGTATGCATACATTCCGGCGACCTGACGTAAGGCAGCGTCACTTTGGATCTGAACGAAAGATTTGACATCTCCTGAAATATCGAAGGTCGCTTTATATGTATCTTTGATTCTCCATACCACTACAGCTCCGATCATTACCGGATTACCTACTTTGTCGTTCACTTTGATCGGCTCCAGATTCAGGTTGAAAATACGCAGGGTCACTTTTGTTTTCAATAAAAGTGGATTTACCCAGAAAAAGCCATTCTCGATAATTGTGCCGACATATTTTCCGAAGAATGTCATGACCCGTGAATTGTTCGGCTGAATAATGATTAATCCGTAACACATGAAAATTGCACATAGTGCACCAATAATGCCTAAAACAATACTCCAGGGTTGTTTCAGTGTGAACATGAAAATGGAAGCGCCCAGTATTACCAGGATAAATAATATGGCCAGGAAACCGGAGAGCCTAATGCCGTCAAATGCTTTTTCTTGTGCTTTCATAATAATTTATATTTGATATTATTTTGATATCACAAATTAAAACAATTATCTGTATATAACCAAATAAAATATCCCTTTTTTATAAGAGGATATTTAAAATATTATTTAGCTTTGTCTACTCAAAATTTACACGATTGGAATTTCAACTAGATACGGACAACAGAGAGTTTCAGGATGCCCTGCAACTGATTACTCATACCCGTCAGTCTGTTTTCCTGACAGGGAAAGCGGGGACGGGCAAATCTACTTTTCTCAAATATATCTGTTCGCATACGAAGAAAAAACATGTTGTATTGGCCCCTACAGGTATCGCTGCTATCAATGCGGAAGGGGTGACTTTGCATTCTTTCTTTAAGCTGCCGTTTCGTCCGATGCTTCCGGATGATCCCGACCTGAGTCTGAAAGATGGTCGGATTTTCGAATTCTTTAAATATAGAAAAGAACACAGAAAGATTATTTCGGAGGTCGAACTGATTATTATCGATGAGATTTCGATGGTAAGAGCGGATATTATCGATTGTGTGGACCGTATTTTGCGTGTTTTTTCCGGGAATATGCGTTTGCCGTTTGGTGGAAAACAGCTGTTATTCGTGGGAGATGTGTTCCAGTTGGAACCGGTTGTGCCATCCGACCAGAAAGAGATATTGAGCCTGTTCTATGCCAGTCCGTTTTTCTTTTCGGCAAGAGTATTTCAGTCGATCAACCTGGTACCGATCGAATTACAGAAAGTCTATCGCCAGACCGATCCTGTATTTATCAATATATTGGACCGGATACGGAGTAATGCTGCAAGGAAGCAGGAACTGGATATTTTAAATGCCCGTTACTTCCCTGAATTTACGCCGAATAATGAGGACATGTACATTACGCTTGCCACCCGTCGCGATCAGGTCGATTTCATCAATGAAAAAAGATTGTCGGAGCTGCCCGGTGATGAATTTATCTCTACCGGACGTATAGAGGGGGATTTTCCGGAATCCTCTTTGCCTACGCAACTGAATCTGGCGATCAAGGAACAGGCACAAGTGATCTTTATCGATAATGATCACGAGCGTCGTTGGGTAAATGGTACTATCGGAATGGTTTCCGGCATTGATGAAAACGGGAATATATATGTCCTGCTGGAAAATGGGATCGAACATCTGGTCGAACCTACCTCATGGCGCAATTACAAATATAAATACAACGAAAAGGAAAAGAGAATAGAGGAAGAAATTGTCGGAACTTTTGAGCAATTGCCCATCCGCCTGGCCTGGGCGATTACTGTGCATAAAAGTCAGGGACTAACCTTCAACCGGGTCGTTGTCGATCTGACGGGAGGTGTATTTGCCGGTGGGCAGACCTATGTAGCCCTGAGTCGTAGCACATCGCTCGAGGGGCTGGTTCTGAAAAGCAGGGTGACTTCTCATGATATTTTTGTCCGTAAAGAGATCGTTCAGTTCAGTCAGATTTTTAACAGCAAGGAACTGATAGAAAAGAGTCTTCGTGAAAGTGAAGCCGAACTTTTGTATGCCCGTGCCGCGCATGATTTTAACCGTGGAAATATGAAAAATGCAGTGGAATCGTTGGCACAGGCTGTCGGAAAACGCAACGAACTCGATAAGCCGTTGGTACAGCGTCTGCTCCGTTCCAAACTTCAACGTATAAATTCGCAACAGGCGGAGATCAGGAAACTGAAGGAAGATCTGTATGCACAGCGTGAAATCCTCAAAGAATATGCCCATGAATATTATCTGATGGGAAATGAGTGTGTCACGAAAGCCAATGACCCGAATGCAGCTCTCCGCTCATTCGACAAAGCCTTGAAACTATATCCCGAATATGTGGATGCCTGGGTGCGCAAAGGCGTGACTTTATTGGATCTTGGAGAAACATACGATGCGCAGGTTGCTTTGAACGAAGCTGTCAGGCTGAGTCCTCTTTCATTCAAAGCCCGTTATAATCGCGGGAAATGTTATTTGCGTATGAAGTATTATGAGGAGGCGGTCGCCGACCTTCAAAAGGCGGTATCCATCAAACCGAAACATGCTTCTGCGCATGAATATCTGGCGGAAGCTTACCGTTTTGTCGGTGAAGAAGAACTGGCACAACAACATCAGGATATAGCAGATAGTTTGCGGGAAAATCGAAATATTTAAGAAAGTCCATAAAAATCAAACGGAATCGTAATGTTTTGGTAACATAGATTATATATCTTTGCGGCGTTATATAAAAAGTGTTTCGATTGTTTTATTTTAAATACCATCTAGTATGAAGAACTTATCTGTGTTTGTTCTTTTTCTTTTTTGTCTGACATTTGCTGTGAATGCACAGGTTACAACATCCGGGATCAGTGGTAAAGTGACGGCAGAAGGAGAACTTCTGATCGGTGCTACAGTGCAGGCCGTTCACGAACCCTCCGGTACTACTTATGGCACTGTTACTAATGCCGACGGACGTTATAGTTTACAGGGAATGCGTATCGGTGGCCCTTATACGGTAGAAGTCTCGTATGTAGGATTTCAGAAAGCCGTATATAAAAACATTACCCTTCAGTTGGGTGAAACGTATTTGTTGGATGTGAAACTGACTGAGTCGTTATCGTTGGATGAAGTCGTTGTCACTGCCTCGAAAGCTGCGTTGTTCAATTCCCAGAAAACAGGAGCGGCTCAAAACTTCAACCAATCACAAATTCTTTCGACTCCTACAGTAAATCGTAGCATTTTCGATATTACTAAAATGAATCCGATGGGAATCAATACGAGTAGCGGGATGTCGTTTGTCGGTTCAAGTAATAAATACAACTCTTTTCAAATTGACGGGACGGCGAATAATGATGTGTTCGGTTTGTCTGCCAGCGGAACAAATGGTGATCAAGCGGGGGCAAACCCGATCTCTTTGGATGCCATTGAAGAAATTCAAGTGGTAATTGCGCCGTTTGATGTCCGGCAAAGCGGATTTACCGGTGGTGGAATTAATGCGATCACGAAATCAGGTACAAATGCGTTCCATGGTTCTGTTTACGGATATTATAATAATGAGAAATTTTATGGAAAGACACCAGGAAATGCAAAGGAACGTACACGCTTGGATGATCAGTCGTCTGAGACATACGGAGTAACTTTAGGTGGTCCGATCATCAAAAATAAATTATTCTTTTTTACAAACTTTGAACGGGTAAAGGAGGTTTATCCTACAACTAACAACATTGGGACTGAAAGTTCCAAATTAGATAAAAACGAAGTGGGTCTGATTATTGATAAGATATCTCAATTAACAGGCGGTTATAACGGTGGTGGTTATGGCCCGTTGGATGTGGATACTTATTCGAATAAATTCCTGGCACGTATCGACTGGAATGCAAATGATAAAAATAAATTTACCCTCCGGTATAGCTTGCTTGATGCACGCAGTATGAATTTTTCAAACAAACCAGCCGCTGCTCGTCTGAATGATAATGGTTATTATATGAAGAATTCCACTCATTCAATTGTTGCGGAATTGAATACGCAAATAAATCCTTTGTTGGCGAATGAGTTACGTATGGGATGGACCCGTGTCAGGGATAATCGTGATCCGTTAGGACAGGCTATGCCTTATGTTAAGATTGAACAATTGTCCGGTAATACATCACTGGAATTTGGGACGGAGAGATTTTCAATGGCGAATGCTTTGAATCAGGATATTTTTACGTTGACGGATAACCTGACTAAAATGGTGGGAAACCATGCGATCACAGTGGGAACATATAATGAATTTTTTAAAATGAGCAATTTATATCTGGCAAACAATTATGGTTCCTATACTTATAGCTCATTGGACGATTTCCTCTCGGTGGGGACAGCAAATGAAGTCGCTCCCAAATATTATGATTATTCGGTAGCACGTACGGAAATAACCGGGACTGACCGATGGGCTCCAGAATTTGGTGCTGCGCAATTAGGCTTTTATGTACAGGATGAATGGAATGTAACGAATTTATTGAGGTTGACTTATGGAGTGCGAATGGATATCCCTTTGTTTTTCGATAAACCGCTGGCAAATGAAGCATTTAATAATTCAGACATAGCAAAGCAATACAAAGTGGCAACTAACCAGCTGCCTTCCACTAAGGTGTTGTGGTCGCCTCGCGTGGGTTTTCGCTGGAATCCGGATGAAGACCGCAGGACTTTGGTTCGTGGAGGAATCGGTATTTTTACCGGACGTATTCCTTTCGTTTGGATATCAAATAGCTTTACAAATACCGGTATTGAAGTAAGCCGTACTTCTTTTAATTTCAGAAATATGCCTCAAATCAAACCTGATGGTTTCCATTTCAATATTGATCCGTCCAAACAATACGAATCGCCGGGCACATCGGAAGTAAATGTTGTCGATAAAGATTTCAAATATCCATCTGTTTTTCGTACCAATTTAGCTGTGGAACATACATTACCTTATGATATCCGTGTTAGTTTAGAAGGTTTGTATTCAAAAACCTTAAATAATATTTTATATGAAAATATCAATTATCAACATACCGGTAGTTTGAATAATGGAGGAGATAATCGTCCCACCTACAAACAAGTCGATGCCAATTTTACACAAATTATGTATCTGACTAATACGAATAAAGGATATACGTATAATATAACAGCCAAGGTTGAAAAGCCTTTTGATTTCGGTTTAAATGCGATGGTTGCATATTCTTACGGACAGGCAAAATCTTTAACAGATGGAAATTCTTCACAGGCATATTCAGGTTGGAAATATAATCCTGTTTATGGAGGAGATGTTGCCCCCGAGTTAAGTTGGTCTATGTTTGATGTGCGTAACCGTATAGTCGCTTCGGTTTCTTATACAAAAGAATATGCCGGACATTTTGCTACTACAGTAAGTCTGTTTTATAATGGGCAAACCGGCGGTCGCTATTCTCTGCTTTATTCCAATGATATAAATGGTGACGGTTATGGGAATGACTTGTTATATATACCGACAGACGCAGAGCGTGAGAAAATGCTCTTTACGGATATTGTATCTAACGGAAAGGTCACTTTTACCGCGGCAGAGCAAAAAGATGCTTTTGTCAAATGGATTGAAGGAAATAAAGATATCAGGGATACAAAGGGAGATCATATTAAGCGTAATCAATTGGTAATGCCGTTCGAGCATCATTTTGATTTCCATATTGCACAAAATTTCTTTATGAATGTGGCTGGTAGAAGACATACATTGCAAGTTAATTTTGATATATTGAATGTTGGGAATTTGTTCAATAAGAAATGGGGATTATATCATCAGACTTCCACAGGTTATGATCTGACTCCTGTAGCTGCTTTTGCAGGTAAAGATGGTCAGTTTACTTATCAGTTCCGTGATCCGGGTGATATGTATACGAATACGGCTATAACTTCACGCTGGCAGGCTCAGATAGGTTTACGTTATATTTTCTAACGCGTATTTTATGATTTGAATTAAATAATCGGAAGAGGTTCACTATCTTTGTGAACCTCTTTCTTTTTGAGGTGATATGATTATGAAAAGATATATAAGTTTGCTTTTAGGATGCGTGATTCTGGCCGGCATTACTTTTTCCGGTTGTTCTTCGTCAAAACATAATGACCGTTACGTCGTGGTCCTTTCTATGGATGGTTTCCGTTCCGATTATCCCGACCGTGCTTATACTCCGACATTGGATTCTCTGGCGAAAGTCGGGATACGTGCCGCTTTTCGTCCCTCGTTTCCCAGCGTTACTTTCCCTAACCATTACAGTATGGCGACCGGCTTGCATCCGGACCATCATGGTCTGATCAATAATTTCTTCTATGCTCCCGACCTGGATAGTATTTATCGCATGGCAGATCCGACACCGGGCTTTTACGGAGGTGAACCGATCTGGAATACGGCAGAGAAGCAAGGTGTGCATGCGGCTTCTTTTTTCTGGGTGGGCAGCGAGTATTCGATTCAGGGACGTCAGCCTTCTATCTGGAAGCCTTTTGATAAGCATATTCCTTATTCGGACCGTGCCGACTCTGTGGTAGCGTGGTTACGTTTGCCGGAAGATATACGTCCTCACCTGGTTATGTGGTATATAGAGGAACCCGATGGGATCGGGCATATCTGTACACCGGATTCTTCGGCAACCTTGCATAAAGTAGAAGAACTGGACCGGGTCTTGAATCATTTCTTTAATGAAGCCCGTAAACTGGATGTTTTTGATAAAATCGATTTTATAGTCCTTTCCGATCATGGGATGGCAACCTATACGCCGGAGAAATATGTCAATCTGAACGATTATTTGCCCCGCGATAGTTTCGATTATATTTTTGACGGTGTCCCGACTTTGCTCTATCCGAAGAAAAGTTATACGGAGACAGCTTATAATATTCTAAAAAAAGTCCCGAATGTTACGGTCTGGAAGAAAAACGAAATACCGGCAGAATACGTCTATGGGAGTAATCCCCGGATAGGTGACCTGGTCGTACTTCCCCATATAGGGACCTATCTGCATTTTCGTGAAAAATCTTATCCTTATCCGGGAGCAACTCACGGCTATGATAATTTCGCACCTGAGATGGAGGCTATCTTTTATGCGGCAGGTCCGTCTTTTAAAAAGAATGTGGAATTGCCGGTAATGGCTAATGTCAATTTATATTTGATCATTTCCCGGTTGCTGGATCTGGAACCCGCACCGAATGACGGTGACAGTCTGGTGGTGAATTCATTATTCCGTTAAACAATAAAAAAAGCGATCTGGAAAAGGTCGCTTTTTATTTTTATCAAAGGGCATCTTTTAATAATTGAAATTCATCCCCGGACAAAAAGCGATCTGGCTACTGGCACTTTTGATCTGAATCTTGTTTTCGCGGGCTAGCCAACCGATTGCAGACCATAAATCAGCTTCACACAAAGAAGTTGCTTTCTTCAACTCCTCAAAACTCCAACATCCACCATCCAGCAACAGATTCCAGATGGTACCTGCGTTTAATCCAATTGTTCCTTTCGTCATGACAAACTCTCTTTTATGTTTATGGTATGACATTAAAACTGAAATAAAAGCGGAAATGATATATTCCGCCTGTTATTTTAGTGTGTTTTATAAAAAGGAGCTTCCGGCAAAAGATTTTTTTTCTAAATCGAGCCTTTGTAGATACAAGGCCTTAAAAATGATCATTGTTTGTTTACAAGAGTTTTGGGAAAAAGATTTGTTAGAAAAAGATTGCCATAAAGTATCATAGTTTCAAATTAAATCTTACATTTGCAGTATATTGAGATTGATTTAAACTTGTATTTGAAGTTTTACTCGCAATTTAGATTTGTAAAGTATATTCATTCAACTATTATTCTATTCATCCTCAATAAACAATTAACTAAATAAGTTTTTATAAATGAATCTTTACATTTCAAATTTGAGTTACAACGTCACAGACGCTGACTTAAACGATTTATTCGCAGATTATGGTGAAATCCTTTCTGCTAGAGTTATCACAGACAGAGAAACAGGCCGTTCAAGAGGATTCGGTTTTGTAGAATTAAAGGATGACGAAATGGGCCGGAAGGCTATCGAAGAATTAAACCAGGCTACTTATGATGAAAAAGTAATCAACGTAACAGAAGCACGTCCGAGAGAAGACCGTGGCGGAAGCCGTGGTGGTTTCGGTGGTGGTAACCGTGGCGGTGGTTTCGGTGGTGGCAATCGTGGCGGTGGCTACGGTGGCGGTAATCGCGGAGGCTATGGTAACAACGGTGGCGGAAGAAGATATTAATCCGAATTATAGCAAAAGTAAAAGCGGCCCTTTAAAGGTCGCTTTTTTTTGTTTAATATTATTTAGGAGCATAGACTGCAAACTTGCTTTTGTTTGATTATTCCCCATCTCTTTTGGATATTTGGGGAATTTGCCCCATTGCAGTGGGGAATAATGCCCATTGCGGTGGGGGAAAAGTTCCACTGCGATGGGAATAAAAATCCTTTGCAATATAAATGTTTGCGGAATACCTTGAAAAAAAGCCTGCCGAAGTCATTCAGCAGGCTTTTAGTAGTGCGTCCGGGGATCGAACCCGAGTTTCCGCCGTGAGAGGGCGGCGTCCTAGGCCACTAGACGAATGCACCGTTTCGTGTCTTAGTTTTCATTGTTTGACGCTGCGAAATTAATGATTATTTCTTTTCGATGTTCTCTTTATGCGGAAAAAATGAAAAGAATTTTATCATGCCCTGTCAGAATGATACAATAATCGTCCTTATACCACTAAAAGGCGTTAAAAGGAAAAGCAATTTCGTTTATTTTTCATTGTTCTTCCTGTTTATTTATTCTACCTTTGCCCCCTGTTATTGAACAATATACTATTGAACAATTACTAATACCAGTATTAAAATAACTAATATTATGGCAGAACTAAAAGAAAAACTTTTCTCAGAATTCGCTCCGGTCTCTACTGAAGAATGGATGGCGAAGATTACGGCTGACCTGAAAGGTGCCCCGTTTGAGAAAAAGCTTGTTTGGAAGACAGGCGAAGGATTTAATGTAAATCCTTTCTATCGTGCAGAAGACATCGAAGGTTTGAAGACTACCGAGTCTCTTCCCGGTGAATTCCCTTATGTTCGCGGAACAAAGAAGGATAACGATTGGAAGGTACGCCAGAACATCGAAGTAACTTGTTTCAAAGAAGCCAACGAAAAAGCGCTTGACATTCTGAACAAAGGTATTACTTCACTCGGTTTCATCATCAAAGGTGATGAAGTGAATGCCGAAAATATTGCAACATTACTGGATGGTATCTGTCCGGAAGCTGTAGAACTGAACTTCAACACTTGCAACTGCAAGGCTGAAAAGTTGATCGGCATCCTGGAATACTGTCTGAAAGGAAAAGACGTAGACCTGAACAAATGTTTCGGTTCTGTCAACTACGATCCTTTCAAGAAACCTTTGGTAAAAGGTAAAGAAAATGGAAATTGGGTGGAAGCTGCATCTGCTGTGCTCAAAGCAGGACAGGCTTTACCTGGTTATAAAGTATTAGCCGTAAACGGTTTCTACTTCAACAATGCCGGTGCTTATATCACTCAGGAACTGGGTTATTCATTGGCTTGGGGTAACGAACTGATGGCTAAACTGACTGAAGCCGGTTTCAGTGCAGACGAAGTTGCCAAGAAGATCAAATTCAATCTGGGTATCAGCTCTAACTATTTCATGGAAATAGCAAAGTTCCGTGCTGCCCGTTGGTTGTGGGCCGAGATCGTTGCTGCTTACAATCCTGCATGTAACTGTGCTTGCAAGATGAATGCACATGCTCAGACTTCCGAATGGAACATGACTGTTTACGATGCTCACGTAAACCTGTTGCGTTCTCAGACTGAAGCGATGTCTGCTGCTTTGGCCGGTGTCGATTCTATCACTGTTCGTCCGTTCGATAAGACTTATCAAACTCCGGATGATTTCTCAGAACGTATTGCACGCAACCAGCAATTGTTACTGAAAGAAGAATGTCACCTGGATAAGGTGGTCGATCCTTCTGCCGGTTCTTATTATGTAGAAGTACTGACTAACTCGTTGGCTGACGTTGCCTGGAAACTGTTCCTGGAAGTAGAAGACAAAGGCGGTTTCGGTGCTGAAGTGGCTAACGGTAACATACAGAATGCAGTAAATGCTTCTAACGTAGCCCGTAAGAAAGCGGTTGCTACCCGTCGCGAAATCCTGCTGGGTTCTAACCAGTTCCCGAACTTCACAGAAGTAGCTGCCGGTAAGATCAAAGAAACAGCATCCTGCTGTTGTGGCGGTGGTCACTCTTGTGGTGAATCAACGGTTACTCCTCTTGATTTCTCTCGTGGTGCATCTGAATTTGAAGCATTGCGTCTGGCTACGGAAAATAGCGGTAAAACTCCGAAAGTGTTTATGTTGACTATCGGTAACCTGTCTATGCGTATTGCCCGTTCACAGTTCTCAAGTAACTTCTTTGCTTGTGCAGGATACAAGGTAATTGATAACTTAGGTTTCGAAACAGTAGAAGCCGGTGTGGATGCTGCCATGAAAGCTGGTGCTCAGATCGTTGTTCTTTGTTCTAGTGATGACGAATATGCAGAATTCGCTCCTGCTGCTTACAAAGCATTGGCCGGACGTGCTGAGTTCGTTGTAGCCGGTGCTCCTGAATGTATGGAAGACCTGAAAGCTCAGGGTATCGATCAATTTATCAATGTAAAGAGCAATGTGCTTGAAACATTGAAGGCTTTCAACGCAAAATTAGGAATCGCTTAAGTAGAAACAATTATGAGACCAAATTTTAAAAACATAGATATCAAGAATGCCGGTTTTGCAGCTACCAATGCTGCCGAATGGGCAAAAGCCAATGGCATTGAAGCCGATTGGAAAACACCTGAGCATATCGAGGTGAAACCTGTTTATACGAAAGATGACCTGGAAGGTATGGAGCATCTGCACTATGCTTCCGGTCTGCCTCCTTATCTGCGTGGCCCGTATAGCGGTATGTACGCTATGCGTCCCTGGACGATCCGTCAGTATGCCGGTTTCTCTACAGCAGAAGAATCAAATGCATTCTATCGTCGTAACCTGGCTTCCGGTCAGAAAGGTCTGTCTGTTGCATTCGACCTTCCGACACACCGCGGATACGATGCCGACAACGAACGTGTAGTTGGTGACGTAGGTAAAGCAGGCGTTTCCATCTGTTCACTGGAAAACATGAAAGTTCTGTTCGCTGGTATTCCTTTGAACAAGATGTCTGTTTCCATGACCATGAACGGTGGTGTTCTTCCGGTATTGGCATTCTACATCAATGCAGGTCTGGAACAGGGCGCTAAGTTGGAAGAAATGGCCGGTACGATTCAGAACGATATCCTGAAAGAGTTCATGGTGCGTAATACCTATATTTATCCGCCTGAATTCTCTATGAAGATCATTGCAGATATCTTCGAATATACATCGCAAAAGATGCCGAAATTCAATTCTATCTCTATCTCCGGTTATCATATGCAGGAGGCCGGTGCTACAGCAGATATTGAAATGGCTTATACACTGTGTGACGGTATGGAATATCTTCGTGCCGGTGTGAACGCAGGTATCGATGTGGATGCATTCGCTCCGCGTCTGTCATTCTTCTGGGCTATCGGTGTGAACCACTTTATGGAAATCGCCAAGATGCGTGCTGCACGTATGTTGTGGGCGAAGATCGTGAAGAGCTTTGGCGCCAAGAACCCGAAATCGCTGGCATTGCGTACTCACTGCCAGACTTCAGGATGGTCGTTGACGGAACAAGATCCGTTCAACAACGTAGGTCGTACTTGTATCGAGGCTATGGCTGCTGCACTGGGACATACACAGTCTCTGCACACCAACGCGCTGGACGAAGCTATCGCATTGCCGACAGACTTCTCTGCACGTATCGCTCGTAACACCCAGATCTATATCCAGGAAGAAACGAAGATCTGTAAGGAAATCGACCCGTGGGCAGGTTCCTATTATGTAGAGTCTTTGACAAATGAACTGGTACACAAAGGTTGGGCTTTGATCCAGGAAATCGAAAGTATGGGCGGTATGGCAAAAGCTATCGAAACTGGTCTTCCGAAGATGCGTATCGAAGAAGCTGCAGCTCGTACTCAGGCTCGTATCGACTCTGGCGTTCAGACAATCGTCGGTGTTAACAAATACCGTCTGCCGAAAGAAGATCCGATCGATATCCTTGAAATCGACAATACAGCCGTTCGTAACGAACAGGTAGCAGCACTTAAGGTATTGCGTGAAAACCGCGATGAGGCAGCTGTTCAGCAGGCATTGGCCGATATCACTGAATGTGTAAAAACTAAGAAAGGCAACTTGCTGGAACTGGCTGTTAAGGCTGCCGGCCTGCGTGCATCCTTGGGAGAGATCTCGGATGCCTGCGAAGTTGTTGTAGGGCGTTATAAAGCAATCATCAGAACTATTTCAGGCGTGTATTCATCAGAGACAAAGAAAGACGCAGACTTTATCAAGGCTTGCGAGCTGACAGAAAAGTTTGCAAAGAAAGAAGGTCGTCAGCCTCGTATCATGATCGCTAAGATGGGTCAGGACGGACACGACCGTGGTGCTAAAGTTGTTGCAACTGGTTATGCAGACTGTGGTTTCGACGTGGATATGGGACCATTGTTCCAGACTCCGGCAGAAGCTGCCCGTCAGGCTGTTGAAAACGATGTTCACGTTATGGGTGTTTCTTCTCTGGCTGCCGGACACAAGACATTGATCCCGCAGGTAATTGAAGAACTGAAGAATTTAGGCCGCGAGGACATCATCGTTATTGCCGGTGGTGTAATTCCTGCACAGGATTATGACTTCCTGTATAAAGCTGGTGTTGCTGCTATCTTCGGTCCTGGTACTTCAGTGGCTAAGGCTGCTGTTCAGATCCTGGAAATCCTGATAGGAGAAGAATAATACGGTATAGTTTATTCAATAGATACTGCGCAGTTTCCGAAAGGGGGCTGCGCAGTTTTTTGTATATAAAATGGATTTATCAATACTTTTCTTATCTTTGTCTTAGAGATATGAGATAAGAATATTATTCTGTGTTTATAGTTCGTATTAATAGATTTGTTATATATGGTCCGAAACTCACAAGACCTCAAAAATGAAACTACACTTTGGGAGCTTTTCCGGAATGGAGAGGAGAGTGCTTTTTCTGCGCTCTTTGAGTTGACATCGGATAAATTGTACAGATACGGAACAAAGTTCGTCAGTGATGAGGAACTGGTTAAAGATTGTATCCAGGAACTATTTATTAAATTGTATGAGAACCGGCAACAACTGCCGGCTTTAACCAATCCGCTGTTTTACCTATTCAGTTCATTGAAAAATTTATTGATCGATATGATCCGCCATAACCAGCGGATGGTCTATATTTCGCCGGAAGAATTGCCATTTCATGTACAATTTGCATTTAACCAGGAGGACGAAGAAGAACCGGATGAAAATATAAAAGCCAGGTTTGAAGAAGTTCTCTGCCTGTTGTCCGACCGTCAGAAAGAAGCGATCTATTTACGTTTTCAGGCTGATATGTCGTATGAAGAAATATCCCAGTTGCTGGGTATAAATAATCAGTCAGCCCGTAACATCGTTCACCGGGCTATGGAGAAAATTCGGAATTGTCTGAATATAGATGCACTTATAGTGTTGTTTTTAAGCTCATTGAACTGATGGCTTAAATTATTTCTTATTTTTTCTCTTTTGAGTGAGTACAAAACGCGACCCATTTTCGTTTCCCTAATGAATACATAACAGACATATTGCAGGATGAATAACTCAGAAGAAAATAAAAAATGTTCGGAAGAAGATCTCCGATTATTGAAACGGAAGATCAGGGTAGTTGATGAGGGGCTTTCTTCAGAGGCTCGAACGGAATTATGGGCAAAAATAGAATCTGCCATTCACCGTCCGCGACGTGTGTCTGTTTCCTTTTCCATGTTCCTGCGTTATGCTGCTGTTGTTGCCATATTGTTTTCTGCTACATATTATATATATACAAATTCATCTTCTCTGGAAGAAGTCGATTATGGCAGTATTCTTTCCAATACCCGATTGCCGGATGAAGCTTCGGAAAATGTAATGGTGATCTTGGGAGATAAGGATAAAATAGAGTTTGAAGACAAAGATGTACAGGTATCCCATGACGAACAAGGGAATATGCGTGTGAATCAGAAACAGATAGATCTGCCGGAATCGTCAGCCTGGGAATACAACCAACTGATCGTCCCACATGGGAAGACGACCCGTGTAACATTGAGCGATGGTTCCAGTATCTGGGCTAATTCAGGGACAAAACTGGTTTATCCGGCAGTTTTTGCCTCCGAAAAACGGGAGATATATGTAGAAGGCGAAATATATCTGGAGGTGGCGCGTAATGAAAAACATCCGTTTGTGGTAAAAACCGATATGATGGAAGTGAATGTGCTGGGGACATCTTTTAATGTATCTGCCTATAAAAATGACAAACAACAGTTTGTTGCATTGGCTACAGGTTCTGTAGCGGTTAAAGTCACAAATAAAAAGAATGCGACAACCATGAAGCCTAATCAGCTGTATACTTTAGAGAAAAATACGTTTGCAACTAAGGTTGAGGATGCGGATATATATGAATATATCTGTTGGAAAGACGGTTTCCTGATCTTTCGTAATGAATCGCTGGCAGATGTCCTGAAGAAAATAGAACGATATTATAATGTAGTCCTGACTTTTGATCCAGCCGAGGTTAGTAAAGTGACGGTAAGCGGAAAACTGGATTTCAAGTCGGATATCAGGGAGACTTTCCGGATCATATCTATCACGGCGCCGATAGTATATGAAAAAGAGGGTGATGTCATAAAGATTAGTGTTAAACAATAAAAAACGGAATACCATGGGATAGAAGAGACATAAAAAGAAAACCGGAAAGTACTGGTCCTACTTTCCGGCTAGGTTCTAATTAAAAAAGCTTTACTAAAAACATTTTTTAATCTAAAAACATATACAAAGGTATGAAATTAATCACAAATCCCCGGAATTCTTATAAAGAATTTCGGAAAGTACTTCATATTATGAGAATTACTTTGTTACTCTTGCTGTTTGTAACATATGGGTGGGCGAATGAAGCAACGTATGCCCAGGTTACAGAAATCTATCTATCTTCAGGAAATAAAACCCTGCAAGAAGTATTCAGCGAAATCGAAGGAAAAACCGAATTTATATTCTTTTATAATGACAATGTAATCGACTTGTCTAAAAAAGTCCATGTGGAAAAGTCTCACGGCTCTATCGATGAGATTCTGGATAACTTACTGAAAGGATCCGGCGCTGATTATAAAATTGTAGACCGTCAGATCATTTTTTATAAAAGGAAACAGGATCCAGAAGTCCTGGTCACTCAAGCAGTTGTGGAAAAAAAACATATAACGGGACTTGTATTGGATGAGCATAAGCTACCGGTTATCGGAGCCAATGTGGTGGAAAAGGGTACTACCAATGGCACCGTCACCGATCTGGATGGAAAATTTGCATTGGCGGTTCAGGATAATGCTGTTTTACTGGTTTCTTATATCGGTTATATTACGCAGGAAATCCCTGTAAAAGGTAACAACCAGTTAAACATTATGCTGCAGGAAGATTCCAAAAGTCTGGATGAAGTAGTAGTTGTCGGCTATGGTACACAGAAAAAGGTGAATTTAACCGGCTCTGTCGATGTGATTACCGAAGAAGTGTTGGCAAACCGTTCGGCTCCTACCATGTCCCAGTTGATACAGGGAGCTTCGCCTAACCTGAATATCAGTATGAATAGCCTGGGAGGCGAACCCGGTGCTGCACGAACCTGGAATATACGTGGTACTGGTTCTCTGGCGGGGAATCAGTCTCCGTTGGTTCTGGTCGACGGTGTGGAAACGAATATCGATATGGTCGATCCAGAGTCAATTGAAAGTATATCGGTTCTGAAGGATGCTTCAGCTTCAGCGATATATGGTTCAAGAGCTCCTTTCGGGGTTATATTGGTAACGACTAAGAAAGGAAAAAAGAATCAGGAAATGCATATACAGTATAATAACAATCTGTCTTTTGCTTCTCCGTTGAATATTCCTCATTTCGTGGATGCATTGACCTGGGTGACAGCTTATAACCAGATACAGGCAAACTCAGGATTGGCTCCTATCTACCCGGATGCACAGGTACAGCGTGTAAAAGATTATATGGCCGGAACGTACAAGCCGGAGTATAACCTGGACAGTCCGCCTGCCAGTATCTGGAGAGGAAGATGGGAAGGTAATGCGAATTACGACTGGCCTTCGATGTATTATAAGAAATCGGCTTTCTCGCAAAAGCACAATATCAATATAGAAGGTGGAGGAGAGAAAACGCAATACTATGTTTCTGCCGGATATCTGGATCAGGGTGGTTTATATAAATGGGGCGATGATAAATATCAGCGTTATAACGTGATGGCCAATGTCACTTCGGAAATCAAGAAATGGCTGAGATTTGACTTCAGTTCCAAATATTCCCGTTCTGAGATAGACCGTCCGTTAGGTATTGTAGGACAATCTCAGGGATATATTTTACGCTCTTTCTTGTCTTTCGGGCCGTTGATGCCTATGTATAATGAAGATGGTACGATCAGTAACCCATTGGTCCGTGCTTTGCAGAGTAACGGACGTGAACGCAAGGAAAATCACGATCTTGGACTAACACTGCGTGGTGAGATCGAACCGGTAACGGGATGGAAGACCAGTATTTCATATAATTATAATTATGGAGGCAGTTCCAATATACAGAATCCCAAACCTGTACAAGTTCAGAATCCGAACGGTTCGATCGGTAATATCGGTGCTCCGGAAAGCGGTTCTGTAGAACAACTGGCTTATTCATATTATACACTTGTTAACGGAATCACTTCGTATGAGAAAACATGGAAAGATCATAATTTCAAAGTGTTGCTCGGATATGAAAGAGAGACAAGTTATTTCCGTGGTCTGTACGGTTCAAAGATGCAGTTGATCACGGAAGAGGTTCCTTCGATCAATACGGCATTGGGTAATGTGACTTTATCGGATGAGATCACTCATTGGGCGACAGAAGGTTATTTCGGACGTGTTAATTATAACTACAAGGAAAAATATCTGTTTGAATTCAGTGCACGTTACAATGGTTCTTCCCGTTTTGCGAAGAATTCGAGATGGGGCTTTTTTCCATCTGTTTCAGTCGGATATAATATATCGAAAGAAGATTTCTGGAAACCGGTGGAACCTTATGTGAATTCTCTGAAACTGCGTGGCTCATACGGCTCTTTAGGAAACCAGAATGTAGCCAACTATCTGTATCTTTCCACTGTGCCTGTAAATAGGGATTTGCCTCATATTATCGGTAATTCGTTGCCCATATATGCGACGGTTCCCGGCATTGTTCCGAGCGACTTGACCTGGGAAACTGTGACCACGTTGAATCTCGGTGCAGATGTGAACTTTCTGAATAACCGTCTCGGAGTAGTCTTTGACTGGTACAACAGGGTTACCAACGATATGTTCGGGCCGGCGGAAAGTGTTCCAGCCGTATTGGGAACGAGTATTCCCTACAGTAATAATGCCAAGTTGTCTACCAAAGGTTTTGAATTGACTGTAAGCTGGCGCGATCATATCACTTCGGACCTGTCTTACAATGTCGCTTTCAGTTTAGGTGATAGCCGTTCAACAATCCTTAAATACAAAAATGACAGCGGACGTATCGATGACTGGTATGAAGGTAAAAAGGTGGGAGAGATCTGGGGATTTGTCACAGACGGCATTATACAATCGGAAGGCGAAGCTATGCCCGACCAGTCTAAATATTATAATACCTGGGGACCTGGTGATATGAAATATAAAGACCTGGACGGTAATAATATTCTGGATGACGGTGCAAGAACACTGGATGATCATGGGGACCTGAAGGTGATCGGTAACCATACGCCCCGTTTTAATTACGGTATTACAGCCGGTTTGACATGGAAGAATTTTGATTTCAATATGTTCTGGCAGGGAATTGGAAAACGGGATTATCTGGCTAATGCCAGTTTGAACCGATTTTTCGGAGTTGTAATAGGTGGAACACCCGGATCGGAATCTGCCTTGTTCAGCAATAGTCCGGCCTTGGACTATTGGCGTCCGGCTGACGAACAGAGTGCATTGGGGCCTAATACCAATGCTTATTTTCCGAAGCCTTATTTCACTTATGAGCTGGAGAAGAATCGCCTGCCTCAGTCGAGATACGTGCTTAATGCCAGTTATTTGCGCCTGAAAAATCTTCAATTGGGTTATACGGTCCCGAAACATATTTCAAGAAAGCTGTTTTTACAGCGAATACGTATCTATGTATCCGGAGAAAATTTGCTGACAATAACAAAATTGCCTGATTCTTTGGAACCGGAGACAACAGTCGCTTCCGATCCGACTTTAGGAGGAGGAAATAAAGAAAATGCAGGGGCTATTTATCCGATATCGAGAAACTATTCATTCGGGATTAATCTAACCTTTTAAATCTACAGAGTTATGAAACAGAATAAATTGACAATTATATTTTTCTCATTGCTGGTAGCGTTGGCTTTTATGGCATGTAATGATGATCTGTTGGAAAAACATCCGCTGGATGAGGTCTCTTCCGCCGATTTTTTCAAACAGCCGTCGGATATGCAGATTTATGTGAACCAGTTTTATACGAATGCATTATTACCTGTTTATTATGGACCGGTATTAGGTACCAAGTACCGGGGAGGAGGTGATGATTTCAATAGTGACAATATGATCATCGGTAGCCTGATAGATCCCCGTTTGATGGGTAGCCGTACGGTCGGTTATGAAGGACGTGTCCGTTGGGATTTCTCGGAAGTAAGATCTGTGAATTATTTTTTCGATAATTACCATAAATGTGAAAGCGATTTCAATAGCTATAAACAGTATGTGGGAGAGGCTTATTTTTTCCGGGCATTGATTTATTATCAGTTATTGCAGACATTCGGAGATGTTCCGGTCGTAACAAAGACACTGAATACGGATTCCCCTGAATTATATGAACCTCGTACACCCCGCAATCAGGTTGCCGATCGTATTATCCAGGATCTCGATTCAGCAGCTATCCTGATGTCCGATCTGAAAACCGACGGTGTGTCGCGTATTAATAAATGGATGGCGTTGGCTGTTCAATCCAGGGTGGCCCTGTATGAAGGAACCTGGGAGAAATATCATGCAAACGACGATTTCAAGGCACAGGAATCCAATCCGGAGAAGTACCTGAGAAAAGCGGTAGAAGCAGCAAGCCAGGTTATGAACTCCGGATTATTCGATATCTATTCGACGGGGAATCCGGATAAGGATTATAATGATTTGTTCGCTCAACGGGATTATTCGTCCAATCCGGAAGTCTTATTGTGGAAAAAGTTCTCGACGGCTTTAAATATCAATAATAATAAGAATTACCAGTTGGAATATCCTAACGATAAATCAGTAACGAAAGATCTGGCGGACGCGTATCTTTGTAAAGACGGAAAACCGATCAAAGTAAGTCCTTTTTATAAAGGAGATAATACTTTGATGGATGAAATGCAGGATCGTGATCCTCGGTTTAAACAAACTATATTTACTCCGGATGCTCCCTGGATGATCAATGAAACGAATACGGCTTTTTGGAAAGACGTATATGACCAGGTCAATACAAATACTAAGTTTAATGCTCCTTCCGGGTATGTATTGCGCAAAGGATATGATCCGAGGATGGAATATCATAGTCTGAACTATGAAGAGACTCCCTCTGTCGTTTACCGTTATGCCGAGGTCTTATTGAACTATGCCGAGGCGAAGGCGGAACTTGGTGAACTTACGCAGAATGATATTGACATATCTATAAAAAAACTCCGCGACCGGGTAGGGATGCCGAATCTGATCATTTCCGATATCTCCTCTGATCCGGAATGGGATTTTCCCTCTCTTTCTCCCGTGATCAATGAGATCAGAAGAGAACGACGTGTGGAACTGGCTTCCGAAGGTTTCCGGTGGGATGATATTGCCCGTTGGGCTGCTGCTGAAGAGCTGATTGTAGGGAAAAGACCGAAGGGAGCTAAAGCGAATCAGTTTACGGATTTTTATCCGGTAGATGAAAAGGGATATCTCGATCCGTTCAAGGGATCGCTTCCTAACGGATATGGATTTGATCTGAAACGGGACTATCTGAATCCGATACCAGAATCTCAAATCGTATTAAATCCGAATCTGAAACAGAATCCAGGTTGGCAAACTAACTGAAATTTATAGTTGATCCATTAGGGTGATGCGCTGATATATTGAGGCGAGCTATGTGTCCGGTCTCGTAGGAAAGAGACCGGAACATAGTTCATCCGGGATTGTTATGGACTGCCAATAATAATGATTATTTAATTTTGAAAACAGAATGAAACCATGAAAACTAATCGAAGAGATTTTTTGAAAGGTATGGCTGCAGTTCCCTTTTTAGGCTATTTTGCAGTCGGTGCGAAAGGAAATATAACAACAGAACTGGAAAGGATACAGAACGATTATCTCTCTACTTTGAAAATAGACCATTTGTCTGCTCCGGAAGATAAATTAAGGCCTCCTACGGGAAATAATAATAATGTTGTCCGGTTCGGTGTGATCGGTAATGGCTGGCGTGGTGATCAGTTGTTGAACTCTTTGGGGTTTGTTTCTTCGAAATATGTAGAAGATAATACAGTAAACGGAAAATATACCAAAAGACTTCAGGATTTACTGGATGAGGAGGACCTATATGTCGATTTCGCCGGTGTATGTGATACGTTTGATGCCCATGCGAAAAGAGGATATGAAATTTCGTTGAATAAAGTACGCAGGGGAGGTGATAAAAGGGAACATAAACCGGCCAGGATATTTCCTACTTACCGGGAAATGATAGCCAGTGACGAAATAGATGCAGTAATCATTGCAACTCCTGATCATACACATGCCCGGATCGCTATAGATGCAGCAAAAGCAGGAAAGCATGTATATCTGGAAAAACCGATGACCCATACTGTCGAGGAAGCGTTGGAGTTAAGGGAAGCTATAAAATCGACTGGTGTAATTTTCCAGTTGGGGCATGAGAACCGTCAGCAGATGAGCTTTAAGATAGCTAACGAGTTATATAAGAAAGGGGCTTTGGGCGTTGTTTCAATGGTACAGACCTATACAAATAAAAACGATCGGAATGGTGCCTGGATACGAACAAGAGAGTTTGACCATTTGGGTAGCCCGGATACAATTAACTGGAAGGAGTTTCTGGGAAAAGCTCCCTGGGTTGAGTTTGATCCGAAGCGATATTTTAACTGGCAACGGTACAGTGAATATGGTACCGGAGTGACAGGGAATGACTTTACCCATAAATATGATTGCGTCAACCAAGTGTTGGAACTGGGTATACCGGATACGGTTGTAGCATTAGGCGGGCAGTATTATTATAAAGGACATGGCGATATGCCGGATCTGTTCAGCGCTATTTTTACCTATCCGGAAAGGGGGCTTACCATGACATATGACAGTACACTGAAGAGTGGTATTTATCGTCAATCCCATATTTTAGGTTCGGAAGTGACAATGGATATAGATAATGCGATTATGATGTATAAAGATACTTACTCGGAACGATACAAAGAGCATGCTATCAGTTCAGACGATCCTATGTATTATTACGAACCTTGTGCCGATGTGGATGCAATATCTTCGGCAACGGCTAAGACTTACCTGAAAAGCGGTTATGGTCCGACTTATATCGATGGGAAAGTTATCGATGCCACCTTCCTGCATCTGAAAGAATGGATCGATGCTATTCGCGGATTCGGAACTACCAGTTGTGGTATTGATGTCGGGTTCGAAGAGGCGGTCACTTTCAATCTGGCAAACCTGGCTTATGAACACCGGCGACCAGTTCATTGGGATAAGGTAAATGAGAAAGTTATAATCGAATAAACTAATTATCAATCGGTATATCATGGGAAAAGAAATAAAATATTCAACAGGCCAACTATGGGCTCTTACGTTGTTACGTGTATTGATCGGCTGGCATTTTTTATATGAAGGATTGATCAAATTTTATACTCCGGGTTGGACAGCTAAAGCTTATTTACAAAACACGACAGGTCCGTTCGCTCCTTTGTTCAGAAGCATGACCGGGTCAGAAATCGTACAGCGCTGTGTGGATTTAATGAATGAATGGGGGCTGGTTCTGTTGGGACTGGGATTGTTCCTGGGAATATGTTCCAGATATTGTAAGATTTTCGGGATCGTACTACTGTTATTCTATTATCTGGCTTATCCCCCGTTTGCAAGTCTGGGCGTAAATGCTCATGTAGAGGGAAGTTATTGGATCGTAAATAAGAATCTGATCGAAATGGCAGCTTTGTTCCTGCTTTGCTGGTTCCCTTCCAGCCATATTACAGGACTTGATTATTTTATCCGGCAGTTCAGATTCAAACAGAAGGCTAGCCGGGCCCAGTAATTCTAAATTCGGATAAGAGATGAAGAATAAAATGCATCAATATATAAGAACCGGAATAAAGGGGATGATAGGATTACTTTCCGTTTTCCCTTTTACGGATACGTTTGGGCAATGGGGGTATACGATCGGGCAGAAAGAAATACCGTCGGTAATTATCCATTCGGATACTTCCCTGGTGAAAGTTTATCCGGGACATCCCAGGCTATATTTTCGCGATACGGATTTACCGGTTATCCGTGAACGTGTTCGTAGTGACTTCAGGCAGGAATGGAATGAATTGTTGTCTTATCTGAAAGAACAAACCTTACAATTCTCTCCGGAGGTGCTGGGGCGGGGAAGATACCTCAAGCATTGGGATATCGGACGTAATATGGCATTTGTAGCTGTGGTGACGGAAGATGAAAACTATATCCGGTGGGTAAAAGAATGGGTACGGGTGATGGTGGACGACGGTCCTGTCGGAAATGACGATGAATACCGCGGGCGATTGATGTCGCTGGCAGTAGCCTATGACTGGTTGTATCATTTTCTGACTGTCCGGGAGAAACGGGCTATTGAAAAAGCAATACTGGAACATCTGGATACGAACTGGCATTTTTCGGCTTATGCGGATTATGTTGGCGGACATTCACGTTGGGGTAATTTCTCTTTGCTGACCGGATTGCTGGCCTTGGTTACGGATAAACCGGAATTAAGAGGGAAATTACTGGAGATACGTGAACATTGGGTTCGGGGATATTTTCCTGTGCAAGGATGGATCACAAAAAAAGGCGGCTATCATATGGGATGGAATTACAGTGCTCCTTATTTGTCGGGAAGAACGCACAGTGTCATGTCTAGTGCAACAAATGAATGTGTGTATTTTCCCTGGCAGGCAGAAATACCTCTTTTCTGGATATACGGACGGCAGGGGGATGGTTTGTTTGCGAATACGGGTGACGCCTATTCGGTTGATACCGACTTGCAGGATGAACAGGAATTACTGTATATTTCTGCCGGAATTTATAAAAATCCGTATGCAGCGTGGCTGGCTAAACCGACTAAAGACCCGTTCGCCCGAATCTTGTATGCTGATAAGGGTGTCAGGCCGGTTGCACCGGATGATAAAGCAACGCCATTGCCTTTGAGCCGGGATTTTGGAAATGCTGGAATTGTTATGGCACGGGACCGCTGGGATGAAGAGACAACTTTGCTTCAGTTCCGTTCTGTCCCTTTTTATTCGGCGAATCATCATCACCGGGATGAAAATACTTTCACGATCCACTATAAGTCACCCCTGGCGATTGATTCGGGAATGTATGACGAAGGGTGTGAGAACGGCGGATACGGGAGTACGCATTGGTGTAATTATTTTACCCGTACAATTGCCCATAACGGGATCATTGTATTTGATCCTGAGCAAGAATATAAGGTATACGGTCGTTCGGTATCCAATGACGGCGGTCAGCCTTACAGGGAAGAAGAACCGACTAAGCTGACGGATATCCTGCCCGGCGGACATGCCCATTTGGATGGCATCACATTGTGCCGGGAGACAGATAAATATACTTATGCTGTAGGGAATGCAACCAAAGCTTATGATACCGATAGGGTCAGTCTTGCACAGCGTGAGATCATTTACCTGCGGGAAAATACGACATCTCGTCCCTTAATTATAGTTTTCGACCGTGTGGAAAGTACCAGAGAGGAATTTGAAAAACGTTTCTTGCTCCATACGGTCCATAAACCGGAAATAACCGGAAATCGTCTGGTTGCAGAAAACGGAGGGGGGAGATTGACAAGTTTTACCCTTTATCCTGAAAATGCCCGGTTGGAACTGATAGGAGGAGAAGGTAAAGAAGCCTGGGTGAATGGTGTCAATTATCCATTGAATAAGAATTGCTGGCCAAAGCCCCAGATACAAACGGGTGCTTGGCGATTAGAAGTATCACCTGCAACTAAGCAGATGAAAGATTATTTCTTGCATGTGTTGTTTGTCGACGATGCCGGTTCTCCGGAAATAACATCCGATAAGGCAATATTGATTAAAGAAAATGGTAGACTGGGGGCGTCCGTTGCCGGTTGGAAAATTCTGTTTTCCTTAGATGGTACGCCTGCGGTGATTGATGAACATAAATAACCAGATGAAATGAGACATCCTTTTTATTTGATTTTTATAGCTGCTTTTGCGATAGCTTTGGTGGCACAGGCAAAGAATCCTGTAAAAATAGTCACTATCGGAGGTGGAGGGGCAGCGGTTTCCGTAAATAACCGGATGAGTTATCAGCAAATGGTTGATCAGATGATAGATCATTGGCGCGGACAGTTATCGAAAGTGTTGCTACATAGTCCTGACCTTATATTATTGACAGAGGCCTGTGATCGTCCTTCCGGATTGACTACAGCTGAGCAGTTTGAATATTATAAAGTAAGAAAAGACCAGGTAAAAGATTTCCTGGCTTCGGTTGCAAAAGATAATCACTGTTATATTGCTTTTGGAACCAAAAGGGAAGAAAACGGGAATTGGTGGAATTCATGTATACTGCTCGACCGACATGGAAAAGTGGCGGGCACATATAATAAAAATTTTCCTACCATCCAGGAAATGAATGAGATCATGCCTTCTGATAAAGCAGAACTCCTGCTATGTGATTTTGGGACTGTGGCCTGCGCTGTCTGTTTCGACCTTAATTTTGATGAATTAAGGGAACGGTATGCCTGTCAAAAACCGGATATTATTTTGTTCCCATCGATGTACCACGGAGGTTTGGAACAAAGCAAGTGGGCTTATTCTTGTCAGGCTTATTTTGTTTGCGCCTATGGTTTTCTGAATGCTCCGTCGGAGATACGTAACCCCTTGGGAGAGGTGGTTGCTTCGAGTACAAACTATTATAATTATGCTGTGGCTACAGTCAACCTCGACCGTAAACTGGTACATCTCGATAATAACTGGGAGAAACTGACCTCCTTGAAAAAAAAGTACGGCGATCAGGTTTCTATCTCAGATCCCGGATGTATAGGGGCTGTGATGATCACCAGTGAGCATGATTCGATTTCGGTGGGTCAAATGATAGACGAATTTGGTATTCAGTTACTGGATGATTATTTCAATCAATCCCGTGCAGTTCGTGAACAATATATTCTTTAGACTATTGTAAATTCTCTGTTTTTATTTAAGTTTACAGACTGAATCTTAAAAGAATGATATCATGCAAACTGTAAACTGCTTTTTGCCTTATTTTGTTCCGACACAAGTCATGCCGGTTATTAACGAACTGAAAAGCACCGGTTGGGTGAATAAAATATACCTGATGACCTCAAATCCTGAGGCTGAAAAACTGACGGGCTGTGAAATCCTACTTATCGATACATTGACAAGTTCACAAACATTACATGCAATTTATAAGCATGCCGACGGACGTAATGTATTATTTTATACCAAATACAGCTTATTGAAGTTAGGACAATACGGACTTGAACGAATGATAGCGGCTTCGGAAGGAAAGAAGTGTAACATAATATATGCCGATCATTATACTATCGGTAACGGCATCCGTACGGAACATCCTCTCATCGATTATCAGCCGGGAAGTCTACGTGATGATTTTGATTTCGGTCCGTTGTTGCTGATCACTTATACTGCTCTGAAAGTATATTTTGAACGTTCCAACTCGCTGCCTGACTACAAATATGCAGGACTTTATCATTTCCGTCTGCACTCTTCCCCATCTTATGGGATTGTCCATATCAGGGAATATTTATACTCCTGTACAGAAGAGGATAATCGCAAAAGCGGCGAAAAGCAGTTTGATTATGTCGATCCTAAAAACAGGGAGGTTCAATTGGAAATGGAAAGTGCCTGTAACACCATATTGGATTTTTACGGAGCTTTGTTGCAGGGAGAACCCACGATCGTTCATTTTAAACCGGAAGGTTTTGCTTATGAAGTTTCTGTCATTATTCCGGTACGCAACCGTGTCCGTACGATTGAAGACGCGATACGTTCTGTGTTCATGCAACAAACATCCTTTAAGTTTAATCTGATTATTGTGGATAACCATTCGACGGACGGTACTACGGAGTTAATAGGTCGTTACATCGCGGACGAACGTTTGATTCACCTGATACCGGAACGGGATGACCTGGGAATCGGAGGCTGTTGGAATGAAGCTGTAGCTCATCCGGATTGTGGAAAATTCTGTGTACAACTGGATAGTGACGATGTATATAGCGGTTCTGATACTTTGCAGAAAATTGTTGATACTTTCTATAAGGAACAATGTGCAATGGTGATCGGGACTTATATGATGACGGATTTCAATATGAATGAAATTGCTCCGGGTATTATTGACCATAAAGAGTGGACTCCGGAGAACGGACGGAACAATGCTTTACGTATTAATGGATTGGGAGCTCCCCGTGCCTTTTATACTCCTCTTCTCCGGGAATTGAAAATGCCAAATGTCAGTTATGGGGAGGATTATGCGATCAGTCTGGCTATTTCGCGTACTTACCGGATAGGAAGAATCTACGATGTTCTTTATCTCTGCCGCCGGTGGGAAGATAATACGGATGCAGCTCTGGATATCCGTAAAATGAATGAGCATAATGCTTATAAGGATAGCTTGCGTACAAATGAGTTGAGGATGCGTGGCAATATATTGTAAATTCAAACGTCTAAGGATCAGAAATGGATACGATCAACCAACAAGTCAGAAAGTTATTGTCAGACCATCTTATCTTTTGGGATTTGGCACGTATAAATTATGCCGCATTGGAGAAGGTGCAGACCCGGAATTTGAAAGTGAATGGGTATGAGGTGGCTCTCCAGTTCAACCCGGAACGTATCCGGTCGTCCGGAGCTAAGATAGATAAGCAGTCATTAGCGGCACGTCCCTGTTTCTTATGTGAGAAAAATCGTCCGGGAAACCAGCAATGGGTGGATTTCGGAGAAGAATATCAGATCATAATCAATCCATATCCGATTTTTAAAGAGCACTTGACCATTCCGATACGATCCCATCAAAAGCAGCAGATCAAGGGACGATATGGAGATATGTTGTTGTTGGCTGAGGCATTGAGTGACTTTATTGTCTTTTATAATGGTCCTAAATGCGGGGCTTCTGCTCCTGATCATATGCATTTCCAGGCTGGGAATAAAGGACTTTTACCTGTAGAACAAAATTGGTTACAGGCGAAAAAAGAAGAAGTACGGACTTATCGATCAGCTACTTTATATGCATTGAAGCATTTTTTGCAGCCGATGTTTGTTCTTGTTGCAGAAGAAAAAGATGATGCAGTATTCCTTTTCGAACATTTGTATGACCTGTTGGAAATCCTTCCCGGGGAATATGAACCTATGATGGACCTGCTTACATGGCATGAGGCGGGTAAATGGATCACTTGCCTGTATCCCCGGAAGAGATTACATCCTGCTTGTTATCATGCCGAAGGGGATGCGAAGATATTAATAAGTCCGGCAACGGTGGAGATGGCCGGTATCTTTATTGCTCCTTTGGAAAAAGACTACCTGAAGGTGACTGTAGAAGATCTGCAGGGGATTTTGTCTGAAGTCTGTATTTCGGAGGAAGAGATGAACGGGTTAATTCAAAAATCAAAAATATACTCATTATGAATACAAAACGAACCTCACCCTGGAGTTGGATACCCACCTTGTATTTTGCGGAAGCACTCCCTTATGTGGCAGTGATGACGATCTCAGTCATTATGTACAAACGCATGGGAATCAGTAATACGGATATCGCCCTGTATACCAGTTGGCTTTACCTGCCGTGGGTTATTAAGCCTTTTTGGAGTCCTTTCGTCGACTTATTGAAAACGAAACGCTGGTGGGTGATTACAATGCAGTTTCTGATCGGGGCAGGGCTTGCCGGGATTGCGTTTACGTTGCCGATGGACTATGCCTTTCAATTGTCGCTGGCTATCTTCTGGCTGGTAGCCTTTAGTTCGGCTACACATGATATTGCAGCGGACGGTTTTTATATGCTGGCTCTTGATCCGCATGAACAAGCTTTTTATGTGGGGATACGCAGTACCTTTTACCGGATTGCGACGATAGCAGGTCAAGGGTTGCTGGTCATGCTGGCCGGGGCTCTTGAAGTGGCTACCGGTAAGATCCCGTTGGCATGGTCGATCACTTTCCTGATCATGGCTGGTTTATTTATCGGTTTTTGTCTGTATCATAAGTATATATTGCCTGTACCAGCTTCTGATAAGGCAGCTGTCACAGTGACGGCTACCACTATTTTCAAAGAGTTCCTGGCTACATTTGTTTCTTTTTTCAAGAAGAAGCAAGCTGTAGTAGCGATCCTTTTTATGTTACTGTACCGTTTTCCCGAAGCACAACTGGTAAAATTGGTGACACCGTTCCTGATCGATCCCCGGGAAGTGGGAGGATTAGGATTGACCACCTCGGAATTAGGATTGGTCTATGGGACGATCGGCATTATCGGTCTGACCCTGGGAGGAATTATCGGAGGCATTGTTGCTTCACAGGGAGGTTTGAAGAAATGGCTGTGGCCGATGGCTTTGGCGATCACATTGCCTGACCTGGTTTTTATCTACCTGAGTACTGTATTGCCGGAAAGTCTGATCACGATCAATGTCTGTGTTTTTATTGAACAGTTCGGATATGGGTTCGGGTTTACTGCTTATATGCTTTACCTGATCTATTATTCCGAAGGGGAACATAAGACAGCACATTATGCGATATGTACGGCTTTTATGGCGTTAGGCATGATGCTTCCCGGGATGATTGCCGGATGGTTACAGGAAACACTGGGATATGTGACTTTTTTCTGGTGGGTGATGGGATGTTGTCTGATCACATTGGCGGTGACAGCTTGTTTGAAGATAGATCCGGCATTTGCCAGGAAAGAGAAAAAGAAAGAATAATTTGTAACAGAGTAAAATATGATACTGATAGCCGATAGTGGTTCAACCAAGACGGATTGGTGTATGGTAGAGAAGGGAGAATCTGTTCTCCGTTTTCAGACTCGGGGTATGAATCCGTTTTTTCAGACCGAAGAGGAAATGGGAAAGGAGATAGAAACCGGATTATTGCCAGCATTAAAAGACCTTATGCCTTCCGCCGTATATTTTTACGGGGCGGGTTGTGCTTTCCCGGAAAAGAATGAAATGATCCGGCGTTCTGTCAACCGGTATCTGTCTGCACCCGTTGAGGTCGGCAGCGATTTACTGGCGGCGGCACGTGCATTGTGCGGTAGCGGACCGGGGATAGCTTGTATTCTGGGGACTGGTTCGAACTCTTGCCAGTATGATGGGAAAGAGGTTGTAAAGAATGTCTCTCCCCTGGGTTTTATCCTGGGAGATGAAGGAAGTGGTGCCGTATTGGGCAAACTCTTGATTGGGAATGTATTAAAAGATCAGTTACCTCCAGACCTTAAAGACCTGTTTCTTACACAATATGAACTGACTCCAGCATTGATTATGGATAGTGTGTACCGGCGGCCGTTTCCCAACCGTTTTCTGGCAGGATTTTCTCCTTTTATATTGGAACATTTGGATGAACCGGCTATCTGGGAGCTGGTAACCCGTAGTTTTCTGGCATTTTTTACCCGAAATGTGAAACAATACGATTGTTTTAATCTGCCGGTTCATCTGGTAGGTTCGGTAGCCTGGTATTATCAGGATATATTAAAAGATATCGCTTTCGATCTGGGGATCCGTATTGGGACTGTTGCCCGGAGTCCGATGGAAGGATTGATTTCTTATCATGGCTGATGTATCCTTTGATATTTGGTTGATTGTCTTTATATTTGTTGCGTTTGTAATCTTATATTTAATAAATTGTCTGCATGAAAAAAGTGTTATTCTCATTCTGCTTCCTCATCGCATTGTTATGGGGTAGTTCGTTAAGGGTAGAGGCTCAGCCTGCCCGTAAATTGATTGATGTCGTGGTTTCGCCTGACCGGACTGACTGGAAATATAAGGCAAAAGAGGAGGTGACTTTTACTGTCCAGGTTTTCAGAAATGAAAATTTATTGGAAGATGTAGTTGTCGATTATGAATTGGGACCGGAATATTTCCCGGTTAAGACAGAAAAAGATGTTCTGTTGAAGAACGGAAAGACAACATTGAAGGCCTCTCTGAAAGAACCCGGATTTCTGCGTTGTAAAGTGATCGCTAAAGTGGAAGGCCGTAATTATGAAGGAATGGCAACTGTGGCTGTAGATGAAGAACGTATACAGCCGACAACAGAGGATCCGAAAGATTTCGACAGCTTCTGGAACCAGGCGATCGCCGATGCCCGTAAAATACCGTTGGATCCTAAAATGGTATTAATGCCGGAAAGATGTACTTCTACTCAAAATGTGTATCATATCAGTTTTCAGAATGAGCGGTATGGTTCCAGAATGTATGGAATACTGGTCGTTCCGAAGAAAGACGGGAAATATCCCGCTATACTTCAGGTTCCTGGAGCAGGTATACGTCCGTATGGCGGAATTAATCTGGGAGATGATGTGATTACCTTGGAGATAGGTATTCATGGTATTCCTGTGAATCTGCCGCAGGAGGTGTATAATAATCTGGCATCAGGAGCTTTGAACGGATATCCCGGGATCAATAAGAATGACCGCGATGCTCATTATTATAAGCGGGTTTATTTAGGTTGTGTAAAAGCTGTGGACTTTATTTATTCCCTGCCTGAATTTGACGGATCGACGGTAGGTGTGACAGGTGGAAGCCAGGGTGGTGCCCTCTCTATTGTAACTGCAGGATTAGAACCCCGCATTAAATTCCTGGCAGCTTTATATCCGGCCTTATGTGATTATGCGGGGTATTTGCATAACCGTGCAGGTGGCTGGCCTCACTATTACCGGAATGCACAACCCGGACCGAATGAAGTTGAGACATTGGCTTATTTCGACGTAGTTAATTTTGCCCGTCGTGTCAATGCTCCGGGATGGTATAGCTGGGGATATAATGATGTCACTTGTCCTCCTACGTCTATGTATTCTGCATATAATGTTATTCCCGGCGCAAAGGAGTTACATCTTTATCTGGAAACCGGGCACTGGACTTATCCAGAGCAGGATGCTGCCCGTTTACAATGGCTAAAAGAGATATGTAAATAAAATGTAGGTTTATGACCGGAAAACGATTCATCCGATGTTTGTGGATGCTGATGAGGTTTCCGGTCATAAATTTTGTTAGTTTTGCATCTGTTTAATATCGTGCGTAATACATATCCAATATGGCATTTACTAAAATAACAGAGCAAGATTCATACTATGACAACCTGGAATGTAAGTCAGTCCGGGAGTTGTTGGAAGATATAAATACGGAAGACCAAAAGGTTGCATCGGCTGTTCAGAAAACAATACCCCAGATAGAAAAACTGGTATTGCAGATCGTACCCCGGATGAAGCAGGGAGGGCGTATCTTTTATTTGGGGGCAGGAACCAGCGGACGTTTAGGAGTACTTGACGCCTCCGAAATACCTCCGACTTTCGGAATGCCTCCCACATTGGTGATCGGTCTGATAGCTGGGGGGGAGAAAGCGCTTCGTAATCCGGTAGAGAATGCCGAGGACGATGTAAACCGGGGATGGGAGGAATTGCAGGAACACCAGATTACTTCTAAAGATATAGTGATCGGGATCGCAGCTTCCGGTACAACTCCTTATGTGATTGGTGCTTTGCGAAAAGCACGTGAACATGGGATCCTGACGGCTTCTATTTCCAGTAATCCCGATTCTCCGATGGCAGCAGAAGCAGATATAGCCATTGAAATGATTGTCGGACCGGAGTTTGTGACGGGAAGTTCCCGTATGAAATCGGGGACAGGACAAAAGATGATCCTGAATATGATATCAACTTCCGTAATGATCCAATTGGGACGTGTAAAAGGAAACCGGATGATCAATATGCAACTGAGCAATCAGAAACTGGTTGACCGGGGCGTTCGTATGTTGGCTGAAGAATTAGGAATCGGCTACAATGAATCTCATAATCTGTTGCTTACATACGGTTCCGTTAAGAAAGCGCTCGAAGCTTACCGTCATTAATAACAGAATATGGATTGGCATTGAAGATTCAGGATTCTTTAGTTTTATTTTGTTCGATGTATTCCATAGGGGTCATGTCAAATTCTTTTTTGAAACATCTGCTGAAATATTTGGCATCGTTGAAACCTACACGGTAAGCAACTTCAGAGATATTGCCTTTTTGCTCGAGTAATAATTTGCATGATGCTTTTAACCGGATATTCCGGATGAATTCATTCGGTGATAAATTGGTCAGAGATTTCAATTTTCTGTACAGCATCGAGTTTGAGATATTCATTTCTTCTGTAAATGCCTGTAGGTCGAACTCCGGATTTTCGATATTCTTTTCAACAGCATCAATGGCCCGGTTCAATATCTTCTCATCCATGGATGTCAATGAAACCTGGATACTTTGGGTAAGAGGCGTGCTTTTGAACTTCTGTGCCGTGAGTTCCCTGTTTTCTATAATACTGAGTAGTTGAGCTTTCAACAGCTGGAAGTTAAATGGTTTAGTGATATAAGCATCCGCACTGACCTGGAATCCTTCCAGTTTATCTTCATCTGATATTTTTGCAGAAAGAAGTACGACAGGAATGTGGGAAGTGCTGATCTCTTGTTTGATCGTTCGACAGACTTCGAATCCGTTCATACCCGGCATCATGATATCGCTTAATATGAGTTCTGGATTTTTACTTTGCGCGATATCGATACCCTCGGAACCGTTTGTTGTCGTATAAACAATAAATTGTGTCGCAAGTAGATTCCGGATAGACTGTAAAAGTTCTTCATTATCTTCGATGACCAGGATTGAATGTTTTTTATCAGTCTGACTTTCTTCCGATTTCTCGGGCTGGGTTGTCTCTGCACATTCTGTTGTTGCAATGTCCGGAAGGATCTCCGGAGAATGGATGCCGTTGTTATCTTCTATCTGCTCTTCCCGGTAAGCTGTTTTTCCCAAAGGAATGGAAAATGAGAATTCGGTCCATTCATTTGGAATGCTTGTTACCTGGATGGTACCGTTATGCAATTCCACCAGGCTTTTGGTGAGTGATAAGCCGATGCCATTGCCTCGTTTTTCAGAATCTTTGTAATTGATCTCATAAAAACGTTGGAATATCGAATGAATATGTTTCTCACTTATGCCAATACCGGTATTGCCAACCGTAACGGTCAGTCGTTTGTATTCGAAGTCAGAGACAGCCCCTTCCGGTGAAAGTGTGATTTTTACTTTACCGTTTATTTTGTTATACTTGAATGCATTCGATAAAAGATTGTAGATGATCTTGTCTACTTTATCTTTATCGAACCATCCGGGAATGTGTGGTTTCGGATTCTCAATGAAAAGTTCTATATTTTTACTTTTTCCTAAAATCAGGAAATTATCATTGCATATCTTGGTAATAAAGGATCCTATATCTCCAAATGATACGGTTAGTTTAAGACCTCCGTTTTCGGCTTTTCTGAATTCCAGAATTTGTTCTAGCAGACGGTTCAGCCGTTGTATATTGGTTTTCATTACATTGAAGACACTGTCTTTGTTATTATATTTTAACCTTAATTCTTCAACGGAACAAGTTATCAGAGAAAGTGGCGTTAAAAGCTCGTGGCTGATATTCGTGAAAAACTTCAGTTTTTCCTGTGCAAGTTCTTCTGATTTGGCATGCTCTATTTGTTCCAGTTTGAGGGCTTCCTTTATTTCCAGTTTATATCGGAATATTCGGAAAGTAATCCATAAAATAAGACAGATTATCAAGAAATATAAGCAATAAGCCCACCAGGTAGCATAAAGTGGGGGAAGCACTTTTATATGGAGTATTTCCGGTTGTTCTTCCATAAAACTGTTTTCGTTCGTTCCCTTTACCAAAAAACGATAGGTGCCACTTCTTAAATTGGTGTAATAAGCGTAACGGTGATTAGCATCAACATAATGCCACTCTTTATCAAAACCTTCCAACATATATGCATACCGATTCTTTTCCGGATTTTTGAATGTGAGGGAAGCGAACTCAATCCCGAAATTGTAATCGTTGTTGGATAAAGTAATGGACTTCGAGTATGAGGGATGTAACTGGGGGGACAGGTTTCTCTGTTTGCTCATTGGAAGATTATCGAATGAGTTATGGAAGATTTTAAGATCCGAGATAACCGTTTTCACTTTACTCGGTGTCTCTTTTATATCCTTCGGACAGAAGGAACAAAAGCCATTGGCCATACCGAAATGAAGCTGATTATCCAGATCAGACAAAACTGTTCCCTGATTGAATGCATTATCCAGTAAACCGTCTTCTGTGGTAAATATTTTTATTTGTGCACCTTTTTCTCCTTCCGGATTGTATTGTACAAGCCCTTGGTTTGTTCCGATATATAATAGGCCATTGGATTCTGCAATGCTGAAAATTGCATCACCCGGAATTTCCTGCATACAATCGATCAGTTCAAATTTATCTGTTTCGCGATTAAGCATGCTTAATCCACCGCCTTTGGTGCCAGCCCAAAGGCGGTGTTTACTATCCTGATATATACATTTTATTTCATTACTGTTGATAGTTCCGTTTTCCTGATTGTAGTTTCTGAATGTCAATCCTTTTACGCCCTGGGATGCATCGGCCAGAAATATACCGTTATTCTTGGTCCCCAGCCACATTTGATTTTTGTAATCGTGGCAAATGGATTGAACTTCTATCATTTCACCTTGATTAAGGTTAACATACGACAATGTATCTTGTTCAGCTGTCAGTATATTAATTCCATAATTGCTTCCAATCCATATATTCTGTGCCTCATCACAACAAATATCTTTTATTATATCGCCGGCGATCCATCCTCCCCAAAAAGGGAAATGCTGTTTTACCGAGATTATTTTATTATTCTGTAATGTGCAGGATAATAAACCTCCGTATTCGGAGCCCATCAATAATTCATCACGTAAAGGATGTTTGAATATAATTTGTATATTTCCGATTCTGTCAGGGAATTTTTTTAAGTCAGGATCATTTACACGGGAAGTTAAACGGTTGGTACGGATATTGTATTTGACTAATCCGACCTTTTCTACTCCGAGTAAAAATTCATCTTTGTTCCATTTGTAAATAGCTGTGACAGATAATGGTTGTTTGAAGTCATCGATGGAATAGAATGGGTGATTACTGAATGGCTGTTCTTTTTCATACATTAGATAAATACCTGAATTTTGTGTAGCCATCCAGATCATACCGTTTTTCCCTTTATACAGATCGTTTATTTCATAGTTGGTTACTGTTCGTGTTGAATCTTGAAAAGAGGACCGATAATTATCAGGAATCAACGGATAAGTAATTATGTCGAGTCCCAGGCTTGTTCCAACCAAAAGGTTTCCGTTTTTATCCTGAGTGATCGAGTGTATTAATCGTTCGTATTTGATATCTTTGTCATACCTAGTATAAAGTATCTTCAATGGATTTGTGTGGTTTTCAATCTTGAATAGATGATTTACTGTGCCAAGCCACAAATTTTTATCTTTGTCTTCATAAATGGCCCCGATTCTTCCTTCATCCCCTAAATAGGGACAGTTTATGAATTCTTCTGTGCGTGGGTCTAGGCGACACAGGCCATTTCCCCATGTTCCTATCCATATAAAACCGTCGGAATCTTCATAAAGTACGCGAATGTCATCTCCGTAAATGCTGTTCGTTTTAAGGATCTTATTCTGATAAACATAGAATGAATCTGCTTTTTCGTCATATCGATATAATCCGTTAGAGGTTCCGATCCATAAAATATTATCTCTGGTATAAAGGAAGGTCCAAACATGTTTGCCTGCTAATTTATTTCGATCTACGGTTTCCATTTTTCCAGTCTTTTTATCCAGTATATTGATACCGTTTACCGTTCCGATCCATAGTTTGTTGTTTTTGTCTTCAATTAGTGTATTGACCCAGTTGTTGTTGAGAAGTGTGGGGGATGTGTAGGTCGATTTGTACACTTTATTTGTATAACCATCATAACGGCATAGTCCGTTCGTTGTGCAAAACCACATATATCCCTCACTGTCCTGATAAATATGCGTGATCTGCTTACTCGGTAACAGCTCCTGTTTATTAATAGGCTGAATATGATATGAAGCAAGTGGGGTTGCTGATATTATAAGCGGAATAAATAGCGATAAGAATATCGAGTAAAAATTTCTTGTGGACATAATAACTCCTTTAGATGTAAAGCTTGTAAAATTGCACTATGCGAATATATACTTTTTAAGGGAATCGGGAAAATGTAATACGTTGTAAATTTATGAAAAACTGAATAAGATTGTTAGGAAAGACCGTGTTTTAAGATTTAATTGGAGTTTTGGATGATTTGTCCTCCTTTATTGAATGATTTATCCTCTTTATACAGATTAGTCTTCCTGGAATACGTATATGTGCAATGTGTTAGCTGAATAATCTTGTTTTGTCGAATAGATATGTTTTTACAATTTTTTTCTTGTTTGAATGATCTGTCTTCCTCTTTGAATAGATATTTTCTTCTTATTTTTCCAAAAATAGTGTCTTTTGCATATGTTCAACCTAAAAAAATGCTTATGACGAAAGAGTAGTACGATTGTGAAAAAAAGGTTTTGTTGTTAACCTTCTTTTATGTTATCTCAAATTTTGTTTGATAATCAAAAATTATTTCAGCCTAAATGAAAAGAAAAATTAGAATTTTTATTCTACCGCTTATAGCCCTTTGGGGGGCTTGGGGTAGTTCCTGGGCAGAGAATATGGCTATAACTGAACGGGAAAAAGATGCAGATACCAGAATTTCGATCAACCAGCAGCGTGATATTTTGGTAACAGGGGTAGTGAATGATACTTATGGAGAACCTATGGTAGGTGTGAATGTCATTGTAAAAGGAACGACTATAGGTACAATGACGAGTGCAGATGGTAGTTTCAGTGTTAAAATACCTTCTGAAAAAACAGTATTGGTTTTTTCTTTTATCGGTTACAAGACCATGGAGATTCCTTATGCCGGAAAAGATAAAATAACTGTAGTATTAGAAGATAATGCGGAAATGCTGGACGAAGTACAGATTATTGCCTATGGTACGCAAAAGAAAGTAACGGTAACGGGAGCTATTTCTTCTATTAATACAGATGAACTGCTAAAATCTCCGACATCCAGTATCGGTAATATGTTGGCGGGAGCCGTATCCGGTATTTCGACTGTACAGTATAGCGGACAACCCGGTGCTGAAGATCCGGAAATATTTGTCAGAGGAAGTGCTTCATTGGATGCTGCCCGTTCGCAGCCATTAGTTTTGGTGGACGGTGTCGAACGTTCGTTTTTTCGGATGGATCCGAATGAAATAGAAAATATTACGGTTCTGAAGGATGCTTCTGCAACGGCCGTGTTCGGTGTTCGAGGTGCGAATGGTGTTATTTTGGTCACAACACGTAGAGGAAAAGAAGGGCGTACGGAAATATCTTGGTCTTCATCTGTGGGTATCAGTGAAGCAATGCGGGTTCCGGAAGTAGTGGGGAGTTATGAACACGCTAAATACTTCAATGAAATGCAGTTGAGCGATAATCCGTCGTTAGGTCCTAACGACCTGCGGTTTTCTCCTTATGTGCTGGAAATGTTCAGGACAAATGCGGATCCTATTATGTTTCCGAATACCGACTGGCAAAAATTATTATTTAAAAATTCCTCTTTGCAAACTCAGCATAACCTGAATATTTCAGGAGGAACGAAAGATATCAAGTATTTTGTTTCCTTGGGTTATTTATTTCAGGATGGTTTGCTTAAAAAGTTTTATGAAAGTTATGATCCGAATTATAAGAATAACCGATATAATTACCGGGCGAATCTGGATATAAACGTAACTAAAACGACTACATTGAAATTAGGACTGGGAGGGCGCTTGGAAACGAGAAGAGAGCCGCCGTTTGCAGATGTTAATAATTTGTGGATACAGATTCTTCGTGTGCAACCATTTTCCAGTCCCGGTTTTGTAGACGGAAAAGCGATCCATCTGAACAATCGCTATATTCCGATGGAGATGCGTAATCTGCTGGATCAGTATTATGGAAAAGGATATACCGATTATTCACAGAATACGATGAATCTGGATATGGATCTGACACAAAAGTTAGATTTTATAACCAAAGGACTTTCTTTCAATATAAAGGGCGCTTATAATACATCTTATACCGGCAGTAAATCATGGAGAGGGTCTATGGAATTCTACATACCGGTTTACAAATCGACTTTAACGAATCCGGGACTGGCTATCGATGATCCAAGTTTCGACCATTCGATTGTCTATCAGCTGGATGGAGCAGATAATGTTTTATCTCCATCCGAAAGTTGGGGAGAAAAAACGCGTGACTGGTATGCGGAAGCCAGCTTACGTTACGATCGTACGTTCGGTGATCATAAAGTAGGAGGTCTGTTACTTTATAATATGACCAAGCAGTATTACCCCAAAGCAAATACGGATATTCCGCAAGGATATTTAGGGTTGGTGGGGCGTGCTACTTATGCCTATAAAGATCGTTATCTCGTTGACTTTAATGTCGGATATAACGGATCTGAAAATTTTGCACCAGGAAGACGATATGGCTTTTTTCCGGCAGCTTCACTTGGTTGGGTTATTACGGAAGAAAAATTTATGAAGTCTGTCGACTTTATAAGTTTTCTGAAACTAAGAGCTTCTTATGGTCTCGTTGGTAATGATATTTTGAGTGAATATAAACGATTCTTGTATTTACCGGATTCCTGGTCGGCCAGTTCGGGTGGCTATTATTTTGGTGTGAATACACCACAATCTTTTCCCGGGGCTTCCGAGTTATTATTGGGAAATCCGAATGTGACTTGGGAAAAGGCGGCCAAACAAAATTATGGTTTGGATTTAAATCTGTTTGATCAGCGTTTGAGCTTTTCATTGGATGTCTTTTTCGAAAAACGAAAAGATATTCTTATTCAGCAGAATACGGTTCCCGGATTTGTTGCGGCAGATCTGCCAGCTGTTAATTTAGGTAAAGTAAACAATCATGGATATGAAATCTCTTTGGGATGGAATGATAAAATAGGTCGTGATTTCCGCTATTGGTTGAAAGGGAACATTTCTTATTCAAAGAATGAGATTGTTTATAAAGACGAGATTCCACAAAATGAACCTTATATGTATGAGACAGGACGTTCTACCGGATTGAATTTCGGTTATGTCTTCGATCGCTTTTTCGAAGCAACGGATTTTAAAGAAGACGGTTCGACGCTGGAAGGAATTCCTGTACAATCAGGAACATTTAAACCGGGAGATATTCTATACAAAGACCTGAATGGGGATGGAGTGATAGACGGTGATGATAAAACCTATTTCGGTTATAGCGATAATCCCGAATATATTTTTGGTTTGAATATGGGATTTGAATATAAAGGTTTTGATTTTTCTATGAGTTGGACAGGAGCTACTCATGTTTCCAGATTATTTGAAGAAGACTTTACCCGTCCGTTTAATACCGGAGATGCTCCGTTAATGAAGTGGATCGCTGATGAGCGTTGGACTGAAGAGAAAGGACAAGCTTCCAAATTTCCGCGTCTGACTCAAACCAACAGAGTCCATAACTCTCAGGTGAGTGATTTCTGGGTTAGAGATGCCTCTTATCTGCGTTTGAAGAATATGGAGATCGGATACACATTAAATGCGAATCTGTTGAAAAAAATAGGTATTCAGAAACTGAGATTATTTATGAACGGATACAACTTATTTACCTTGGATCATCTTGGCTTCATAGATCCGGAATCGAAGGTCACTAATAAGAATAAGTATCCAAATACTCGTATTTACAATTTTGGGGTGAATGTTAACTTTTAACGATTGAATAGTATGAAAAGATTATTAATGCCAATAATTATAATTGCAGGATCTTTATACTTCGGGGCATGTAATGACCTAAAGATAGGAGATGATTTTTTGGAAAAAGGCCCGGGGGCAGATGTTACTCTGGATACAATTTTTTCCTCTAAACAGTTTGCTGAACGTGCTTTGGTGGCGGCATACAAACACTTACCTTATGGGGTGATGTATAGCTGGGATGCGGCAGAAGATAAATTAGGGGTCGATCTGCTTGAATCGACGACAGATCTTTGCCAATCTTATTTAGGATGGGGGTGTGGTGCCGAACGCCATTATTATAACGGACAATACAATGCATCACTTTCCGATACTTATGATGTGATGTATGCCTATACGAAGGAGCGCAGTTGGGAAGCTATTCGTAAAGCTTATATTTTTCTGGAAAATGTGGATCGGGTTCCCGATATGACAGAATCGGAAAAAGAAGTTCGTAAAGGAGAAGCTAAAATGATTATTGCTGTGCAATATACACAAATGATGCGTCATTTTGGGGGATTACCTTTGCTGGATAGAGCCATTTATCCCGGGGATGATTATAACTACCCTCGTGAAACGATTGAAAAAACCGTCAATTTTATTGTGAATCTTTGTAATGAAGCGGCTTCGGTTCTTCCCTGGCAGACATCGGCAGAAGAAGACGGACGGTTTACGAAAGCCGCTGCACTGGGATTGAAGGTTCGTGTATTATTGTTTGCTGCCAGTCCGTTGTTTAATGACAATCAACCTTATTTGGATGGCGAAGCCAGTTCTAATCTGATGGTTTGGTATGGTAATAAATCAGAACAACGCTGGCAGGATGTAGTAGATGCCTGTAAAGAATTTGAGCAGGCCAACAGTACAGACTCCTACAAATATGAATTGGTAGAGACCGGGAATTATCGACAGGACTTCCAGGATGCATGGTATAAAAGAAGAAATGGAGAGGTACTGATTTCTACCCGTGTAGCTAATACTTGTCCGGGTATTTGGGATGGTGATTTTTATTTCATGCAATCATCCGGTTGGTATGGTTGCAGCTGTCCGACATTGAATTATATGGATATGTTTGGTAATGCTGATGGTACTCCTTTCTCTTTAGACTGGAATAATATTCCTCAGGGAGTTAATCCTTTTGAAAACAGAGATCCTCGTTTGTATGAAACATTGGTTATCAACGGAGACAAATGGCAGGGAAGAACCGCTCAGACTTATATCGGCGGATTGGAGCAGCCAACTGAAAACGATACACGTTGTCGTACAGGTTCCGTGATGCGTAAGTTCCTTCTCGAACATGACAATGCCACTTTGGCCGGATCGGTTATTCATTGGCCTTATTTACGTTTGGCTGAAATCTACTTGAGTTACGCTGAGGCATTGAATGAAGTAGGACGTACAGGAGAGGCATATGCCTGGGTCGATAAAGTCCGCGGACGGGTAGGATTGCCGAAATTGCAACGTAATTTATCGCAGGAAGAGTTTCGTGAAATGATTTTGAATGAGCGTGCCGTTGAATTTGGTTATGAAGAAATCCGATGGTTTGACCTGGTTCGCTGGAAACGTGCCGGCGATTTTACAAAACCATTGTATGGAGTAAAGATCAGACTTCAGCCGGACGGTTCATTTAAATACGAAAAGTGGCAGTTAGCAGAACGGTATTGGAAAAACAGCTGGTCTCCGAAATGGTATTTATGTGCATTTCCACCGAATGAAATCAACAAGGGGTATGGATTGGTGCAAAATCCGGGATGGTAATTTATTTGATAAATCATAGAAGTAGATTATGAAAATAATAAGAGAAATATATGTGGCTACATTTTTGTCTGTATCCGTACTTTCTTATGCACAGGATGCTTCTACAACAATAAAAGTTGTAGACAAACAAAATAACCCGCTGGTAGGTGTAAAGGTAGCTTTAAAAGATAATATGTCGAATGGTTCGTTGACGGATGAACGTGGACAAGTCTCGCTTGACGATACGCAAAAGGGCGATATTCTCATTGTCCAGGCATCAGATGGCAGCCGGAAAGATATTCAGGTGAAAGAGGGGGTAAACGTAGTTGTGTTGGACGGACGTTCCAAACCGGTGAACCGCGGATTCAATTTGTCCGGTCGTAATGAAGAGAGTACAGCGGCTGTTTCTACAATTTATATGCAGTCGGCTAAAACCTCTGATATAAATCCGGCTAACTCATTGTATGGAAAACTCACCGGATTAACAAGCTTACAGGCTACAACTGTTGCCTGGAGCAGTGATCCGGAAATGTTTGTCAGAGGAACCGGAACAACCGGAACAAAGACTCCTTTGATTTTGATCGACGGGTTCGAACGTCCGTTAAGTTCTCTTTCTCAGGATGAAATAGAAAGTGTTACGGTCTTGAAAGATGCCGCATCCCAGGCATTGTACGGAGTACGGGGGGCCAACGGGGTAATATTGGTTACGACTAAGCGTGGTGAGCTTTCCGGCATGAAGGTGAAAGCCAGTTATCAGTTTGGACTGAATACGCCTTTTCGTATTCCGACTATGGCAAACGGATACCAGTATGCGCAGGCGATGAATGAAGCTTTGCAGATGGACGGACTGGCAGCCCTGTATAGCCAGTCTGATTTGGCAGCTTTTCAATCAGGAACTCAGCCGGAACTGTTCCCCAGTGTAAATTGGGCAGATGAGGTTCTGAAAGATAAAGGAACGACTCATCAGTTCAATGCTTCTTTTACAGGAAGAGGTAAGAATATACGTTATTTTGCCGCCATCAATTATATAGGTGATAACGGTTTCATGAATACCGATCACTTCAGTCCGGATTATTCCAGTCAGATGGAATGGGATAAACTGAGTGCAAGGGCTAATCTGGATATTAATGCGACGAAACTCACATTGATCAAATTGAATCTGTTGGGTATTTTATCGCAACATAATCGTCCGGCAACGAACTATCCGACATTGTTCCCCATGATTTATAATGTACCGTCGGCAGCTTTTCCTATCCAAACGAGTACCGGAGTATGGGGAGGTGATAATATCCGTAAGAACCCGGTTGCAGAATCGGTAGCAACAGGTTTTTCCATAGGAAATGATCGTTCTTTATATGCCGATTTACGGATCCTGCAGGATTTATCCGTACTTACTCCCGGCCTGAGTGCAGAACTGGCGATTGCTTATGATAACCAAGCCAGTTACTGGGATAGTAAAACAAAAAATTACGTGTATGAAAGTCTGCAGCCGGTCAGGGATAATGGAGGTAACATCACAGATATAACCCGTGTACGTTATGGACAGGAGACAGATTTGTCTTTTAGCTCCAGTTTAGGGTCTCAGAGCCGTGTCACTACTTTTGAAGCAAAAGTGAATTATGAAAAGAACTGGCTGGATACGCATCAGTTGAATACTTCAGTTATTTATCATCAGGAGGAAAACTCTCCGAATGGGTTGAATCAGACATACCGTCGCCAAAGTTATATTGGAAATGCAAGTTATGCTTATAAAAATAAATATCTTGCTGATCTGGTACTGACTTATTCAGGCTCCAGTGTACTGGGTAATTCGGATAAGTATGCATTCTTCCCGGCTATTTCAGCCGGATGGGTGATTTCTTCAGAAGATTTTATGCAAAATGCAACAGCTATCAATTATTTGAAAGCCAGAGCTTCATGGGGTATTACCGGAAGTGACAGGTTTGCGTATGATTACGATAAATATTACTTCAAAACAGGTACCAGCGCATATTATTTTGGTGATAACAATAATTCTGCATCCGGTCATGGGGAAATTCGTTTACCTAATTTAAAATTAAAGCCGGAGACAGCTTCTAAATTTAATTTCGGTATCGATATGGAGGTATTCAACCGGCTTTCTTTATCGGCTGATGTCTTTTATGAAAAACGGACGAATATCCTGGTTAATTCGGCTCCTATTTATTCTACGGTATTGGGTGTTACGACCCCGATGTTGAATGACGGCGAAGTAAAAAATTATGGATTTGAAGCGGGCTTGTCGTGGAACGACCGTATAGGTGATTTTACCTATATGCTTGCCGGTAACTTTACTTTTGCGCGTAATGAGATTGTGAATATGGACGAAGGCTATCAACCATATGATTATTTGAAAAACACAGGCAATCGTATCGGTCAGTATTATGGTCTGGAAGCCATCGGTTTCTTTAAAGATGAGACGGATGTTGCTAACAGTACCCCGCAATCATTCTCGAAAGTGGTTCCGGGCGATGTAAAATACAAAGATCAGAATAATGATGGAGTGATTGATGATTATGATAAAGTAGCTATTGGCTATAGTACGATATTGCCGGAAATAACATATGGCTTTACCATTGCTTTAGGATATAAAAATTTGAGTTTGAGGGCTGATTTCCAAGGTGTGGCTAACTATACGCTGGTAAAGGATATGGGAAGTATGTACTGGCCGCTGGTGGGCAACAGGAATGTATCTCTGCACTATCTGGAGAATCGTTGGACACCGTCTACACCTGATGCCATGTATCCGCGTCTGACTACAAAACAGAACGATAATAACTTCAGAAACAGTTCTATCTGGACTGAAAATGGAAATTTTCTGAAGTTGAGAAATCTGGAAATAGCATACACATTGCCTAAATCATGGGTAAACAAGATCAGGCTCGAAAATATCAACTTGTTTGCCAGAGGTATGAATCTCTTTTCCGTAGATCATGTGAAAGATATGGACCCGGAGCAGATGTATGCCACTTATCCTTCTTTCAGATCATATAACATAGGATTAACTCTCGATTTTTAAAATTAGACGTATATGAATAAGTATCTATTATCAACCATATTGGCTTTTGCAGTATCTCTGCCTTCTTGTGATTATCTGGATTACAGTGAGTCTTCCGGATACGGGAAGGAGGATATGTTTGTCTACTTTGACCGGGCGAAAGGTGTGCTTACAACAGCATATTCTTATCTACCGGTAGATTTTGGAAGTTTTGACGGAGCGACTCGTGCGGCTGCAACCGATGAGGCGGAGTATGCATGGAGCACTTCCAATATTATCCGGTATAATAATGGTTCCTGGAGTCCGATTCTGACGATAGACGATGTATGGGGAAACTATTATGCAGCGATCCGGACTACTAACATGTTTCTGGAGAATCATCAAAAAGATTTTGAGAATATAGAATGGAATGATGATTATGCGCTTTTAATGAAACAATATCAGTATTATCCTTATGAAGCACGTTTTTTACGTGCATTCTACTATTTTGAGTTGGCAAAGCGTTATAAAAATGTTCCTCTGATAACGGACTGTCTGGAATTGGAAGACGCGAATAAGGTGGCACCCGCAGATTTTGAAAAAGTAATCGGGTTTATTGTCAGCGAATGTAATGAGATTGCCGATAAATTACCGGTATCATACAAAGATATGCCGGGAGCTGAAACCGGCCGTATCACGCAGGGAGCCGTCATGGCACTGAAATCGAGAGTATTGCTGTATGCAGCCAGCCCGTTATATGCGGGAGCTGTCAGTCAGGAGAAATGGGTGGAAGCGGCAAAAGCAGCTAAACAATTGATTGACAAATCTGAATCTGAAGGGTGGTATCAATTGCTTGATGAAAGCAGCTGGAATAATTTGTCTTCAAAAGAATTGATCCTGGAAACCCGGCAGGGTAATTCCAACAATTTTGAGAAGCTAAATTTCCCGATAGGATACGAAGGGGGAAACTCGGGAACCTGCCCTTCACAAAATCTGGTGGATGCCTTTGAAATGAGTGACGGCAGCCGGTTCGACTGGAAGAATCCGGAGCATGTCAGTAACATATATAATCCGGAAAAAAGAGACTCTCGTTTGTTCAAGACCGTGTTATATAATGGATCGACTTTCAAGAATGCAACGGTTGAAACATTCATCGGTGGTAAAAACGGGACTCCTATCGACGGGGCGACTCCTACTGGCTATTATTTGAAAAAGTATGTGTTGGAGTCTATTAGCCTGGATCCGAACAATACAACGACCGGCCGCCATGTCTGGGTCCTTTTCAGATATGCAGAGGTATTGCTCAATTATGCGGAAGCGTTGTATGAGGCGTATGGTAATCCGGATTATACGGATAATACATTTACTTTATCGCCTCGTGCAGCCATTGATCAGGTCAGGACGCGTGCCGGTATGCCGGGTGTTGCTACGGATAACTTCCGGGAAAGGATACGGAACGAACGTCAGGTAGAACTGGCTTTCGAAGATCATCGCTTCTGGGATGTCAGAAGATGGAAGATCGCTGATCAGACGATGGATATTTATGGGGTAAAAATAGAAAAGAAAGGGAATGATTTGATTTACACTCGTCAACTGGTCGATCAGCGGACCTGGAATGACAGAATGTATTTATATCCTATTTCGAATGCTGAATTATTTAAAAATACACTATTGAATCAAAATCCGGATTGGTAAAATGATAAGTTTAGGGATGTATTAAAGTCCTGTTATCAGGGTTCCTTAACATGGACTTTTTACATCCCCTTTTGAATATTGGTTAACAAATAAATTAATTAGAGATGAAAATATGCACTTTGCTTTTGGCTTTATTGCTATGTGCCTGTAGTCCTGTTTCGCGGACATTTTATATGGATAGTCTGACGGGTGATGATAGCAACACAGGAAATTCACCTTCAACCGCCTGGAAGAGTTTGAAAAAACTGAATGAACAGATGTTCGAACCAGGTGACCGTATCTTGTTCAAATCGGGTACGGAATACATAGGACAGTTTGAACCGAAAGGTAGTGGTAGTAAAGAAATGCCTGTCATTGTCAGTAGTTATGAAGAAGGCAAAAAGCCCGTTTTACATGGTAACGGGCTCAAGCAACATACCGTGTTGCTTGAAGGTATTGAATATTGGGAGGTTAATAATCTGGAGATAACAAACAAAGGAGAAAAACCGGATCCGGGCAGGAACGGAGTGATTATTTACGCCTGGGATAAAGGAGATGTTCACCATATCCATTTAAAGAACCTGACTGTTCATGATGTGAACGGTAGTTGTATTAAGAATGAAGGAGCAGGAAACGGTATTTACTGGCATAATGGTGGAGAAGAAGTACCGACCCGTTTTGTCGATTTACTGATTGAGAACTGCCATATCTATCGTTGTCATCGAAATGGCATTACCGGAAATGGAAATTCAGGTCGTGATAAATGGTTCCCGAGTTTGAATGTCGTTATCCGGGGGAATCTGATCGAACAAGTTCCGGGGGATGGGATTGTCCCGATCGCTTGTGACGGTGCATTGGTCGAACATAATGTGGTGAGGGACAGTCCTGATCTGTTAAGGATTGAAGATGCCGCAGCCGGGATATGGCCGTGGAGTTGTGATAATACAATTATCCAGTTCAACGAAGTAAGTGGTCAGTTTGCGAAGTGGGATGCACAAGGATTCGATTCGGATTATAATTGTCGTAATACGCTTATCCAGTACAATTTCAGCCATGATAATGCCGGAGGTTTTGTGATGGTTTGTAATGAAGGTAACTCTTTGGGAGAGCCGTATAATATAGGTACAGAAAATACGATTATCCGCCACAATGTAAGTATTAATGACGGTTTGCGTCCGTATCCGACTCGTCCGGGTTGGTTCTCTCCGGTAATCCATATTTCCGGACCGGCTAAACAGACGGCTATTGAGGATAACGTAATCGTTATCATGAAAAAGCCTTCTCCCGATATAGATCGTTCAGTGCTCGTGATGGATAACTGGGGTGGTCCCTGGGCGGAGAATACGGTTTTCAAGCGGAATATCTTCTATGTCATGAACGATGAACTGCAATATAAGTTTGTGACAGGTAATAGCATTAATACCAAATTTGAAGGTAACACTTATTATGGCAATTTTATCGACAGGCCTGAAGATTCTTCCGCTGTTGAAAAAGAATTAGATTTACTATCCAGCTTTCCATTCCATAAGGAGTTTCCCGAATATTTGCGGGAGAAAGTGTTGGATCGATTGAAACAAAGCACCGATCAGGCTAAAATAGAATAGTCTCTAACGAAAATAGGCATTCGTTGTGATAATCCGAAAAAACTCTCTATATTTGCGGCATGCATTGTTCCTGGCCTGTATTCGCAGGAAAGGATTAAAAGGGAATCGGGTGAAAATCCCGGACAGTCCCGCTGCTGTAAGCTTCATAACGGATAAGGCAACACTCGTGCCACTGACGAAGGAGTTGACAGATAACAGTGGACAGTGGACAGTTTAACTGTCAATTGTCAACTATCAACTGTCAACTGACAAAAGTTGGGAAGGCGCCCGATCCGGAAGTAAGTCAGAAGACCTGCAAGGCATATTATTTCGACGGCTTCGAGGAAAGGCCGGAAGAGAACAAAAGGCAATTCTGCCTCTATATTCTTACTCCCGTTCATCCTGTCGTTGTCTTGGTGTATTTGTTTTTAATTATTTTGCCATAATAATTAGGAAAAGAGGCATGGATCGGTTTGCGGGATGAGCTCCGTGCCCGGTGCATGCTTTTCTTTTTAATGAATGAACAGTAAGGCTGGAATACTTGTTTATTATTGGAAAAGTATGTTTATTTGCAAACAGTAATTAATTAACAACAGGCAATATGAAAAAGGTTACAGGTTTAGTTTTGATTATTTTGATGGTATTCATAGCCGTACCGGCCAAGTCCCAGCTGAAGTTTGGGGTGAAAGGCGGTTTAAACATATCGTCCGTTCATCTGAATTCCGATATACTGAAAGCGGATAACGTGACAGGTTTCCAGATCGGTCCGATGATCGAAACAACGATTCCTCTGGTCGGAATAGGGTTGGATGCCGCGATCCTTTATTCACAGAAAGGAGTAGATATGAAAGCGGAAGGATCGGCATCTTCAACAAGTATGAAAACAGATTATCTCGATATACCGGTAAATCTGAAATGGAAATTCGGTATTCCTCTTGTCAAAGCCTATCTTTCTGCCGGTCCGTATGTCGGTTTCCGTGTGGGAGGGGATAAAATATGGGATGTTTTAGGAGATCAGATAAAAGCGAAAAACTTTAGTGCAGGCCTTAACTTCGGTGTAGGTGCGGAACTGATCAGTCATTTGCAGATCGGTGTAAATTACGGTTTGGGACTAACCGATAACTATAGTTCTGAGAAATTCGACCTGAATGCCAAGAACCGCGGATGGTCTATTACTGCTGCCATTTTGTTTTGATAACAGACATAAGATATGAAGGGTCGGGCTTTAACAGTCCGGCCTTTTTTGTTACTTTTGGCATCGTAAATGAAATATGCAGATGTCATACTACCCCTGCCGCTGGAAAATAGCTATACTTATAGCATTCCTGCGGACCTGGAGGCTGCCGTAACTCCCGGTTGCCGGGTCATTGTTCATTTCGGTAAGAAACGTTATTACACAGCGATTGTCATGGATGTGCATGAACGTAGGCCGAATACGGATTTTGAAACAAAAGAGATCTATGCCTTGCTGGATGCAAGTCCCGTGTTGCGCAGGCCGCAACTTCGTTTCTGGAAATGGATAGCCTCTTATTATTTGTGTAAACTGGGAGATGTTTATAAAGCAGCCTTACCTTCCGGGTTAAAACTGGAAAGTGAAACGGCTGTGACTTATAATGTTGATTTTGAGGCAGACGGTCCTTTGCGCCCCAATGAACAAGCAGTACTGGATGCCTTCAAAGGTGTACTCAAATTAACTGTATCGGAACTGGAGAAAAGAACCGGATTGCGTAATGTTGTACCGGTTGTGGCTTCTTTGATGGCTCGTGGAGCTGTTGAAGTCAGCGAAGAAATGAAACGAGGGTTTGTTCCGAAAATGCAGACATTTATCCGGTTGTCGCAGGAATATGCTACTGAGGAACGTTTACAGGAGGTTTTTGCCGATTTTAAGCGGGCAAAAAAACAGGAACTTTTGCTGGTTTGTTTTCTCGATTTAAGTCATGCTTTAAACCCTGCTCTGAGTAAGGAGGTTTCAAGAAAAGAATTAATGGAGCACAGTGGCTGTTCATCTGCTATATTGGAAGGTTTGCTGAAACGAGGAGTCCTGGAGAGTTATGAGAAAGAAGTCGGACGTTTGCAAGTCCCGGTATGCCGGTTGCAGTCGCTTAGTTTGCTAAGTCCGGCACAGGAAAAAGCCTATAACGAGATACATGATACTTTTACTTCCAAAGAGGTTTGTTTGCTTCATGGAGTTACTTCGAGCGGAAAGACTGAAATCTATGTCCGTCTGATCGATGAGGTGTTGAAGATGGGCCGGCAGGTTTTGTATATGCTTCCGGAGATCGCTATAACGACCCAGATCACGGAGCGGTTGGCTAAGTTGTTCGGAGACAAGTTGCTGGTATATCATTCCAAATTTTCCGACAATGAACGTGTGGAGGTTTGGAATAAGCTGCTTCATGGGGGAGAACCGATGGTCGTACTGGGAGTGCGTTCCTCTCTTTTTCTTCCGTTCAAGGACCTGGGGTTGATCATTGTGGATGAGGAACATGAGAATACCTATAAGCAACAAGACCCGGCACCACGTTACCATGCCCGTAATGCTGCTATCGTATTGGCGGGGATGCACGGGGCAAAGACATTGTTGGGGTCTGCGACCCCTTCGATCGACTCTTATTTCAATGCAACGACCGGTAAATATGGATTGGTAGAACTGACTTCCCGTTTCGGCGATTGCCTGATGCCGGAGATCATAACTGCCGATATAAAAGAACTGAAGCGTAAAAAGATCATGAAAGATACGCTTTTCTCTCCTTTGCTGGTTGAAAAGGTAAATGCGGCGCTTGCTCGTGGCGAACAGGCTATCCTGTTCCAGAACCGGCGTGGGTTCGCTCCGATGATCGAATGTAAGAGTTGCGGCTGGGTCCCTCATTGTGTGAATTGTGATGTCAGCCTGACCTATCATAAATACCATAATCAACTGGTCTGCCATTATTGCGGATATACTATTCAGTTACCGCCCCATTGTCCGGAATGTCAGAGTGCAGAGTTAAAAATGATGGGATTCGGTACGGAAAAGGTGGAGGAGGAGATCGCCTCTTTGTTTCCGGCGGCAAAAGTCGAGAGGCTGGATTTCGACACAGCCCGTACCCGTACGGCATACGAGCGTATTATATCGGATTTTGAGAAAGGGAAGACGCAGATACTGATCGGGACGCAGATGTTGTCCAAAGGGTTGGACTTTGGAAATGTGAGTGTAGTAGGTATTCTGAATGCCGATAACCTGATGAATTACCCAGACTTCCGGGCTCACGAACGCGCTTTCCAGCTGATGGTACAGGTGAGTGGGCGTGCCGGTAGGAGGGATAAACGCGGTACGGTTGTTTTACAGACTTCCCAGCCGGAGCATCCTTTGATACGGATGGTACAGCATTTTGCTTATCGGGAAATGGTCCGTTTGCAGTTGAGCGAGCGCAGTATGTTCCGGTATCCGCCTTATTACCGGTTGATTGTTCTGGTGCTCCGGAGCCGTAATGAGACCGTCTTGCAGGAAATGTCGACAATCTATGCAGAAAAGTTGCGTGTCCGTTTAGGAGAAAGGGTATTAGGCCCTGTGACTCCGCCTGTCACCCGGGTACAGACATTGCATATTAAAAAGATCGTTCTGAAAATCGAGATAGCTGCAGCGATTGCCCCTGTTAGGGAGATACTGGAAGCAATTCATTCGGAAATGCAACGCTATCTTCCTTTTAAACAGTTGATAGTGCACTATGATGTCGACCCGGCGTAAACAATGAAGTATTCAATTAAAAAAACAATTAAATGACCAGTATGATGAAGCAGGAAAAGATAAGATTGTTATTTGTTTGTCTCGGAAATATCTGTCGCTCTCCGTCGGCAGAAGCGGTGATGAAGAAATTGGTAAAGGATGCCGGTCTTGAAGATTCTATCGAAGTCGATTCGGCAGGTATCATGGGATATCATGAAGGAGAACGTGCCGACCAGCGGATGCGTAGCCATGCAGCACGGCGGGGCTATGTGCTCGATTCTATCTCCCGTCCTGTCCGTACTTCCGATTTCTATGATTTCGATCTGATCATCGGGATGGACGATCGTAATATCGATGACCTGAAACAGAAGGCCCCCGACCTGGAGTCTGTTGCTAAAATACACCAGATGACGGAATATTCCCGTAATAAATTATACGATTATGTCCCCGATCCCTATTACGGAGGCGCCTCCGGCTTTGAGTTGGTTCTCGACTTACTGGAAGACGCCTGTGGCGGATTATTGGAAACTATTTCTTCAGGTCAGGATAACTGATACGGGTATGGAACATCGTTTTCAGCTTGTCGACAAAAACACTTTTAATGGTTTCCACGTCCCGGAAGGTCAGCGGAGCACTCTTTAATAATCCGTCAGCGATCTGTCCGTCGATAATTTTATCCACCAACTGTTTGATGCTCTCTTCCGTATGTTCTTTCAGACTGCGGGAGGCCGCTTCAACAGAGTCCGCCATCATCAGCACGGCAGTCTCTTTTGAGAACGGGTTAGGTCCCGGATAAGTAAACACCTTTTCGTCGATCTCTTTATCCGGATATTGGTTTTTGAATGAGTTATAGAAATATTTGGCTTTCCCCAATCCATGATGTGTGCGGATGAAATCGACGACAGCTTTCGGTAACAATGCCTTCTCGGCTATCCTTACTCCATCGGTGACATGGTTGATGATCACTTTGGCACTCTGGTCGAAAGTCAGCTGGCCATGTGGATTCACACTACTTTGGTTTTCGGTAAAGAAAGCCGGGTTTGCCATTTTTCCTATATCATGGTACATGGCTCCCGTTCGCACCAGTTGCGCATTCGCTCCGATTTTTGCAGCCGCTTCCGATGCCAGGATAGAGACCTGCAGGGAGTGTTGGAATGTTCCGGGAGATGTTTCCGATAACTTTTTAAGAATAGGCGTATTGATGTTCGATAATTCCACCAACGTGATACTCGATACATATCCGAAGGTCTTTTCCAGCATGTAAACCAGAATATAAGTAAACATCAACAGAATGAAGTTAATACCGAAGTACAGGATCATCAGCCAGTTGATCTTGTTGAAATCGGCTTCCTGATATAAGGCAAGACTGATATAACATAATGTATAAGACATAAAGATCAGGAATGCGCAACGGATCAGCTGCGAACGTTCCGACAGGTCTCTCAAGCTGAAGGTAACGACCATCCCCGCTATGATCTGTAACAGCAGGAACTCATGCGGGAAAGGTACCATCAACGAACATATCAATACGATGATAAGATGCGTAAACAGGGCTGTACGGGAATCAAAGAAGGTCCGGACAACGATCGGCACAATCGCATAAGGCAATATATAAATATTGAACAGTGCATACGTGACACACAACTCTGTCAATATACAACTGACAAATATACACAGGACGAGAAACAGCGCGTTCCGTCTGTTATGTAATATCTTCAACCGGAAGGACCACAGGTATAGCCAGAAACAGAAAATCATACCGAAGACCAGTACGAATTGTCCGCCAAGGATAATACTTTGACGTTGGGCACCGCCCGACTTTGTTTCGTGTACGATCTTTAGGGAACGTAACACATTGTATGTATGATTATCAATAATTTCTCCCCTGTCAACGATGCGTTCCCCCGCCTGTACCATACCGTTAGCCAGTGCTACCCCCCGGAGCATATCGTCTTTTACTTTCTCAGACATCGCTTCATCGTACGATACGTTTTCCGTCAGGTAATTATTAATATCACAAGACTGCAGGATCGATTTGTCCAAACGGGTCGGACAATTATTTATAATGAACTCATAAGCTGTTTTTACCGTGAAAAAGTCGCTGGCATAACGGGAATGTGCAATATTATTTTCCAGCAGGTTAACGCGTTCGTAGTTGTTCTTTTTCAGGTTTTCCACTTCCTGCGGGGCTATGATCCCTTTTTTGTACAGGCTGACCAGGCTATTTTCGATGTATTGCATATAAGCCGGCGTCGCTTTCCGTTTCAGGTCATTGTTGTAGGCAGTCCGTAACTTGTCGACTTCCGTATTTTCGACAGTCGCGTCCATACGGAAATAAGGCTCGAAGTTTTTCAGTACACTGTCTTTTTCTGCTTCGACTTCGGCATCGGTTTTATAAATAGGAAAATCGCTCGGCGCAGTAAGCAATCCGTACCTCCAGGGCTTGCCTTCATAGAACTGATAACGGAATTTCCCCTCACGCGGGAAAAAGTAAGCAATTAGCAGAGATGCTACTATGAAATATACGGCCGGGTGTATGCTATAGTTTTTTAGTTTCATAAGATTCTCATTTGAGGGCGAAATGTACATAAAAAAGTTTAGTAAGAGAAAAAAAAGGACTACTTTTGCCGCATTATTATAGAATGAAAGAATTATGACTCAAAGGAAAGTTAGAGTCCGTTTTGCACCCAGCCCGACAGGGGCGCTGCATATCGGAGGTGTTCGTACTGCTTTATACAACTATTTGTTTGCCAAACAAAATGGCGGAGATTTGATTTTACGTATTGAAGATACCGATTCTCAACGGTTTGTTCCGGGAGCCGAGAAGTATATCATTGAAGCTCTTACCTGGTTGGGTATCAAGTTCGATGAAGGTGTGAACTTTGGAGGCGAACAGGGTCCCTATCGTCAAAGTGAGAGAAAGGCTATTTATAAGGAATATGTCGATCAGTTGTTGAACGATGGTCTGGCTTATATCGCTTTCGATACACCACAGGAACTGGATGCCAAACGTCAGGAAATCGCTAATTTCCAGTACGATGCATCTACCCGTTTGCAGATGCGCAACTCCTTGACACTTTCTGCAGAGGAAACAAAGGCATTGATCGATGCCGGCAACCAGTATGTTGTCCGTATCAAGATCGAACCGAACGAAGATATCCATGTAAACGATATCATCCGTGGTGAAGTAGTGATCAACTCTTCTATCCTGGATGATAAAGTATTATATAAATCGGCTGACCAGCTGCCTACTTACCATCTGGCAAACATTGTCGATGACCACCTGATGGAAGTAACTCACGTGATCCGTGGTGAAGAATGGTTGCCGAGTGCTCCCCTTCATGTCCTGTTATACCGTTATCTGGGTTGGGCGGATACGATGCCGCAATTTGCCCACCTCGCTTTATTGCTGAAGCCGGAAGGGAACGGTAAACTGAGTAAACGTGACGGTGACCGTTTAGGATTCCCTGTGTTCCCGTTGGAATGGCATGATCCTAAGACCGGCGATATTTCTTCGGGATACCGTGAAAGCGGTTATTTGCCGGAAGCAGTCGTTAACTTTCTTGCTCTGCTGGGATGGAACCCCGGTAACGATCAGGAGATCATGAGCATGGATGAACTGATCAAATATTTCGATCTTACCCGTTGCAGCAAGGCCGGTGCCAAGTTCGATTATGAAAAAGGTAAATGGTTCAACCACCAGTATATCCAGAAGAAAGACAATAAAGAAGTGGCAGCACTGTTCATGCCTATCCTTGAAAGCCACGGTGTAAAAGCCGAACCGGCTTATGTGGAAAAAGTGGTAGGAATGATGAAAGACCGTGTTTCTTTTATTAAGGAATTATGGGATGTTTGTGCATTCTTCTTTGTTGCTCCGACCGAATACGATGAGAAGACAACGAAAAAACGCTGGAAAGCCGATTCTGCAGTCCAGTTGGCAGAACTGATCGAAGTGCTGCGCGTTCGTGAACCGTTCGATATCGAAGGAACCGAAGAAGAAGTGAAAGCCTGGATCGAAAGCAAAGGATACCATTTGGGAAATATCATGAATGCTACCCGTTTGGCTTTGGTCGGTGAAGGAAAAGGCCCTCACATATTTGATATTACAGAAGCTTTAGGAAAAGAAGAATCTATTCGCCGTATCGAAAGAGCGATTGAAGTGCTTAAATAAGTTATGTATAGTCTGGCAATCCACTTTTACGCATTTATCATTGCGTTGATATCTCCATTCCATAAAAAGGCCCGGATCATGCGTCTGGGTCAATGGAGGACGAATTCCATTCTTCGTGAGAAGATCGACCGGAATGCAAAATATATCTGGTTTCATGCTTCCTCTCTGGGCGAGTTCGAACAGGGCCGTCCGATGATGGAGAAGATCAAGGCGGAACATCCGGAGTATAAAATACTGCTTACTTTCTTTTCTCCTTCGGGATATGAGGTTCGTAAGAATTACAATGGGGCAGATGTTATTTGTTATCTGCCCTTCGATACGCCTTACCGGGTTAAAAAGTTCCTGAATCTGGCAAACCCGGCTATTGCCGTATTTATAAAATATGAGTTTTGGGGAAATTACCTGCATGAGTTAAAACGCAGAGGCATCCCTGTTTATATCATTTCTGCTATCTTCCGTCGTGACCAGCTGTTTTTCCAATGGTTCGGTTATTCATACCGGAAGATGCTTTATTGCTTCACACATTTGTTCGTACAGGACGATCGCTCGAAAGAATTATTGAATGAATTTGGTATCAGGAATGTGACGGTTACCGGTGATACCCGCTTCGACCGGGTATTGGACGTTCGTAACCAAGCCCGTGAATTGCCGAATGTGGAACGTTTTGTTTGTGAAGGAGGAGAAGAGAAACACCTTACTCTTATTGCCGGAAGTTCCTGGCCGCAGGATGAGGAAATACTGATCCCTTATTTCAATGAACATCCGGAGATGAAATTAATCATTGCGCCGCATGAGATCCACCGGGAACATCTGATGTATATCGAGTCGCTGTTGAAGCGTCCCTCCGTCCGTTTATCGGATGTGAAGCAAGATCCGTCTTTACTGGAAGGAAAAGATTGCCTGATCATCGATAGTTTCGGATTGCTCTCTTCGATCTACCGTTACGGCACGATCGCTTATATCGGTGGAGGTTTCGGAGCCGGTATACATAATACATTGGAAGCTGCGGTTTATGGCATACCTGTCATATTCGGACCCAGATACCAGAAATTCAAGGAAGCACGCGACCTGATCAAAGTGGGAGGAGGTTTTTCCGTATCGGATAAACAGGTTTTCTGTGATAAGATGGATGAGTTGCTGACTTATCATGAAGTTTTGGAAGCTTCGGGTAATAGTGCCGGACATTTCGTTAGTGATAATGCCGGGGCAACCGATAAGATATTACAAACGATTCAGTTTTAAAAAGAGATACCGATTGATCAGATGTTTTTCAGGTTTATGCCGGATAAGAAACAGACATCTGTCAATCGGTACTCGTTTTTTTAAGCTCCGGGTTCTCAAAATCCCGTGTATTCCACTTTCATTCAATAGCCCGGAGCCTTGCGCATAGTTGATGTTTTTATGTATTGCGCTTTTTTCTCATTGATTTATTCTGTTGCCGGAGCTTCTTCACCGACCATCAGGGGAGTAATATTATTTTCTGCTCCCGGATAGCCTATATTCTGATTGATAACCCCTCCGGTATTTGTCTTGATCGCATTTTCCGGAACCGGCCACAGTACATGATGTACGCTCATCCGGTATTCGCCATAAGGGATAACGACTCCTTTGTTGTAAAAGTTATTATGCTTGATCACCCAATCGAAATAAAAGTTCACTCCAGCATCCTTACAGTTTGTCCCGGTTCCGCCCGGACCGGAGAAATTATCTAATTTATAGATGCGCCCCCCGAATTCTTCACAAGCCTTGCCTGTTTTAGCATACAGATAGGACATGCGGACCAGTTCCACATGGCGGTTTTCTTCGTAGTACAGTTCACGGGCACGTTCGGCCAATACCTCGGCGATACCGATCGTTCCGGTCAAAGGTTCTGCCCCGGCGCGGTTGCGGACAACATTCAGCATGGCGGCAGCATTCGCATTATCCCCTTTCCAATAGTAGCACTCGGCCATCATCAGATATGTTTCGGCTGAACGATAGACATACCAGGGAGTTTCACCGCCCTGGTAATCCTGTGTTTTTGTAGGGTCCGGAACAAACAGTTTGTAATGCGGCCACATATACCAGCAACGGATAGAGTCGGCAACGGACATGTCATTCGGGCGAACCAGCGGCTGGCCATACCACGGACTGTTATTCTTCTTCAGGCTCGGCTCATTGTATCGCAGATCCTCCATACGTTTCCAGCTGTCGTGATTATTCGGACTGCGCAAGTCGTTCTTTTCCTTATCGGTCCAGATCTCATACTGGAAATAATTCGTAGGGCGGCAAGTGCCGATACCACGGCCGTAATTGGCATCATTATCGATCTCCGTGTTCTTGTCTTCGGAGGCCGGAACAATAGCTGTCCCGGATTTTCCGTCCGGAGTTTTGATGGCTGCCCCTTTGGCCCAGTAGGGGAGTCCGTTACGCATCGTATAAATACGTTTATCTCCGGCTTCGACAATGTCAGGATAAGCCACCACGTACATGAGACCTTCCGTATTGTTCATGTCTATTTTAGCTTCTACGCTATGTAAGTCATGCATCAGGTTTGTATTCGGTTTGTTCTGGTTGCTGGTGAAACGTTCTGTCATCAACGGATGCCGGGCAACTACTTCCTTTCCCACTTCGATGGCGCGGTCGAAATCTCCCAGCGACATACATATTTTCATTAATAACATGCCGCAAGCATCTTTATTAGCCCTGCCGCGGTCCATCTGTTCAGGAACCCATTGATAGGCAAACTCCATATCCTTTTTACATTGTTCGAGTATGCTCCAGCGGTCATAGGAATAAAAGTCGAGCTTCGGCCGGGTGATCTCTTCACTTAACCAGGGGACGTTCCCGAACTGATGTGTCAATTTGTAATAACGGTAGGAACGATGGAAATAGGCTCCGCCCAGCACTGCATTCCGCTCTGCCTCGTCTTTGAATGTGGCGGCGTCGAGACGGCTGATCACAATATTGGCATACTTGATCCCTTTAAAACCTTCTGCCCAATACCATCCGTTCTTGCCTTTCATATCATTCTTCGTACGGGCAGGAAGCATCTCGTTATCGAAATCGACCAGCGAACCGCTTTCATCGGTTTTCCCATGTACGGCAATATCTGCTGTGTACATTTCCGTTAGTATCGGAGCGCCGTCGGTAAAAAATTCGTGGCGCATATTCCGTTCGCAGGCTACCAATGCGGAGTACAAACCGGCTGCGTCTACATAGGTGTTTTCCGGAGTGTAGAAGGATAGGGGCTTCGGTTCGAGCCAACTGTCGTTACAGGAGTTGAGTAAAGGTAACGCGGCTAAAGCCAGTATAAGATATTTTGTATTGTTCATAATCTTAATTCTTATAGGTTGATCAATGTTTATAAAGTAAAGTTTACACCGAAATTGACGGTTCTCAGCGTCGTGTCGCCGCCTTCCGGATCTCCGAAAGTCCATCCTGTGATGACGAACGGGTTACGAACGGCAACAGAGAAACGCATGTTCTGTACGGAGAATTTTTTCAGGAAGTTTTGCGGAACATTATACGACAATGTGATGTTTTCCATGCGTACAAATGTCTTTTTTACATAATTGCTACCGATGTTTTTGGATCCCAGGCGTCCGTAATCGTCGGTCGGATTATCTTTCGTCCAGCGCGGAATATCTACTACGGTATACCGGTCGAACATACCGCCTGTATTGGCTGCCCGGTTGAATGTCCCGTATTGCCCGATATGCGAATACATCATAAAGGATAAATTGAAGTTTTTATAGAATGTAAACTCATTTCTCCATGACCAGCGGTAACGGGGAGTTGTATATCCCTGGAATATCTTATCGTCGTTATCCATTACCCCGTCGTTGTTCTGGTCGATGTATTTAAAATCTCCCGGCTTATTCCCGTATTTGGCAGCCTCTTCTTCTTCTCCGAGCTGCCAGACGCCGTCGCGTTCATAATCCCATATCTGATCTGTATCGTGACCGATGAACCATTTGTTTGCTATATCATCCGCTTCTTTATATCCGATCACATTGCCGTCGGCATCCTTCACTTCTTCTTTGTCTCCATACAGATGTTTGATTTTCCGGCGGTTGAATGAGAAAGTTCCGCTTGAATTCCAAGAGAAGTTTTTATTCTCTATCAGATTGGCATTCAAAGTCAGCTCAAATCCACGGTTCGTCAATGTTCCCAGATTGGCTTTCACATTATCGTACCCTAAAATGGAAGGCAGCGAACGGCTCACCAACAGGTCGTTGGTTTCGGCCATGTAAGTTTCCATGCTACCGCTTAGTCTGTTTCCGCACACAGAGAAGTCGATACCTATATTGTAAGAGGCCGTACGTTCCCATTTCAATGCGCTGTTCGGCATGCGGTTGATGTATATCTGGGAGGTTACATAGACATTTCCGTTCTGGTCGATATAAGGATGCAGTCCGGAATTCAGGGAAGCTAATGCTTCATATTGACCGATATCTCTGTTCCCGTTCTGTCCCCAGGAAAAACGGAGTTTTCCGTAATTTAGCCAATTGTCTGATGCTTTCATAAATTTTTCGGAAGTAAAGACCCAGCCCAAAGCTAATGCGGGGAATGTGGCACGTGGGTTCATTTGCCCGAAAGCGGAATAGCCGTCACGTCGGACCGAAGCTGTGATCAGATATTTATCCCGGAAAGAATAAAATACGCGTCCCATTAACGCATCTCCTGTTTTGTAGGTATCGTTACTGGAGACGGATGGAATGGCTCCGGCTCCGATATTATGGTATCCAAGCACGTCACTTGGGGTAAACTGCTGGTTCTTGGCTACCGTTTGCCACCATTGCCCCTTTTCCGCATTGAACAGGAACGTCGCTTCTACACGGTGATCCTTACCGAACTCCTGTTTCCAGCGTACGATATGGTCGAGCAGCCAGTTGAACGTCTTCTCGTTTTTTCGTTCCGACTTTCCGCCTTCTCCGGCCCATTCAGGATGTTGGGACGATTCATGGTTCATATATTCGTACCAATGGTAACGGGGAGTAAAATTCATTTGGTATTCCAACCCGAAAGGTAATTTCAGGATAGCATACAAATTGGCATTGAAATCATGGTTGATATCGCGCCGGTCGCGATACAGGTTGTCGAAGAACGGATTTTTGGTATTATTGTCGCCGGAAGGATACATCCGGTACGGACTATCCAGGTTGTCAATTTCGTTGGTCGTGTATGGTGAATTATGCTCGCGCTGATCGACATCGGCAGCCAGGTAACCACCGATACGGGTCGCAAATTGAGAATTTAGTCCGACAGTAAGAAAAGAAGTAACTTTCGATTCCAGATTCAGTCGTGACCGGAAATTCCGGTAGCGGTCACCGGTTTTTACTCCTTCACGGTCGGCGTATCCCAGCGACCAATAATAAGAGAAATTGTCCGTCCGGTTGGATATACTGGTGGTATAATCCTGTTGCAGACCGGTCTGATAAACGATGTCATCCCAATTGGTCTCCACGCCGTTCAGATAATTTTCAATTTCGATATTCTGCAGATTCAGACGGGTCAGCCAGGTTGTGACCAGTGTCTTGTCATCAGGCAGCACTGAACCCGGATTTTTCTGGTCGTAATTGTACCATGTCAATGGATCGACTCCCATCGATGACAAGGTGCGCGGGTCGGCATACTTGCCGGGTTGTGCAGTTAGTTCGTCCTGGGATAGCAGACCTTCTGCATATTCCTGACGAAATGCTAGGAAGCCTGCTCCGTCAACCGTTTTAGGCAAGCGCGAATTATGTACCAGGCCGACGTTGGCATTGAAAGTAATCACCGGCTTACCCGTATTTCCTTTTTTAGTCGTAATGGCAATGACTCCATTGGCTGCTTTGGCTCCATAAACAGCAACGGAACTGGCATCTTTCAGGACATCGATGCTTTCGACATCCATGGCATTGATATCCTGCATGGAACCGTCGTAAATGACGCCATCCAGTACGATGAGAGGAGCAGAACCAGCACTTAACGTATTTTTTCCTCGTATTTGCAGGTCGGCTGTACCGGCAGCATCTGTAGACATGCTGATGGACAAACCGGCGGCACTGGCACGCAGCAGGTCTTGAACGGACCGTGGAGCTTCCGCTTCCATTTTTTCTGCTTTTACACGGGAAATAGCACCTGTCAGGTCTTTTTTCTTAGCTGTACCGTAACCGATAACCAGTACTTCATCCAGTTCTTCGGTATCTTCTTTTAGAGTGATTGTGAGTATTTCCTGATTGGTAACAGGAATCTCTTGCGTTACATAACCGATATAAGAAAATACCAATATCGGCTTTTCCCCTGACACATTCAGTCTGAACATTCCGTCACTACCGGTTATGGTTCCATTGGTCTTTCCTTTTTCCATAACATTAACACCGATAAGTGCTTCACCTGAATGATCTTTTACAATACCTTTTACGGTAGTTCTTTGCGCATAGGCCTGACTAATAAACATCCCTGATAAAAATAGTATCAAGGCAAGTCGATGAAAAAAACTGAGAACATGATTTTTCATACAAATGTAAATACTAGATATCCATCAATCCCCGGAGTGGATGGTTATACAAATAAAAGAAGGCGTGAGGATTGTTGATTATATCTGGTTTAGAGGCCTTCGACTGCCCGAACAATGAATATAAACAACAACTCACGCCCTTTTATTTATATATCCATAAAGACATATGTATATAACAATGCCTATGAACAGATATAACAAGGAAAGGTACGTGAGCGTTTTGTTGTCTATTATCCCATTGTTCTGAAATTGTCGAAGTTTCTAAACCAAGATAATATCTTTAAAACGCTTCCGTAATCAATAAAATGTACCGACCAATAACGCTTTATCGGTGTGTACGGCGACAAATGTATAGAGAAGTGTTGAATAAAGCAAATAGAAAACAAAAAAAGTTTCTCTTTGTTCCCTGTTCTTTGAAGGATGGTATGTTTCACAGAAAAAGGGAAGACAGTGGAGAGAGGTTGTTTGGGTATGATCAAGACATAAAAACAATCTTGCAAGATTGTTTTTATGTAAAATAAAGAACTTTAGAAGATTGTTTTATGTTTAAATAAAGACGTTGTGAAATTTATTCTAGTATCTTTGTACAAAAGAGGAAATCAATCAAATGGAAGAAATAGGCGTTGAAAAAATCTATCGGAGTTATCGGAGAAAGTTGCAGGAGACACCGATGTCCTTTACTCGATTTCTTTATGAGAAAATTAACTGGAATGATAAGTTAATCGGTATCAAAGGTGCCAGAGGTGTAGGCAAAACGACTCTTTTGCTTCAACATATAAAGCGAAATTTTGGACAGACTGATCGTGCTTTATATGTCTCTTTGGATAATTTGTGGTTTTCAACCCACTCACTGGACGATTTAGTAGAGTATCATTATACACATGGGGGAACACATCTTTTTTTGGATGAAGTACATAAATATCCCCGATGGCAAACAATGTTAAAGAATGTAAATGATGACTATCCGGATTTGCATGTGGCATATACCGGTTCTTCCATGTTGGAGATTGACGTACAGCAAGGTGATTTATCGAGAAGACAAATGGTATATCGGTTGGCCGGACTTTCGTTCAGGGAATTCCTGGAGTTTGAATGTGAAATAAATATACCTGCATATTCTTTGGAGGAATTGCTGCATAATCATGTTTCGGTAGCATCGACAGTGACGGAACAGGTGAAAATTCTACCTTTGTTTGAAAAGTATCTTCGAACAGGATATTATCCATTTTATAAAGATACTTTTGAAGGATATGATTTTCGCTTGCAGGAAGTTGTCAGGCAAGTAATTGAATCTGATTTGCCGGCGGTGGAAGATGTCCAGTATATTACTACGCAAAAAGTAAAAAAGTTATTGATGATTTTAGCAGAAAGGGTGCCGCATACTCCTAAAATGAATGAATTATATAAGGAGTTGGAAACAAATCGGGAACAAGGTTTGAAAATGTTGTATGCATTGGAACGGGGCGGATTATTGTCACTGTTGACTACTCAGGCAAAAAATTATAAAAGTCTTTCGCGTCCGGATAAAATTTATTTGGATAATCCCAATTTAATGTATGCATTGTCTTCAAATGCAGATATAGGCACATTGAGAGAAACTTTTTTCTTTAATCAGTTGAGTTTGGGACATGAAGTGTTGTTACCTCTTCAAGGTGATTTCTATGTCGATCGGCATTATTTATTTGAGGTAGGTGGACGCACAAAAACTTTTGACCAGATAAAGGATGTCCCTGATAGCTTCCTGGCTGTAGATAATACAGAAATAGGACACCATAATCGGATTCCTCTTTGGATGTTTGGATTGTTATATTAGGTTTGTGTTCTGATGCATCGGGTCTTCAATAAAATGTTTTGTCAATTTGTAACATGACTGCTATGACCGGCTTGCAACCTAATGCAGTGTTATAGATTTAAATCTTCTATAATACGCTTATCCGCGGAAATCGAGATAATTGTTATTTTGTTGGTATAAGATCCAATATGTAATCATTTTGATCTGATAATCAGAATATCCGTAACGAACGTATCCTGTATTACACCTCTTATAGAGGATGGATATATACATTTATTAACGTAGTATTTGACTGATACGCGTTTTTAACTCGGTTAAGAAAAAGATAAACTCGTTTTAAACGAAATATTTTTCATTTTAAATAAGTTTTATTTTTGTTGTAACTGAAATAGCTGTTTGCTTAAATGTGTATACTTGTTAATAAAAGAATATTTGTGTTCTTTTGCGCATGTAAAAAAGGTTCGATTATATGTTATTAAGCATTTTGCTGCTTCTTAAACGGACAAAACAGCAGTCGATTCTCTAGTGTTAAAAAAATCACAGATGACCATCTGTTGCAATAAAATATCGATTATAGAGGTGGTAATACAGCAAAATCATCTCAATACATCTAAAATGACGACATATCGAATATGGCGAACCTCTCTACAATCGAATAAAAACAATCATCGTCTCCGCTATCCCATACAGCTCACCCTGCAGGTCATAAGATAACATTTTGTCAATTTGATATTAAGTTGATATGACAACCTCAAAAAGTAAAATAAATCTTCATGTGTATAATGGTTATTCTTTCAAATTTGTATGGTCTCTACTTTAATTGTACCACCATCAGCACCGGATTATCATCCGGATTCAGCTTTTCCGCTACTGCTTTCAGTTCGGCCGACGGATTCGGCAATTGTTCGTATATTTCCAGAAACTTGTCGGCTGTAAACCATGTAACCATTTCATCTTTCGGTGAGATATATTTAGGCCAAAAACAAGGACCGCCATCTATATCATTACGGAAACCTAAATATTTATGTTTGACAGGCTGATTCATTAAAATAAGATTACCGGAATTCTTGTCAAACAAACCATATATATCTACATTTACCCGTTTATGTTTTGTCCGTACGCCCTGTCCGACCGCCTCTTGTTCATATTCATACTTTTCAGGAGCATGTCGTCCGCAATTAAAATGTATAAACAGATATTGATCCGATTCAATAATGCGTTGAGGAAATACATAACCTGCCTGAGCATAATCCTTCTGCAAAGAGGACATCCATTCCATCGGAGCTTTATAAGTCCCCATATCAAAAATATATGCAGGCTCCAAATCTAATTTTTCGTTGAATGTAAATATTGTATCATCCCAACTACGCCAATATCGGACTTGATTTTTGTAACGATAAAACTTACCATCCCGTGTCCCGAAACTGTCTTCGTCTATACCCACTTTTTCCCGTTGGAAATGATTGGGGTAAGTTCGGGTTATTTTTAACCCTTCGTTATCTTTCACATATAAAAAAGCCTTGAACTCACGATTTTTTCGAGAAGATATTGTTGATAAAAACAAATCTGTCCCAATATATACCGTCTGAAAAGTATAATATCCTGCAGAATCCAATTTTACTTTTTCATCAATTAAACCCCCATTCCAATCATATTCAAAACACTTGGGTATCGCCTCTAACAATATCCTCTCATTTTGATAATCGATATCAACTGATTTCACATGACTATATTGACCGGGACCATGTCCAATGCTCCCTACTTGGGTAACATAATTACCCTCTTCATCAAATATATAATACTGTGAAGCTTTACCAAAAGGAGCGTCACTAATCAAATGCTTGCCCCCTATCGACATCGCTTGCTCAAGTCTCCCTATCAACACACTGTCATTTGTTTCCAAAGGGATATACTTCACGGATTTCGCGAAGTCACTCAAATTCAAAACTTCACCAGATCCTATTACTTCTGATACCGGTATAATCGTTTTATCAATTTTATCTTTTTGATCGGAACAAGAAGTAAAAAAATACAGGGATAATAATATTACTACATATCGCATAATAATTAATTTAATTTATATCCGTTTTTAATTGAAAAGAGAGTGTCATTTCCCCAAATAATAAGGCGCATGGCACTCCCTGATTCTTTTAGCAGTGACATTTTGCTTTTCTTCATTCTTTTCATTGAATAACAGCCGGATGCGAGGATCGGAAAATGAGCGTAGGATTTCAGGTGTATGGTCTGTTGAACCATCGTCTACGATAATAAACTCAAAGTCTAAAAAAGTTTGGTTGAGGATACTTTGGACAGCTTCTTCAATATATTTTCCGACATTATAAGTCGGCATAACAACCGAAACGAAAGGATGTTTTTCAGATACATTCATTTGCACTATATTATTAGTCTGAACAATTCACAGTACTAAAAAGGTGAGGGTACATTTTATCATGTCGGCAAAGTTTCATGGTTGTATTGAAAATCAAATAACTAAACGACTTCCTCACGAACAAAAATAATACTTTATTTCAAGAATGGCAAAACAGTTTCTTACTTTTTACCGAAGATAATCAAACGCAAAACAGTCAAAGCCGATATCTGTATACTGTGTACTTCCTGACAATAAAGAGTCTTTGCCTTTCAACCTGTTTGTAGGGAGGAATAGATAAGTCTCGTCGTATCTGTTGGTTAGTTTGTAATAGCAGCCCTGATAATACAAGAGTATGGAACATTGGAAATAGAGTCGATTTGAGCAATCCAACAAAAAAATATTTGCTGTGAGGAGGATGAATAATAAAAACGTTTGAATAATTGTGTCTTCTTTCGAAATGTAGTAAATTTGTATAGGTACAAAAAGAACAGGAAATGACTATATTTGATGAATATAAGACATACACTGGTGATACATCAATCTCGTCATCCTTGCTTTGGGAATATGACTTGTCTCATTTTGATTGGTGGAAATCAAGAAAAGTAGTAGTTCAACGTGTCATAGAGAGGGGATGGCTAAAGGATTTTTATGCTGCATTTAAATTGTATGGCGGTATAGAAGGATTTAGGGAAATAATAAAAGAAGTTCCCAATTTGTCGTCCCGGGATATGAATTTTGTCTGTATTGCCTTTAATCTTAAAAAAGAAGAACTAAAATGTTACACACGGAAACTGTTGCGAGATCAACTCTTGAACTCTTAAAAATGCTGGAAAGTGAAAGTGTGATGTCAAATTTTAATTTGGCAGGGGGAACTTCTTTGGCTTTATATTTAGGTCATAGAATCAGTGTTGATCTGGATCTTTTTACACCGGAATCATTTGATGCAGGGAAACTAGAAATATTCCTTCGTGATAAATATGGTTTCCGTACTGACTTCATGGAAAAAAACACCTTGAAGGGAACCATAGACGGTGTTAAGATAGACTGCATTACCCATTCTTATGGTTATCTTGAGAAGCCATACACCGAGTCTGATATAAGATTGTATAGTATGGAGGATATCGTAGCCATGAAACTTTCAGCTATTGCCGATAATGGTTCGCGGCTAAAAGATTTTATTGATATAGCTTTTTTATCTACTCGTTTTCCTTTTAATTCAATGCTTAGGTTGTATGAGCGTAAATTCCCCGGGTCAAATCTCATCAGACCTTTCAAGGCTATTACTTATTTTGATGACATAGATTTCGAAGAAGATATTGTTATGTTGAATGGTAAATATGATTGGAAACTTATTGAAAGGAGATTGATTGATATGACTCAAATTCAAAATAAAGTTTTTGAGTCGTTTCCGCTTCCTTAATTTATATTTCATATATAGGTTAGCTGAATGGAAAAATTTGAAATGTAGTCATAATAATATTATTCTTATCAATCGATAGCATTATGAAAAAAAATATTAGTTTGTGTTCATTAGTTCTCTGTGTTGTTTCGTTTTCTTGTGGTTCTGTAAAAGATAACCAGGAATCGCAAGAGATTTTATCTTCTTATGTAAATCCTTTTATCGGTGCCTCCACCAGTATGGATGCGGGTGGAGCTTATCATGGTTTAGGTAAAACTTTTCCGGGAGCGACGGCTCCGTTCGGTATGGTACAGGTCAGTCCTAATACGATTACCGGAGGGGATAATGGTTCCGGTTATAGTGATGAGCATACTTCTATCGAAGGTTTTGCTTTTACACAAATGAGCGGGATTGGCTGGTATGGCGATCTGGGAAACCTGCTTGTTATGCCGACGGTAGGGAAACTGCATACATTTTCGGGTACACCGGACGAACCGGATAAGGGATACCGGTCCCGGTACGATAAGTCCTCGGAAAAAGCATCTGCTGGTTATTACTCTGTGATGCTGACGGATTATCAGATAAAAGCGGAGGCAACGGCACTTCCTCATAGCGGAATGTTGCGTTTTACATTTCCTGAAAGTAAAGAATCGCGTATCCAGATAGATCTGGCAAGAAGGGTGGGAGGAACTTCCACCTGGCAAGCCATCGAAGTGATCAATGACCATACGATCCGTGGAGAGATGAAATGTCCTCCCGAAGGCGGTGGCTGGGGAAATGGCGACGGTAAAGCTGACTATATCGTCTATTTCTATGCCGAGTTTTCCCGGCCTTTCCGGTCGCATGGCGTATGGTCGGCCGATATACCGGACGACTGGACGCGCAAACGCGGAGATATAGAGAGTGAACGCTATCATGAAGTAGTGAGAAATGCCCGGATCATTCCGGACGTAACTTCTTATGTGGGGAAGCATATCGGATTCTATGCTGACTTCGATACAAAAAACGGAGATCAGATTCTGATGAAAAGCGGCATCTCTTTTACCAGTATGAGGAATGCAGAAGAGAACCTTCATTCGGAAATGAATGCATGGGATTTTGATGCGACATTGGCTTCCTGCCAGCAGTTGTGGAATGACGCACTTTCCAAAATCACCGTATCGGGTGGGACGGAAGATGAAAAGCATATCTTTTATACGGCTCTTTATCACACGATGATCGATCCGCGTGTATGCAGTGATGTGAATGGAGAATATATGGGGGCGGATAAACAGGTGCATGTAACAGACCGATTCTCTAAACGGACAATTTTTAGTGGTTGGGATGTTTTCCGGAGCCAGATGCCTTTGCAAACGATTATAAATCCGACTCTGATCAATGACCAGATAAACTCGCTGGTTGAGATTGCGGACCAGAGCGGAAACAACTATCTGGAACGATGGGAGTTGCTGAATGCCTATTCGGGCTGTATGCTGGGAAATCCGGCTATCTCAGTGTTATGTGATGCTTATTCAAAAGGAATCCGTTCGTATGATATAGACAAGGCTTATCAGTATGCATTGCATACATCCCGGATGTTTGGAAATAATGAAAACGGATATACGCCGGGTTCCATCTCTCATACATTAGAATATGCCTACAACGATTGGTGTATGGCTCGTTTGGCCGGATGGCTTGGGAAAGAGGCGGATAAGGAGCTTTTTGAACGCAGGTCAGGAACTTATACGACCCTTTACGATCCGGATTATGGCTGGTTCCGTCCCCGTAATGAAAAAGGGGAATATTTGCCGTTACCGGAACAGGGGAGACTGGCTGAAGGATATGGTTGTGTGGAAAGTAATGCCTATCAGCAAGGATGGTTCGTACCTCATGATGTGGAAGGCATGATCAAACTGATGGGCGGACGGGAAAAGGTTCTGGCTGATTTGACGGATATGTTTGAACAAACACCTGCCGGCTATTTATGGAATCAATATTATAATCACGCCAACGAACCGGTACATCATGTACCCTTCCTGTTTAATCGCCTGGGTGCTCCGGAACTTACGCAGAAATGGACGCGGGATATTTGCCGGAATGCTTATAAAAATTCAGTATTGGGATTGGTCGGTAATGAGGACGTAGGACAGATGTCGGCCTGGTACGTATTGGCGGCTAGTGGATTACATCCGGTTTGTCCGGGCGACCAGCGGTATGAACTGACCAGCCCGGTATTTGAGAAGATCGTCTTCAATCTGGATCCTGACTATGCGGAGGGTAAGACATTTGTGATTGAAGCTCACAATAACAGCCCTGAAAATATCTATGTCCAGCAGGCTACTTTAAATGGAAATCCTTACAATAAATGTTATCTGATGCATGCCGACCTGATGAAGGGTGGAACGTTGGTGTTACAGATGGGGGCAGAGCCTTCGGATTGGGGAAAATGAGATAAAAGACTTTTATATAGATTGAATATCTGATACATAAATAAGAAATGATACATACTATTCAAAAATCCGAACGCTTGAATGTTGTAGATGCGCTTCGCGGCTTTGCTTTGTTGGCTATTGTGTTATTGCATAATCTTGAACATTATAATATTTATTTCATTCCGGAGTTTCAGCCGGCCTGGTTACAGGTTCTGGACAAATGGATGTGGGATAGCTTTTTCTTTCTGTTTAGTGGAAAGGCTTATGCTACTTTCTCTTTGCTTTTTGGCTTCAGCTTCTATATTCAGTTTCATCATGCGGAACAAAAAGGGATCGATTTTCGGGGACGTTTTGCCTGGCGGTTAGTTCTGTTGTTTCTGTTTGCCCAACTTCATGCTTTATTTTATAACGGTGATATTCTGGTACTCTATGCCGTTGCAGGTTTTGTCCTTATTCCGGTGTGTAAACTGAAAGATAAAATTGTTTTTTGGATCGCTGTCTTTCTGTTGCTTCAACCTTTTGAATGGGGCAGGATGTTGTATGCGTTATCTGATCCGGATTATGTCGCTATCGGGAATAGATTCATGATCTATTCGGAACGGGTAGGAGGAGTGACTATGAATGGTTCTTTTTGGGAGGTCTTGCGCAGTAACATATGGGACGGACAATTGTATAGCAACTTCTGGCAGGTAGAAAATGGACGGTTGTTTCAGACATCGGCCTTGTTTATGTTTGGAATGTTGTTAGGACGTAATGGCTCTTTCATCAGGAACGACCGTACGATTGGCTTTTGGAAACGTGTCTTAGGCATAGGTATATTGGCATTCGTTCCGTTGTATCTGCTTCGGGTTTTTGTCCCCGAACATATAGATAATCCATCCGTATTGCTTCCTTATAAGATAATAACTCAATCTCTTGGCAATTTTGCCTTTATGCTGATCCTGGTTTCGGCCTTTGTGCTGATTTGGTTCAAAAAGGAGAATGGGTGTAACTGGCAGAAGTTTATTATCCCTTATGGACGTATGAGCCTGACCAACTATATTTCGCAGTCTATAATAGGTGTGTGTATTTATTATGGATTTGGCTTGGGGTTGTATCGTGTTACCGGAGCTACGGAGACTTTGCTTATCGGACTGGCTATTTTCACCGTTCAATGGGTATTCAGCCGTTACTGGTTGTCGTGCCATAAACAAGGACCATTGGAGTATTTATGGAAACAAGGAACCTGGATAGGCAGTAAAAGCAATAAAAAGAAGTAATTAGATAGTGTAGAAAAAATAACCCCGACAGACCAGGTTTGTCGGGGTTATTTTTCTATGTTCCAGAATCCAACTATTAATATTCGTCTGTAAACATCGGGTCCCAGGCCGGGAGGCGGGTCGGTGTTTGTTTGAGAACGTCTTTTACTTTGTCGGTGATATATTTCTTGTCGACTACCAGACGGAACATATATTCATTGAACCATTCGTCGGTCATGATCAGGTGGCCGCTGTTGGCACCCGGTCCCCAGCTGTTTTCGACCATCCATTTTTTTGGTGTGCCGTTAGCGTCGAGATCGACGGCCATCAGGGTCATGGCATGTGATGATCCGCTGGCGAATGTTTGGATACGCTGTTTCTTATCCATGCCGAAAGTAGTTCCCATCAGTGAGCCGTAGTCGTAATAGTTCACGTCCAGCAGACCACGTTCACGGTCGAAGAATTTACCCACGTCGCAGGAGAAATACATCATTGTGCTGTCTTTGATGGAGGCGATAGCCATTTCTTTGATATCTTCGATCGGAAGGTTTACGTAAGTCCAGTTCTTTCCGTCATAACGGTGGCGGTCGAAATCGATCTCATATAACTTGTAGTACTCACGGCTCGGATCGTTCATTAACATGACATAATTGTTTGTCAGGTCTTTGCCGATATATTCATCGAAGAATGATTTAGGAGTGTATTCTTTGGTTTCAACCGGATTGCCTTGTGCATCTTTCCGTGTCCAAGTGAATTTCGTAGGCGGTTCACCCAGGTTGAGGACCAGCATCCGGTAAATAGTTCCCAGCATTTCGGTTTTACTCTTTTCCAGTGCGGCTACTTTACTCCCTTTGGCAGACTGGTCGCGCAGATACAGGCCGAACTCTTTCAATTTAAGGCTGATCAGATTAGCCATTCTTCCTGTACTTTCACTGCTATTGGTTTCTACCATTACGTCAGACGGAACTACGCCATATTTACCCAGAATATCGGATATTCCGGTGAACTGTCCTCCGTCGCTAAGCGGATTTTTGAATAGCCATTCCACCATTTTGTCATCCATCGGCTTTTCGCGTGTGTCGATAATCCCTTGCAGGAACAGATTGGCTTTTTCCAGCTGGTCCCAGAAGAAGGAGTAATTCTGCGAGAATTGAAAATCTCCCATATTGTACTTTGCGATCGCCTGTGCACGAAATACGTTCAGACCGGTAAATAGCCAGCAACGGCCGGATGATTTCTGGTTGGTAATCCCTTTGCTGTCTACTTTATTGGAGAAATAAGTATCGAAATTATTTTTACTTTCTGCATTTACCGCCAGTTTGTTGATATCGTTATTACTGATGGCGTTATGGATAGCCTTGTCGGTAGGAGTCCCTTTGTACGATTGTTTGATCTGTTGCAGCATTTCCGGAGAAATTCCTCCGCCGATTTGCTGTCCGAAGGCGGATAACGTAATACCCAGTGCAAGGGCTGTTATCCATAGGTTGTTTCGTTTCATGATATAGTTCGTTTGTAAGTTTATATTGGTTCACAAACTTACGATAAATAGCCGGAAAAACGAAAGAAGACGTATCAAATGTTTGTATTACCGGACGCAGAAAGCGCAGAGTCTCGCAGACTTTTTTTTAATTTATCTGCGATATTCTGCGCTTTCTGCGTCATCTGCGTCCGGTAATTCCTTTTATGCCTGTTTTCTGGCAAGGAACTTCTTACTCAGCCATTTTCTAACCGGTTCGTCATATAGTTTCAGGCATAGGTATGCCAAAACTATATTCAATACACAAACACCCACGACTACCTGCCAGGTTTCTGCGAGCGTGTAAAGTTCTTTGTCGATCAACCAGGCATAGAACAGGTACATCACAGGATAATGTATGATATAAAGAGGGAAAGAAATGTCTCCCAGGAATTTACATATCTTTGTCGACTTGGTATCGGTAGTGGTTCCCGATGCTCCCACCCAGATAAGGATAGGGAAAATCAGGATGATACAAAATGATTCATAAAGTCCGTTCATGGAAATCGGATCTGTCCCTTCCACGAATGGTACAGAGAACAACCCCAGTAATATGATCGAACAGATCCAGAATGCGCCTCTCACCTTGATGGGCTTGAAGTTACGAGATAAAAGCATACCCATAGAAAAGGGGAAGAGCATGCGTAATAATCCGCCTACAAAATTCACGCCATCCAATGTCCACCCGACTCCGATGTTACCGTAACCGGATACGTCGAGGGTGGCGAATGCTGCCAGTGCTGCTCCCATCAAAAAGACAACTACAGTCAATGCCTTGGTTGACAAACGGCGAATGAACAGGGCGTAAAGAATATTACCGATATACTCGAAGAACAACGACCAGCTGGGACCGTTCAGCGGGAACATTTCGCCATTTCCTCTGACTTCATAACTGGCTCCCGGTATGGCGGGAATGAAGAACAATGAACAAAGCAGGGATAGCATGACCAAGGAAATAGAGACATGTGTCCCGTCCCATTTTACACTGCCTTGAATCAGGAAAGAGATAACACCCAGAACCGCTCCCATGATAACCATCGGATGAAGACGGATCAAACGGCGTTTAAAGAAATCTTTCATGGTTAGCGTCTTTGACCAGCGGTCGTCATACGCATAACCGATAACGAAACCGGATAGGATAAAGAAGAAATCCACAGCCAGATAGCCGTGATTGATACTATCGATGGTAGTGCCTCCGGCAAAAGCGTAGCCTTCGAACACGTGATACCATACGACTAAAAGTGCTGCCACCCCTCTTAATCCGTCGAGAAGATCGTAATGAGGTTTACTGTCTGTGAATGCAGCAGAAGAGATGTTTTGCATGATAAGAGTTTGTTATTTAGATTATTATTATTACGTGTAACTTATGAAGCTCCAAAATTATAAAACTTATGCGTCCTAAAATTTGTCCTACGTCAAATAGTACCGGATAAAGATTATTTCTGGGCTCTGATCCGGCTGAGTGTAGATGAGGTTATCCCCAGGTAGGAGGCAATATAGCCCAATTGTACACGCTGATACACTTCGGGAAATTGTTGTTTGAATTCCTCAAATCTCTCCTTTGCTGACAAGGTAAGACGTTCTTTATGAGAGCGGTGCAAACGCCTGTATTCGTTCTGATGAATGACTCTTCCCCAGTTGGCCAGTTCGATATTGGTTTGAAAAAGATGTAGCAAATCGGCCAGTGATATTTGATAGGCTACTACTTCTTCAAGTGTTTCTACAAACTCTTCACTTACCTTATTATAGTACAACTCATCCATACTAAAGACAATACTTCCTTCATAGGCGAAAGAAGTGGTTATTTCCTCTCCGTTTACCAACCAGAAGGAGCGGGTCATTCCTTTCTCTATAAAGTAAGCTGATTTGCAAAACATATTAGCTTTTATCAGTTGATGCTTTTTAGGGAAATGACATAAAATGACATGTTCTTTCAATGTTTGTATCGTTGTATCGGAAATTGGATATGAAGAGTTTATCTTGTCAATAATATTTACCATAAGAAATTCTTGATTATTTTCCATCACATGCAAAAATAAGAGGAATAATGCAACATTTCTCCTGTTGGGGAGATATTTTCATAGAAAAGGTGATAAAGTAGATTAATCAATCTAAATAAGAAGGATATTAAACAGATTTCAGACCGTATTTGATGTATTGCGTTTGGTCCTCCTGTTTATTTAGATTCATTGCTCTATTTCTATTTGTGGATGAATTATATTTATAAATAGTTGAATAAAATTTATATATGATTGAATTTTATTCAATATAATTTCTATATTTGTCCGGATAACTTTTTAGGAAGGTGATAATATGAAACAGATGAAATTATTATTCAGCGTCTTTTTCTCTTTTGTATTTCTGACTTGTTTCGGGCAGTTGCAACCATTGACCGGTCAGGGAGTGACCTTGAATACTCAAAGTGGAGATATTCATGGAAAACTACTTCTTCCCCCAGGAATGAAGTCTTTTCCTGTTGTTTTATTGATTGCCGGATCAGGCCCGACCGATATGGATGGTAATTCAGCCATTGGGCAGATGACGAACAACTCTTTGAGATACCTTGCCGAAGATTTGGCAAAGCAGGGGATTGCTTCGCTTCGTTTCGATAAGCGGGGAATAGCTTCCAGTGCTTCGGCAGGAAAGAGAGAGGCAGACCTACGTTTCGAAGATTATGTGAATGACGTAAAAGGTTGGATCGATTATTTGAAAAAAGATTCGCGCTTTACGGGTATTACGGTGATCGGGCATAGTGAAGGATCGTTGATCGGGATGTTGGCATGCCGTAATAATCCGAAAGTAAAAGCCTTTGTGTCGTTAGCCGGAGCGGGGAGGCCGGCTTATGAAATAATAGAAAAGCAGTTGTCTTCCCAACCGGAATCGGTCCGGAATATAGTAGCCGCTATCAATGATTCGTTGCGACAGGGTAAATTGGTGGCGAACGTTCCGTTTGGAATGGACGCGCTGTTCAGGCAATCGGTTCAACCTTATATGATATCATGGTATAAATATAATCCTCAACAGATAATCAAGGAATTAACGATACCGAGCCTAATCGTGCAGGGTAAAACCGATATACAGGTTCTCGTAGAGGATGCGGAACTGTTGAAGAAGGCTTCTCCTTCGGCAAAGCTTCTTTTAATCGAAAAGATGAACCATGTATTGAAAGATTGTGATACGACCGATCCCCAGAAGCAGATGGCAGTCTATACAAATCCTTCTTTACCGGTTAATGCGGTTTTGCTTTCGTCATTGGGTACGTTTATAAAGGAACAGAAGTGATTATGGGAGAAGTCAGAAAACGTTTGCCGTTACAGTGTCCGGCCTGTGATTCTCCTCTGAGAGTGGGGCGGCTCTTTTGCGAACAATGTGATACGGAGGTTTGCGGGAACTTTGAACTGCCTCTTCTGGCAAGGTTGACCGAGAAGGAGCAGTTATTTATCGTTGATTTTATCAAGTCGAGTGGCAGCTTGAAAGATATGGCGAAGAATATGGGAGTGAGTTATCCTACTGTTAGGAATATATTGGATGATCTGATTGATAAATTAAATAAGATTGAATAGTTATGAAAAGACAATGGTTGAATTTTCTGATTAATCCGTTTGAATGGATTGCCGGTTTTCAGGCGCTGGGGTGGGGGCTTTTAGGAATGGTCGTATCCACGGTTATCAGCTATCTTTCCGGATGGCATTATCATGGTTTATTGCATTTCGGTCCGGCACCGAATCCGGCCTGGTGGTGTTACGCTGTCGAACATCTGGTTGTTTGGATGGTGCCGGCAACTTTGTTTTATCTCGGAGGGTTGATCTTGTCGCGTTCCCGGATCAGGGTGATCGATGTGTTGGGGACAGTTGCCTTTGCCCAGATTCCTTTCATCTTTATGAATTTGTTCAATATGTTGCCTCCGATGCAGAATCTGGCAAAAGTGGATATGAATGTGCCGCCGACAGAATTGTTGGCACAACCTGGTTTCCTGGTAGGAGTATGGCTTTCATTGATCGGAGTTATATTTCTGGTCTGGGTATTGGTCTGGATGTTCAAAGCACTGAAGGTCTCTTGTAATCTGAAGGGGTATTCGTTGGGTATTCTCTATTGTGTAGCCGTGTTTGGTGGTGATATTCTTTGCCGTTACCTGATCGGTCTGTGTTATTAATATCAATGGAAAAAATATCTTTTAATCCGTAAATTACTGCTATAAGAGTAATTTACGGAGTGCCGGAATATCTTCCGCAATATGATCTGCTCCGGCATCTGAAAGTTCTTTATAATCTCCGAAGCCGTATAAGACGCCGATAGAGTCGATCCCTACGTTTTTGGCTCCGATGATATCGTGTTTCCGATCGCCTATCATCACAACAGACTCCAGATTGGTTATTTGATTGGATTGTAAGATATAGTTGATCACATCTGTTTTTGTGTGAAGAGAGCCATCCAGGCCACTACCGGCAACAAAAGAAAAATAGTCGCTCAACCCGAAATGATCGAGGATACGTTTGGCAAATATTTCCGGCTTGGAAGTTGCCAGTATCACGGTTTTACCGTTTTTTTGTGCATCTGCCAGTAGTTCTTTGATTCCCGGATATAATTCATTTTCCAGAATGCCTTTGTCGGCATATCTTTCCCTGTATTTGGCAACGGCAACGGTCGCCTGTTCATCCGTGAAGTTGTAAAAGTCTTTGAACGAATCCAGAAGAGGCGGTCCGATAAAAGGGGATAACTCCCGTAGGTCGTTTACCTGAATACCAAAATAATTTAGTGCATATGCAACGCACCGGGTGATTCCGGTCTCTGAGTCGGTAATGGTACCGTCGAGGTCAAAAAGAAGATATTTATATTGTTTCATTTTTATCCTATTTGTATGTTACTTTTCTCTTGATAGAAAAGTAACCAAAAGATCAAGGCTTAATCGGCTTCACTGCTTCGGTGAAAGACTCTGCTGAAAAATCCGAAACTCGCTACGCTCAGACAACGGATTTTTTTAATCGCTTCGTCTTCCCCCTTCGCGGACGTTCACCCGTTTAGGCCTTTCCCAGGAAGCTCCGCTTCCTCTTAGGATTGCCGACACTGATAATTATATACTATGAACAGTACTTTCTGTTTTAACAGGCAGTGTCGGCAATCACAAAAGAACGCTTTGCGTTCTATGAAAGGCCTCAGCTGGTGAGCGTAAAGCGCAGCATCCGGAGAGAGCGTCCGGAGCATCCGCTGTTTGAGCGCAGCGAGTTTCGGAGGCGACAGCGAACGCAGGATGCGGAGTAGCGAGGCAGGTGTAGCCTTGATCTTTTGGCTACTTTTCCATCAAGGGAAAAGTAGGTTTAATTATTTTTTAGAAGCCCAAACCATTCCATCCTGTCTGATATGCCATACATTTCCATCTGTGCCGGGTAATGTGATTTCATACATGGAAGGAGTGTTGAACAGGCTGATCTGTTTGGCTTGTTCTGCCGGACATAATTCTTCCGGTTTGAGAGCCGCTACGGAAGGAGCATACTCACCGAATGTCGCAGCATACTCATTCTGACGGTAATACAGGTTGCGCAGAAGCCACTTCACTTCATCGTTCGGGTCTGTAACAAACGGAGTTTCTCCGGTTCCCGCAACCTTATCGGATATCTGTACAAATCCCCAGTATTCCGGCATGTGGATATTGATCACTCCGGTCGGAGCCCATACCCAGTTATATTCACGTATTTTGTTTTCACCTTTGATTGGGACTTTTACGTACTTGCCATCCTGTACCTCTGTAGTCCATTCCACACGTGAGAAGTTTGTACGGATATGTTCACCGTCGACAGGTCCTTTTTTACCTCTCGCTACCTGATAGATCGATGACCAGGGGATAAATACTTCTACGCTCCAGGATTTGTCGGTGTCTTTCGGATTATTTAATGTGCCATCCACGTAGACGGCCGATTTCATACCGGCAAATTCCCAGTTGTTCAATACTTGCGGATTGTCACGGTAGGGTTTGCTCAGGAACAGATCCCATTCTGTGCCTAACGCATTTACCTCATATTCCAGGTAATTATGTGTATCGTTTGTCGGATTGAGGAATATTTCAAAGTCGTTATCCTGATAGATTACGGCATCATGTTCTGTGATCGTAGCCCATACATGAGGCTCTTCCATCAGGACGGCAAAATACATACCATTGTCATCGTAAGTCATTTTAGCCCGTGTCTGCAAAAGTGGTTTGGGGCGTTTGTCTCCTTCGATGTCTACAAACTCGGTTGTCCAGGGAATAGCATCCCATTCTTCGGGAGACAGTTTACCGTCTATCTTGATCGGAGCCGGAGCTTTGTAGCATACATACGTCGGAGGATTGTAAGGAGCCTGCGGCGTGTAAGTGATCTCTTTTCCTTTCTCCTGTGGCGCTTGTGCACAAGAAAGGAGTAACAATGCTACCATGGGTGCAGTAAAAACTGTTTTCTTCATTTGTTGTTTAATTTAGTATGTTTATTCTGATTCTCTCTGATTATTTGTTGACTTTTGTATTATTTCGATAGCAGCTCCCAGCCATGTATCTATATCATCCGGGTAATGTTGGGCGGTACGTGTATCGCTGCGTTTATGCCCCAGGCGTACGACGACGGCATTCAATTTCGGAATGGCAAAGACATATTGCCCGAGAATTCCTCGCATGTAAGGGATTTCCATATCCTTGTAAGTCAGGTGCCAGAACTGGAAGCCGTAGCAGTGGTTCGTTTCATTGTACTCTTTGAATATCAGATTAGTGTCGGGAGTCGTAGCTTCTTTTATATAGGATTCGGAAACGAGTTGTTTTCCGTTCCAGTTCCCTTTGTTTAAGATTAGTTGTCCGAAGCGGGCGAAGTCGCGGGCATTGCTGTTGAAGCAGCAATATGCTTTTTCGATACCGTCCTTTTTATCCAGACTCCAAAGAGCATCTTCTTCTGCGTTTAGCGGAGTCCATAGTTTTCTTGAAACGTATGAACTGATGTTCTCTCCGGTCGCTTTTTCTACGATAAGGGCGAGTAACTGCGTTACGCCACTCTGATAAATAAAGTGGATGCCAGGTTCTTCGATTTCTTTCATTCCCAAAGCGATCTGTTGCAGATCATCTCCGTAATACAGTTTGGTGGTGGGAGAGAAGGGGGAAGAATAGGCCTCGTCGAAGTCGACACCTGCGCTCATTGTCAGCAAATGGCGTAGCGTCAGGGCTTTGCCATTGTATCCTTTGAATTCGGGATAGAAGTCGTTGACAGGTTGGTCTACATTTTTGATGAAGCCGTCGTCTATGGCGCATCCTATAGCCAGTGAGACTATGCTTTTAGCCATGGAAAACGAGTTGCTGCGCGAGTGCGGAGAGTAATCTTCCCAGTATTGTTCGAAAAGTAAGGTGCTGTCTTTGATAATGACAAAGGCTACAGTTCCCAGATCCTCAAAAACAGGCTGGAATTTTTCCGGAACGGATAGTTTGTTGTATGCTTTCGATTCCGGCCAAGGTTGCGGGTTGCCGGCCTTCACCGTCCGGTTTTCAAAGATCGGATACTGGTCGATCTTCGGGAGCAGGTGAATAAGAGCGCGTCGCAGGTAATAATTGGAGGGCAATACCAGATAGCCTCCGATACAACATAGAGCCAGTAGTATTGCCCATCCTGTCTTTTTCATTTATTCTGAATCTTCTTTATACCAACTTGAATACATGTGGTAGTTTTTTGCAATCTTCTGGTTGATCTCTTTGGCTTGTTCAGGATCTACCTTCTTTACGAATTTAGCAGGGACACCGGCATAAATACTACCCGGTTCGACTATGGTCTTACTCAGAACAACCGAGCCGGCAGCTACGATAGCCCCTTCACCGATCACTGCATGGTCGAGTACAACCGACCCCATTCCGATCAGGGCTCCGTTGCATATTTTGGCTCCATGTATCGTCACATTATGCCCGACCGAGACGTCATCGCCGATCTCTATAGTCGATTTTTCATATAACGTATGTAGTACGGAGCCGTCTTGTATGTTGACTCCGTTTCCTATGCGGATTGAGTTTACGTCGCCCCGGAGAACGGTTCCGAACCAGATGCTGCAACCGTCTCCTATTTCGACATCGCCGATAATAGCGGCGTTGTCTGCTAAAAATGTGTCTTTACCGATTTTCGGGGTAAAGCCTCTTACTGATTTTATTAATGCCATAATTTTATAGTTGACAATTGATTAAATTTCTGTTGTTTTCTCTTTTAACCACGCTTTTTCATCTTCATTCAGATGTGGGCTTAACAGGTCGTACACCATCTGGTGATATTTGTTTATCCAGGCACGTTCTCTGACTGACAACATCGGGACAATGATCAGTTTTGTGTCTATATAGCACAAAGTGAGAGTGTCGAATCCGTAGAATTTACCGTATTCCGTTTCGCTGTCTTCACGGACAAGCACCATATTCTCTGTCCGGATACCGTATTCTCCGGTCCGGTACATGGCCGGTTCATCACTGATCACCATACCCGGTTTCAGAGGTATGGGATTAGCCTCCATACGGATACTCTGAGGACCTTCATGTACGTTCAGACAATGACCGATCCCGTGACCTGTTCCGTGCAGGTAGTTAATGCCTGCATCCCATAATGCTTTCCGGGCGAGAATATCCAGTTGTACGCCTTTCGCTCCTGCAGGGAATTTGCATTTGGCAATTCCGATCGTTCCTTTTAATACACGGGTAAAATCTTTTTTCATTTGCTCCGTCGGTTCTCCCAGAGCGATTGTACGGGTGATATCGGTAGTCCCGTCCAGATATTGGGCGCCGGAGTCCATCAGAAGCATATTGTCCGCTTTTATTTCCGCGTCGGTTTCTGGTGTGGCTGCATAATGGACAATTGCTCCGTGGGCAGCATATCCGCAGATTGTTTCAAAACTGTCCATGATATACTGCGGTTGTTCGGCCCGTAAAGCCGTTAGTTTGTCAGATGCGCTGAGTTCGGTTACTTTTTCTCCTGCAGCTAATTTCTTTTCCAGCCAAATGTAGAAACGTGTCAATGCAATACCGTCTTTTACTACGGCATTGCGGAATCCTTTTATTTCAGTTTCGTTCTTGATACTTTTCAGGTGGTTTGCCGGTGTGATGTCTTCAACGATGGTACATCCTTTGGGCAGTGCGTTGTAAAGCGACAGGTTTGTTTTTGCCGGGTCGATGAATACGGAACTCTTTTCCGGAAGCCGGGAAAGATATTTTTGTATCATTGTATAGTCGGCGAGGACCACTCCTTCTTTTTTTAGATGTTCGGCTGCTTCTGCCGTGATCTTTCCGGGATTGATGAAAAGTACACTTTCGTCTTCGGATACAAATGCGTAACTGATTACGACAGGATTGTACGTAACATCTGTCCCGCGTATATTGAATGTCCAGGCAACTTCATCGAGGGCGGCGATGATAAGGCTGTCGGCACCTTGTTTGCGTAATAGGTTGTTGATCGCATCCAGCTTTTCACGAACCGATTTTCCACTCAGTTCTACCGGCATTTCGAATAACGGATTGCCGGGGATAGCCGGTCGGTCTTTCCATACAAGGTCGATCAGGTCGTAAGATGCTTCCAGTTTGATCCCTTTCCGGTTTAGCGTTCTTTCCAGTTGGGCGGCATCGGCAACACTGTAGGTTTGTCCGTCCAGTCCGACCGTTTGCCCGTTCTGCATTTCATGCAGCAGAAAGTCCGGGATTGTCGGAGTTTCCGGTAAGGCCATTTTATATAGTTCGATACCGGAGCCTTCCAGTTGAATACCAGCTTGTAAAAAATAGCGGGAATCAGTCCATAACCCGGCTTTATCGGCCGTTATGACCACTGTGCCGGCAGAACCGTCAAAACCTGATATCCATTCACGCGATTTCCAGCGGTCGGCAGGATATTCGCTCAGATGCGGATCTGAACTGGGGATGATGTAAGCATCTATATTTTTTTCTTTCATTGCCTCTCTAAGCGCGGCAATACGTTCCGGAATGTTTGTTTTCATCGCATTATTGTTTTAGTCAACATTACTATTGGCAAAGTTAATAAAATATCGGAGAAACCCTTTTCTTCACTTGGGAAATACCTGTATATTCTGAGCTATAAGTTGTGACATTTACTGAATATTTAATTTGCAAACAAAGAAGTTGGGGGAAGTATTGGAAGTGAAACCGCTGTTTGGGGTGTATTATTTGTTTTGCGATAAGTATATTTAGATAATATGTAATAGGGGTTTTTGTGCATTGAATGTCTTAAATATAAAGAATGTTACTGACGGGTAGCAGGGCAAGCCAATAAAGAAAAGTGCAGGTCGCATTCGTTTCTATGGCAGAAGGATAGGTAATTTTAAATAAAAATAATATATTTGTTGGACTTTACTTAATCGAATGATCATGAAAAGGATATTGTTTGTTTTGAGTGTAGTGGCTCTGTTTAGTTTGAGCTCCTGTTCTTCGTACTATTATTCTGTTTTGGAATCGAATGATACGATAGGTGAGAAGAATGGTAACAGAGATTTTGTCATAGAAAATGACAGTGTGTTTATTTCTTATTGTTTTTACGGTGAAGATGCACCTATATCTATAACTGTGTACAACAAGATGGATGAGCCACTGTTTGTGGACTGGCAACGTTCTGCCTTGATAATCGACGATGTGGCTACCAGTTATTATCAGGAAAAAGCACCTATTCAGGGGCAGACTGAATCCAGTTATTCCGGAGATGCATATAGATGGAACAGAAATTACAGCATAACAGATGGTTATTCCGCAGGTTCGTTTGCCGGGGAGATCGCATTGCCTAAAGGGGTAAGTTTTATTCCTCCGAAATCGAAAGTGGAATCTACACCTTTGAGGTTGTCGAATTTCCCATTCGACCGGATTCCGAAAGATCAGTATACCAGACAGAAATTTGCTAAGTCTAATTCCAGTGTGGTAACTGTAAGAGTGAAAAAATTTACAGAAGAAGATACTCCTTTGGCTTTCAGAAGTTATTTAAGTCTTTATACGGCAGATCAGGATAATGGAAAAAGAAAATACTCTACTTTTGAAAGTAGTTTTTATGTTTCCCAATTGATAAAGACCGGAAATGTATCACCGGCTTCTTTCGATGCAGGGAAAAAACAGGCCGGAGACTTTTTCTATGTACATAACGTGAAGGGGGCCGATGCCGGATTGATTGTCGGTGCTGTTGCTATCGGAGCTGCAGGTATTGTCATTGAATCGACGTTAACTCCTAATTCATATTGATTTGCCTGAAGGAGAGTTGAAAAAAATGGAGGATATGAGGAAGTGGATATTTTTAGTTTATGCATGTGGAATCCTGTTTGGGTTAAGCAGCTGTTCATCTTATTATTATTCGACACTGGCCTCTAATGACCGGTCCGGAAGTTATAATGTCAATAATGACTTTGTGATCGAGAATGATAGCGTGTGCATTATCTATAGTTTTTACGGAGAGGATGGTCCCGTTTCGGTTATTATTCAAAATAAGCTGGATGAGCCTTTATTTGTCGATTGGGAGCGTTCAGCTTTAATAGTAAACGGGAGAGCTACGAGTTACTGTAAGGACGCTGTTCCTATTGAAGGAGTTACCGAGTCTTCTTCATATGGGAGCACCTATAACTGGGATCGGCAGTACGGCTCGGTAAGCAGTCGTTCGCGTGGTACTTTCTCCGGAGAGATGCAGGTTCCTAAAGGGATCGAGTTTGTACCACCCCGTGCCCAGATCGAATCATCCGATCTGACATTGAATAAATTGGTTTTCGATATAATATCACGTGAAGAGCTGATCGACCAGCGTTTTGCAAAAGCGGACGGTAGTCATGCCCGTTTGAAAGCAAAAAAATTCAGGGAAAGTAATAGTCCTTTACAGTTAAGAAGTTTTCTTGCTTTTTTTACCGGAGGAGAAAATGGACGGGAACGTCATTATTCTTATTATGAGACTTCTTTCTATTTGTCAGAATTGGTAAAAGCGGGTAATCTGGCCCCCTCTAACTTTCAGGCCTGGCGGGATGAGTCCGGAAATTTTTTCTATAATTGCGATTATAGAAGTAGACGCATCGGATGGATTTGGGGGGCGGTGGCTTTGGGTGCTGCCGGATTGACTACCGTTATATTGCTGGCAACAAAAACACCGTCGCTTGATATGCCCGATATGCCTCATTTTTAACTTATGATGAAAAATATAACTGATTTGAAAACTGTCCGTCTCAGTGATGACCTGAATGCTGTCGTGATTCTGGACCAAACCCGGTTGCCTGCTGAAGAGTGTTATTTGGAGTTGTCTTCGGCAGAGGAAATATGGGATGCGATTTACAAGTTGAAAGTACGTGGTGCGCCTGCTATAGGAGTAGCTGCTGCTTATGGGATATATGTGTGCAGCAGACTGATTCAGGCCGGATCGTTTGATGAGTTTTATACGGAGTTTCACCGTATTAAGAATTATCTGGCAGGTGCTCGTCCTACGGCTGTCAATCTGGTCGCCGCTCTGGAGCGGATGGAGAAAGTTGTGCTGAATAATGTTTCGGCAACGGTGCCTGACCTGGTAGAGTTACTACATGGGGAGGCGATGGCCATTCGTGAGGAAGATGCAGCTGCATGTCGGCGTATCGGTGAATATGGCTTGTCGCTGTTGCGTCCGGGAATGGGGATTCTGACCCATTGTAATGCCGGACATCTGGCTGTTTCCGAATATGGGACGGCGCTGGCACCCATTTATCTGGGAGAGGAGAGAGGCTATGGCTTCAAGGTTTTTGCTGATGAAACCCGTCCGTTGCTGCAGGGAGCACGGCTCACTGCTTATGAATTGCATCGGGCTGGAGTAGACGTTACGCTTATCTGTGATAATATGGCTTCGTCTGTTATGCAGAAAGGGTGGGTGCAAGCTGTTCTTGTCGGTTGCGACCGGATCGCAGCTAATGGCGATGTTGCGAATAAGATTGGAACATCGGGTGTGGCTATACTTGCTCGTCATTATGGTATTCCTTTTTATGTTTTGGGACCTACTTCAACGATCGATATGCAATGTCCCGATGGGAAATCCATTGTTATTGAGGAGCGCGATCCTGATGAAATAACAAAAATGTGGTATATACATCGTATGGCACCAAAAGATGTAAAGACATTTAATCCGGCTTTTGATGTGACACCCTATGAATTAATTACTGCAATCATTACGGAAAAAGGTATTTTTAATCCGGTAGATGGAGGAATTGAGTAATAGTGGATAATTCAGTATGGCTATAAGTGGGAACGCAGTGTTTTCAATGCCTCCGCCAGTTTCTTTTTAGTAACCTATTTGTGTTATAGTCAGTGTCTTGTGGAATTTTGTTAAGCGATAGAAATGGAGTAGAAAAAGAGATCTGTTTTCTGTTGAATTCAAAGAAAAATATTCTTTATGTAGAATAAGAAGACATATAAGTCTTTAATTGAATTTGATAAAAGTAACCTATTAGAGTAGTAGTATATTAATCTGTTTCAGGTTGTCAACGCAAGTGTATTGTTGATAATTAAGCCTTGAAATTCTTCTTATTTGTAGTTCTGCCAGAACTATGTCCTCCGTGTGCAAATGTATGAACTAAATTTATAAAAAACAAAGCAATAAATGCAAATTTATTTGTTTTGTTTGCTGATTTGTGCGTTAAATTTTGTTGTACAGACGTGTTCCCGTGTTAGTAGAGATGTTTTGTATCCAATTCCTGGTATTTTAGATTAAACTTGCTTGAATCAGTCCACATTTATATTAAAAACATTCCAATTTAATAGCGTAAATTATTTATTCATTTTGATAATCAGAATGTGTGATAAGCAATCACCATAGTTCTGGCAGGACTCGATGCCAATGTGAAAAATTGAAAAACAAAATAGCCGGATAAAGTTTCTTCAATGTGAATGTATTGTTAACCTATTAAAAAAATGTCTATGAGTGGATAAAATTAAACCCGGATTATTGCAGTATGTAATACTGAAACAGAAAGTTATACCTAAATATCTAAAGTAATCAATTATGACAATTTATTTCAAACCCAAGAGATTTGTTACCAAGAATGTACCATCTCTTATGCTAAGTTGTTTACTTATCTTCATTTTTTCTTGTTCAGATGATAAGACGAAGACTAATGGAAGTGGACAACCCTATGATCCGAATACTCCTGTCAAACTGGAAACATTTTATCCCGATTCGGGAGGAATGGCAACCAAGATGATCATTAAAGGTACGAATTTCGGTACAGATCCGGAAGCGATAAAAGTATATTATAATACCAAAAAGGCGGCAGTTGTACGTGCCTCCGGTAATATGCTTTATGTAATTACTCCGAGGCAACCCGGAGCAGAATGTCAAATTTCTGTGGTTGTAGGAAAAGACTCTCTTACTTTTGAAAATACATTTTCTTATACAACACAAACTACTGTTTCTACTATAGCCGGAAAACCGGTGGGAGGTGATGATGGGCATGGAGAGATGATTGATGGAACATTGGCTGAGGCTTCCTTTGATCAACCCTGGTTCTTATGCGTGGATGCTGAGAAAAATATTTTTGTCAGCGAACGTCTTGGACATGCAGTTCGCCAGATTAATGAAGAAAAGAATGTAGTCAGTACATTGGTTAAGGGTTCAGGAAACTGTCCGTATCCTAATGCCTCTGCCACGGATGCAGAAGGCAAAACTGTTTTTGTAGCTTTAGACCAAGGTTCCCAGGGATTGATAGAGTTTGATCCTGAAACTCAGTGGGCCCCTAAAAGAATTAAACCCAGGGCTAAGGAAGGTACTCCTGCGTTTACACTGGACTGGATGCATTCGGTCGCTCCTAATATAAATGACGGGTTAATCTATACACGTGCTTATAACGGGCAACTGGTTCGCTTTGACCCGAGAACAAAATCTGCAGAAAAGTTGGACGAAGGCTTGTTGAGTAGTTCCGATAGCTTTGTTAGTTTTGATACCCTTGAACCTGATATGTTGTATATCTGCTATTCGGCTAAACATTGTATATATAGTTATAACATCAAAACAAAAGAACATGAACTTTATGCCGGTGTTCAAAATGAAAAGGGATGGCAGGATGGAGAACGGGAAGATGCCATGTTTAATGATCCGAAACAAATCTGCTTTGATGAAGACGGGGTGATGTATATCGCTGATGCCGGAAATCATGTAATAAGAAAAATCACACGTGATGGTGTGGTAAGTACTGTCATTGGTATTGCCGGTGTAAAAGGATATGTGGATGGTTCACCGGAAGATGCTTTATTTCAATATCCTACAGGGGTGGCTATCGACAAAGAGGGTACTATTTATGTCGGCGATGCAAGGAATAATTGTGTTCGTAAATTGGCTATAGAATAATCTAATAATTAAAACAAGTTTAAAATTGATGATATGAAAAAACTCTTCATCATACATATGTTGCTATGGTGTGCTATGGTTATGGTCGCACAGAAGCAAACATTTACGATACAAGGAACAATTATTGATCCGTCATTCAATAATGAACCGCTATCCGGGGTGAATGTCTATTTGAAAGATCGTCCGGGTGTTGGTACGGCTTCGGATATAGACGGTAAATTTTTTGTAAAGGCCAGCAAAGGAGATGTGATTGTTTTTACCTATCTGGGATATGATAATTTTGAATATCAGGTAGTAAAAGATGAAAAGAATCTGGTTGTCAAAATGGTGACTTCATCGGTTCAGTTGGAGGAGGCCGTTGTTACTGCCATGGGGAGTAAGCAACGAAAAATTAGTGTGCTTAGTGCTGTTTCAACTGTCGATACAAAAGATTTGCAAGTACCGTCTACTTCAATCAACAACATGCTGGGAGGTAGAGTTGCCGGAGTTATATCTTTACAAAGTAGTGGAGAACCAGGCAAAAATATATCGGAATTCTGGGTTCGTGGTATGAGTACTTTCGGTGCTAACAGTAGTGCTTTGGTACTTATTGATGGGTTGGAAGGCGATTTGAGTCATATAGAACCTGCTGATATTGAAAGTTTTTCTATTCTAAAGGATGCCTCTGCAACAGCAGTGTATGGGGTTAGAGGTGCTAATGGGGTTGTATTGGTGACAACCAAACGTGGAACGGTGGACCGTTTGAGAATTACAGCACGTGCAAATTTAACGGTATCTACATTGAAGCGCTTACCAGAATACTTGGGAGCTTATGATTATGCAAAATTAGCCAATGAAGCCCGGGTAGTATCAGGGTCTACTCCATTATATTCACCGATGGAAATGGATTTGATCAAATACCAACTTGATCCGGATTTATATCCTGACGTAAATTGGCAGAATGAGGTATTGAATAAGACTTCTTTACAGCAAACTTATTATATCAATGCACAAGGAGGAGGTAGTATTGCCCGTTATTTCATTAGTTTGGGAATGTCCGATGAAGGCGCAGCCTATAAACAGGATAAGAATAGTAAATATAAGGCCGGTTCCGGATATAATACATATAATTATAGAACAAATCTGGATGTTAATGTGACAAAAACAACCCAGGTCTATTTGGGACTTGACGGAACTTTGACTTCCAAAAAAGAACCGGGTATGGCGAATACCGATTATTTGTGGTATGCGCAAGCTGCTCTGACTCCGCTTACGATTCCTACTAAATATTCTAATGGTATGTTACCGGCTTATGGAACAGGTAGCCAGTACTCTCCTTATGTGATGTTGAACCATACGGGGATGAAAACATCTGAGACTTACTCCAATATGGTGACGCTTGCTTTAACTCAGGATTTTTCACCGATATTGAAGGGGTTGAAAGTGAAAATACAGGGTGCTTTAAATAATAAGAGTTACTATGATGAAACACGTTATGTTTTGCCCGATATGTATTATGCAGTGGGGCGTTCCACCGACGGGGAGTTAAAACTGGTAAAGAAAATCAATTCCGAAGCGGCTATGTTTGGTAATTATCAGAGACAATGGCGCAAATACCATTTTGAAGCGAATGTGAATTATGAAAATATGATCGGTGACGATCATCGTTTTACTGGGTTACTCTACTACTATATGAGTGATGAGAAAGACACATACAATGTAAACACAAGCATGGATGCGATACCTAAAAGGTATCAAGGGTTGTCCGGACGTGTGACATATGGTTTTAAAGATACCTATTTCGTTGATGCTAACTTTGGTTATACCGGCTCTGAAAATTTCCGTCCGGGACAACAATTCGGTTTCTTTCCTTCCGGTGCGGTCGGATGGGTTCCGACAAACTATGATTTTATGAAAAAAACTTTGCCTTGGTTGAACTTCCTGAAATTCAGATTCTCTTACGGGCAAGTAGGTAACGACCGTATTTCAGATAAACGATTTCCTTATTTGACTATTATCAATTCGACAGCCAATACAGGGTGGGGAAGTCGTTACTCCTGGGGGGTAAACGAGTCGATTGTCGGTGCGGATAATCTGGCTTGGGAAAAATCAACCAAAGCAGACTTAGGTATTGAAGGTCGTTTGTTTGATGAACGTGTGAATTTTGTTGTGGACTTCTTTAATGACCAACGCGAAGGTATTTTCCAACAGCGTACCCAGGTTCCTGATTTTGCGGGCATTATAACGATGCCTTTTGGTAATGTCGGACGTATGAGAAGTTATGGATCTGATGGGAATATTTCTTATACACAAACGTTTGGTAAGGACTTTACTTTTACGGTTCGTGGAAACTTTACCTATTCAACAAATGATGTTCAAGATTGGGAGCAGGCATATCCTAAATACGAATATCAACGTATTGCCGGTAATCCATTGAATATACAGAGAGGGTATATTGCTTTAGGGTTATTCAAGGATGATCAGGATGTGGCAAGTAGTCCTGCCCAGTTCGGTACGGTTCGCCCGGGTGATATCAAATATAAAGATGTTAATGGAGATGGAAAAATAACGACAGACGATAAAGTGCCGTTATCTTTTTCTGATTATCCACGTTTGATGTATGGTTTTGGGGGTGAGTTTAGGTATAAAAATCTGACCTTATCGGTGTTATTTAAAGGAACTGGTAATACGGACTATTATAAAGCAGGTTTACCTGACGGATATGGTAATTATGATGTATATGAAATGGGATATATACCGTTCCATAAAGCCGTGGTGGGTAATGTTCCGGCATTGGCTGGTATCCAGGGAAACCGATGGACTCCAGCCTGGTATTCGGGAGATCCGTCTACAGAAAATCCGGATGCTATGTTTCCTCGTCTGACCTATGGAAAGAATGAGAATAATACACAAGTTTCGACTTTCTGGAAAGGTAATTCCAAATATTTGCGTTTACAGGAAATAAGTCTGACCTATAACCTGAAGTCTTTAGGCTGGTTGAATAATGTCGGGATTTCTTCCGTAGACCTGCAATTGGTCGGGTATAATCTTTGTGTCTGGGATAAAGTAAAGACGGTAGATCCGGAACAAGCTGGTAAAAACGGGAATGTTTATCCCATACCGGCCAGATATGCGATACAAATGTATGTTAATTTCTAAAAAAAAACAGGATATGAGATATTTAAGATATTTGAAACATTTAATCATTGCTGCTTTTATTGCTTTGTATTGTTCTATGAGCTCGTGTAACTATCTGAATGTAGATGATTATTTTATGGATACATTGGGATATGATTCGATCTTTCATAATAAGTTGAATTTGCAACAATATTTATGGGGTACAGCAGCTTTTTTTTATGATGAAGGGGCTATTTGGGGGAGTACGTATACGCCGGGAGTTGTCGCTTCGGATGAAGCTTTTGTTATGTGGGACCATGACGAGTATCCGGGCACGCAGTTTGTTTTGGGAAATATAAATCCGGACAATCTGATGAGTATGAATGTCTGGCCTCAAATGTATAAGATTATACGGAAAACTAATCTTATTTTTCAACGAATAGATGAGTGTAAAGATCTTACGACTTTAGAAGAGCGTGAAATATTGGGGTATGCTCATTTTATGCGTGCTTATGCTTATTATCATATACTGATGAATTTTGGTCCGGTAGTTTTGATAGGTGATGAAACACTGGAAACGAATGAGAAGCCGGAGTATTACAATCGGGAAAGAGCGACCTATGATGAGTCGGTCGATTATATTTGTGACGAGTTGGAGTTGGCTGCGAAATATATACCTTTAACTGTCTCTATGGGACAATTCGGTCGTCCTACTCGTGGAGCGGCATACGGTTTGATTGCACGTCTGCGTTTACAGCAGGCAAGTCCTTTGTTTAATGGTGGCGCAGCGGCTAAAACGCATTTCGCATCCTGGAAACGTTCGGTCGATGGAGTTGATTATGTCTCACAACAATATGACGAAAATAAATGGGCGATTGCTGCAGCTGCAGCAAAACGCGTGATAGATATGGGAGTCTATGAGTTGTATACGGTAAAACGCGATTCAACGACCATGCCGTTACCTAAGAATGTCCCTTCGGGAGATTTTCCCAATGGAGCCGGAAATATCGATCCTTTCAAATCGTATAGCGATATGTTTACGGGAGAAGCTTTGTCACAGAAAAATACAGAGTTTGTATGGGGACGTACTTCCAGTAATGTAAGAGAATATACCCGGCATGCATTTCCTATTGATAATTTAGGTGGATGGAACGGCATGGCTGTGCCTCAAAAAATTGTAGATGCGTATTATATGGTAGACGGTCGTGATATCAACGACTCGAGTGAAGAGTACCCCTATTCGGAAGTCGGATTTTCCAGTGAGAAGCAATCTTTCTCCGGTTACCAGTTGAATAATGGTGTGTATAATATGTATCTGAATAGGGAAATGCGTTTTTATGCCTCTATCGGTTTTTGTGAATGTTTTTGGCCTTGTCTTTCAACGAGTGAGAGTGGTCGTAGAAATCAGACGATCACCTATTTTAAGGGTGGAAATTCAGGAAAAGACCGTACCAACTCAGATATTCGAAACTATCCGATTACTGGTTATGTAATAAAGAAGTATATCCACAAAGATGATGCCTGGGCGGGAAATGATGCGGAGAGACTGGAAAAACCTTTCCCCATAATTCGTTATGCAGAAATTCTTATTTCTTATGTGGAGGCACTTAACAACCTGACGGGAGGACATACTATTACGGATGCTGACGGAAACAGCCGGACATTTACCAGAGATGAGAATGAAATGGCTAAATATTTTAATATGATTCGTTATCGTGCCGGGCTTCCGGGTTTGACATCAGCTGAATTATCATCCCGCGATCAAATGTTCGATCTGATAGTACGGGAAAGAATGATCGAGTTCTTGCATGAGAATCGTCGTTTCTATGATGTACGTCGCTGGGGAATTTATGAAGAGGTCGATAAAGATCCTATTGTCGGGATGGACACGGAATCGCGTAAAGACAGTTATTATGAACGTACAGTTGTAAATCATCCGATTGCCAGAAACCGTAAGGTCGAAAGAAAAATGATCTGGTTGCCTATTAGCCGTCAGGAAATAAGAAAAGTGCCGAAAATGGATCAAAATCCGGGATGGGATAATTAATAATAATAAAATATATGGATATGATAAATAAGGTAATATATAGAATAACAGCATGTTTGTTCTTTGTCGGACTTATCGCTTGTAACCAGAGTAATATGTTTCAGGAAGAACAATATAAAAAAGTGCTTTATGTGCTAAGTGATGATAATATGGCTTTTCAGGTCCTTCACTCACTGAATGAAACAGAAAGCACTGGTTATTTGACTCTTTATGCTGGAGGTACACTGGATATAGACCAGGATGTGACGTTTACGTTGGAACCTGATGAAGAATTGCTGGATGAATATAATTTGTTGAACTATGACTTGGATACGGACAAGTATGCGAAAAGATTGTCTCCGTCTAAATATACGATCGATTCATATTCAGTAACGATGAGGCGGGGAGGAGAAATGCCTTATGCTTTATTGCCTATTAAGATACGTCCGCAAGGACTTTCCCCGGATTCTTTGTATATGATACCATTGAAGTTGACGAGCGTTTCTGCTTATGAAATTAATCCGAAGAAAAATCGTGTGCTTTATCAGGTAGTTCTGGAGAATGATTATGCTTCGGAAAAGGATAATACGTTAATGTCGATGAGAGGAACTCGCCAGATAGGCGACGGGACTGTTTCTAAAATTGCTGCAAATAAACGTATGTATCCTTTAAGCAAGCAGGAAGTAAGGATTAATGCCGGTATGGAAAACAGTGGAAATAAAGCTGATCTGGAGTTGATCAATAAATATAGTATTATTGTAAAGATTGGTGAAGAAAGAACATTGACTTATAATGGTGTCTCTTATTATCCATTGACAGTATATCCTTATAAGAAAGAAAATATACAGGTTGAAATGTTGGGAAGTGAAGACGATAAAGAAGTATTGACTGTCGCTGAATCGAACCGATATGGTGAAGAATTGGGAATAATGAGATTCCATATTTCTTATCGATATCGTACTTTGGTTTCTCCTGCCTCGGAAGATCAGGAGGCGGAATGGAGTGATTGGGTCGTTGTTACTGAAAATATGAAACAGTTAGCAAAGTAGTATACTGGTTCTTCTTTGTAGGTCCAAAAAAGCAGGAAACAATCGTTTTTGGCTTTTTTGGACCTCTTATAAAGTATCATGAAGGAATGATGAAAAATATCAGTTGATTTATGAAACCCTTATTTATGATTATAGTTTGTGTCCTGTTGAATGGAATGATGTCGTTTCGTTTATTTCAGGAAAAAACAACAAGTGAACAGATTCTTTCCTTTTTTGATAATCTCCGGATGGTTCAACAGGAAAAGTTGTATTTACATTTGGATAAGCCCTATTATGCCGGGGGAGAACAGATTTGGTTTAAGGGATATCTGGTAAACTCGTCTACCCATAAACCGGATATGCCGGATAACTTTATTTATGTGGAATTAGTTAATCAGGATAATAAAATTATTCGCAGGCAAAAAGTGAAGAAAAATGAAGGAGGGTTTTGGGGAAATTTGTCATTGCCTTTGGATCTTCCTGTAGGCGAATATACATTGAGAGGATATACTAATTGGATGCGTAATACTGATTCCGGTTTTTTCTTTCAGAAAAATATTCCGGTAGCCAATGTATTGGATAGGTCTGATTCTGTAGATTTCAATAAGGAAGATATAGGGGAAAATGATTTTAGTGTTTCCTTCTTTCCCGAGGGAGGACATTTATTAATTGGATATCGTCAGCAAATAGCTTATAAATGTCAGCGCTCGGATGGCTATAGTGGAGTGATGAAAGGATATATAGTTAATCAGTTAGGGGATACGCTCACACAATTAGAGAGTGAACATGATGGTATGGGAGCTTTTTCTTTTTTTCCGGAGAAAGATAATTCATATTATGCATTAGTCCGTTCTCCCGGATGCGCAGAAAAAAAGATACAATTGCCACAAGCGGAAGATTCTGGTATTACATTGTCATTAAATCAGTCGGCAGGAAAAATACGTTATCGTATCTTTTCGTCTCTGCCTGCAAGTAAGCAATCGGATTCGTTATATTTGATCGGCCATACAAGAGAATCACTTCGCTTTTTGTTACCGGTGAGTAATGATAACTATACGGGGGTTATCAATTCCTCTTATTTCCCGGATGGTATTTCTCATTTTCTGTTGATGGATCAGATCGGGAATAAATTGAGTGAGCGGTTGATATTTAATTATCCGGAAAAGAACAGTTGTTGGACTTTACAAACTGATAAGAAAAAATATGATCGTCGGGAAAAAATAAAAGTAAATATCAAGTTAGATACTGAGTCGGAATCATCAGTGAAAGGGTTCTTTTCCTTAAGTATTACGGATAATAATTCGGTTTTTATGGATTCGCTATCGGGTAATATTTATTCCGAACTATTGCTTGTATCGGATTTGAAAGGGTTTATAGAGAATCCTGGATGGTATTTTAAAGAGAAGTCCAGAAAGGCTATAAGGGGGCTGGATTTATTGATGTTGACGCATGGATGGAGTCGTTTTGAAGTCAACCCTTTTACCGAACAATCACATGTGCCCGCTTATTTCGTGGAGAAAGGACAGTATATAAGTGGGAGAATTTTGAACTTTTGGGGTAAAGAGGCGAAAGAGGCGGCAATAGTTGCCGTTGATCCGGTAAATAATCTGGTCAGGTCTTTGGAGTCGGATGAAAAAGGCTGTTTCCTGCTGGATGGAATTGATTATTGCGACTCGACAACTTTTGTAATACAGGCCCGTAGCAAAAAAGGCCTGGCTGTTGTCGATATAAAGATGGACGAAGAAACTATTCCGGTTGTAAAAAATAAAAATTTATTTCCTGATTCATTGTTTGTTTTTAATCCGCATTATTTATCCTCTGCAATAGATGCCGGTGGTATGCGTGTAATCAATCTGGAAGATGTTGTCATTGAAGGTAAACGGAGCCAGACAGCTAAAGAGAAGGCCGAACGTGTGTGGGCTGATTATTCGATGACAGAAGAGATGCTAGGAAAGTCTGTATCCAGAACTGCAAAAGATTTATTCAGAAATGCTATGGGAGCAGCAGATATAAGTGATCCGTTAGTAGTGATTGATGGGATGTGTTGTTGGGATGATAATTATATATTGGAAACGATTTATCCGGATGACATGAAAAGCTTTGATGTATTTAAGGACCAGAAGCGATGTAAATATGGTTCTGTTAGTAAGTCGACTCCTGCCGTGGTGATTACATTGAAGCCGGAAGCGATGAGCCGTAAAAGAAAGGGGGTTGCTTTATTTCATTCGCTTGGATATGTGAAGCCGGATCAATTCTACCATCCGGTATATGATATGCCTGATGAAAAACAGTTGGAAAAAATGGATGTACGTAGTACGATTTATTGGAATCCAACTTTGGAAATAGACTCACAGGAAGGTGCAAATGTGGAATTTTATGCTTCGGATATCCCTGCATCATATCATGTTGTAATTGAAGGTGTGGATGAAAGTGGGCAGTTGTATCGGTATTCAGGTGATTTATTGAAAATTGTAGAATGATGAGTAAATTGTTGTATATAAGTCTGTTTATTCTTCTAGTTCTGTTATTACAGGTTGGATATAGTTATCATTTTTTCTATATCGAACAGTTTCAGTTGTTTATGTTTTCGGAAGATTATCTGTTTGAAACGATTTTTCATCCTGGAGGCTTATCCATATATCTAGGAGAGTTTTTTGTACAATTTTTTTATTATCCTCTGGTTGGCGAGATTATTACAGCATTTTTATTAGTATGTGCAGCCGGATTAGTGAAAAAATCCAGATCTTTCAATAATACATGTTTTTTACCGGAAGGTCTTATTCTCCTGTTTTTACTGATTGATATTCTTGATTTTAATTTTCTTTATGCAGGGATAGTTGCTTATTTGTTTTGTGTAATTTTTCTGCTGGCTTACCAGCGTATTCGGAAAGATATCGTACGTATCCTGACCGGATGTCTGATGAGCTGCTTGTTATATCTGATAGCCGGATCGGTATTTGTCGTTTTTGCAGTCTCATTATTGATGCTGGAAATAAATGTATATAGAATAAAAAAAAGCATGCTTCTTATGCCTTTGGTTTTCATGATTCTGCTGGTGTTTTATCTGGATCATGCCGGGTATCTGTATTATTCGGAGATTATATGTTTTGCAGATGGGATATATGCATTGAAAGGAGGGGCAGGCTGGGTTATCTATGCTCCGTGGTTTTTATTGGCTTTCAGTCCGTTTCTGAGTTCATATTCGGATTTTATTTTTAGCATGATAAAAAATAAATATGGGAAGGTTGGCATGCAGGTGGTTCTATTGTTCCTCTGCGGTGTTTTTTTATTGTCCGAATATGATGACAGGAAATCTTTGCCGGTGAAAAAATATGCTTATTATGCAGCTCATAAAAAGTGGGAAAAGATATTACATAGTTGTAAGATACAGCCTCCTGCGGATTTATTGTGTCTTAATTATCAGAATTTAGCTTTGGCTGAACAGGGTATTTTGGCAGACTCCTTACTGATGTATACACAACAGGGGAGTAAAGGACTGTTTGTTGACTGGAATATGACTCCTTTTGTATCTATGACACTACAACAGATATGTTATTGCTATGGAGATATAGCATCGGCTCGAAAATATGCTTTTGAATGTAATGTCTGCGCACGATCTGTCGGATATCCACTGGCATTGAAAATGTTAGTCGTATGTAATCGGGAAGAAGGAGAATGTGCCGTTGTGGATAAATATCTTTCTTATTTGCATAAAACGTGGGTCTATCGAGATTGGGAGGTGGACACTCTTAGCTTGAGACCGATTGAATCTCGGGTTGATAATTTTGTATATCGCCAGAATATGGATCAGTTGGCTTACGATAACGTCTATGATAAGAAATTGGCTGATTTTGTTTTATGTTCATATTTACTGGATAAAAACTTGAATGAGTTTTTGAAAGCATTTTACTATTTTTATAAAAATGAAAAAAATATTCCGGTTATTTATCAAGAGGCAATTCTTATAGGAGCGCGTAGTAATCTTCAAATACTCGATTATTTCTCGATACCGGATGCCTTGAAGGAACGTTTTCTGGCTTATCAATCTTTTTGTAAGGCAAATAGATCGAAGATATCTGTATCCGGAAAAGAAAGTAGAAACGTTTGTTATACAAAGAGTTATTGGTATTATTATGATTTTAATCCGGTTCGGTTATGATTAAATATTTATTATTTTGTTGGTATGTAATTCTGTTTTTATCTTGTGGTGGGGAAGAACGACCAAGCTATGCAATGAGGGAACTTATATTTCCGGATTATAGAGATGTTACAATACCGGTTAATATAGCACCGTTATCTTTTTACGTGAATCTGCCGGAAATGGATAAAGATGTCCGGATATTATTACGTACGCAAACCTGTGAGTTAGTCCGTCAGGGTAAAGAGATTTATTTCTCCTCACATGAATGGAGAGAATTAGTAATGTCGGATAGTGTACTGAATGTTTGGGTTCAGAAAAAGACCGATCGTCTGTGGAATAATGTTGATTCTTTTAAGATTTATGTATCCGCTGATCCGATAGATCCTTATCTTTCTTATCGCCTGATAGAACCGGGATATGAAGTGTGGGGAAATATGGGTATCTATCAACGTTGTTTGGCTAATTATGAAGAAAATGCTATTTTTGAAAATTCAGGTGTAAAAGAGACTTGCGTGAATTGCCATACGACGAATCAGGGAAACCCGGAAGAATATATATTTCACCAACGTTCTAAGTCGGCAGGAACTATCTTGGTTAAAGATGGTGTTGTTAGCAAATTGAATACGGATTATTCTGAAAAAATAAAAGTATTAGTTTATCCATCCTGGCATCCTTCGGGGAAATATATTGCTTTTTCTGTAAATAAGACAGTACAGACGGTACATTCACAGCATAGGAACCGTATTGAGGTGATGGACCTGCACTCTGATATCGTGATCTTGGATGTACAAAAAAATATACTTTTAACCAGTTCTCAATTATCGTCGGCTGATGCCTATGAGACTTTTCCTTGTTTTTCTTCCGATGGAAAAAAGTTGTACTTTTGTTCAGCTCCAGCGATATCGTTACCGGATTCATTTAATTTCGTGCAATACAATTTATGCAGTCTGGATGTGGATTTGGAAAAGGGTGTCTTGGGAAGTAGAATAGATACGGTGATACGGGTAGACACACTAAATGCCAGCCTCTCTTTTCCTAAAATTTCACCGTCCGGGCGTTTTATGCTGTATACACGGCATGCTTACGGTAATTTCTCTATCTGGCACAGAGATGCGGATTTATGCATGTATGATTTACAATCCCAAAGAGAAATAGATATATCTGTCTTGAATTCGGAAGAGGCGGAAAGTTTCCATTCCTGGTCGTCGGAAGGACATTGGATTGTTTTTAGCAGCCGTCGGATGACAGGACTTTTTACTTGTTTATATCTAGCTCATATTGATTCTTTAGGACATGCAGGAAAGCCATTTTTATTACCGCAAAAAAGTAATGATTCTTATTTTTTTCAATATAAGTCTTATAATGTACCCGAATTTATGAAAGGGATGGTTCGAACAAACAGGAAGGAGTTGGAGATGGCTATAAGGAGATGATGTGCATAACTGCTACGAAGAGTTTCATAGCGGATCTGGTTTTAGCTTCTTTTGTGGAGGCTTCGTGAAAATAAATTCCCGAAAGTTTTGCTAATAACGAAAGAATCAGTAATTTTGCTGCCCATTTTGAGGATATAATTAAAAACAATAAATAATTAAATTATGATCGTAGTTCCATTGAAAGAAGGCGAAAACATCGAGAAAGCGCTTAAGAAATTTAAAAGAAAGTTCGAAAAAACAGGAGTAGTAAAAGAACTGAGAAGTCGTCAGGCTTTCATAAAGCCTTCTGTTGAAAAGAGAAAACAAACTATGCGTGCAGTTTACGTTCAGCAATTGCAGCAGGTAGAAGAATAAAATATCCTGCCAGGCTTGTTTTATTGAATTCTTATTCCTATTTTCGTTGCATAAAAGTTGATGCAACGCAGATATGTTGATAGATTCATTTTTAGATTATCTTCGGTATGAGAGGAACTATTCCAATTATACGATAGAGGCTTATTCGAAAGATTTGCGTCAGTTCGAAGAGTATGTAAAAGTGAATAAGGATAACAGATTTGCTCCGGATGAAGTCGATGCGGATTTAGTTAGATGTTGGATCGTTTCTTTAATGGACGATAAGATGTCTCCTGTGTCGGTCAATCGGAAATTAAGTTCTTTGAAGTCTTTTTTTAAATTCCTTATGAAGCAGGGAAGCATCTCTGTTAATCCATTAAGGTTAATAACCGGACCGAAGACAAAGAAGCCGTTGCCTTATTTCGTCAGAGATAAAGAAATGGAATTGTTGTTGGATGGTGATGGGTTTGATGAGGATTTTGAGGGTGTAAGGGATCGTCTGATACTTGAAATGCTATATGATACAGGTATTCGTCGTTCGGAATTAACCGGAATTTGTGATTCTGATGTTGATTGTGATACGATGCAAGTGCGTGTAACAGGTAAACGTAACAAGCAGCGACTGATTCCATTTGCAGAAGGATTAAAAAACTTAATACAGGCATACACTGAAGTTCGAAATCGTGAAGTTGGTTCGGAGAGCGGATGGTTTTTTGTAAGAAAAAACGGGGAACAACTATCGGCAGGCATCGTCTATAATATAGTAAAGAAGAAATTGTCGGAGATCCCAACATTGGCGAAACGTAGCCCTCATGTATTGAGACATTCGTTTGCAACAAGTATGTTGAATAATGGAGCAGAGCTGAATGCTGTGAAAGAACTGTTAGGACACAGTAGTTTGGCTTCAACCAGCGTTTACACACATACAACCTTTGAGGAATTAAAAAAAGTGTATCATGCTCATCCAAGAGCTAAAAAAGAAGGAGGTTAATTATGGACATTAGAATTCAAGCAATCCATTTTGACGCAACAGCTCAGTTAGAAGCGTTTATTCAGAAAAAAGTTAGTAAGTTGGAGCAATACTTCGACGGCATAATATTAGCAGAAGTAACGTTGAAGGTTGTGAAACCCGAATCAGCTAAGAATAAAGAAGCAGCTGTGCATCTAAAAATAAAGAATGGCGATTGCTTTGCGGAGAAGATAAACGACACTTTTGAAGCGTCTATTGACGAATGTGTTGAAGCTTTGGAAAAGCAATTAGTTAAATTCAAGGAAAAAATCAGAGCCAAATAAAAAAAACGGTAGATAAATTTGGTATGTAAGAAATAATATCTAAATTTGCAGCCGTTTCGCCTACACGACGAAACGGCTTCTTTTAGAAGAAGGCTCGCCTCTTTAGCTCAGTTGGCCAGAGCACGTGATTTGTAATCTCGGGGTCGTTGGTTCGAATCCGACAAGAGGCTCAAAGGAATTGAAAATTAAAAATAGGGGCAGTTACCAGAGTGGCCAAATGGGGTTGACTGTAACTCAGCTGTCTTTCGACTTCGGTGGTTCGAATCCATCACTGCCCACAACTAAGGAACAATCTAAAAAGCAGATTGGTTCGTGAAAGAATTAAAATTGCGGAAGTAGCTCAGTTGATAGAGCATTAGCCTTCCAAGCTGAGGGTCGCGGGTTTGAGCCCCGTCTTCCGCTCTTTTTATTTCGCCTGTGTAGCTCAGCGGTAGAGCACTTCCTTGGTAAGGAAGAGGTCCCGAGTTCAAGTCTCGGCACCGGCTCAGATGATATTTAGAACATGATCATTAATCAAATAAAGAACAATTAAGTTATGGCAAAAGAGAAATTTGACAGATCGAAACCACATGTGAACATTGGTACGATTGGTCACGTTGACCACGGTAAAACAACTTTGACAGCTGCTATCACAACAGTATTGGCAAAGAAAGGTCTTTCAGAACTGCGTTCATTCGATTCTATCGACAACGCTCCTGAAGAAAAAGAAAGAGGTATTACTATTAACACTTCTCACGTAGAGTATTCGACTGCAAACCGTCACTATGCTCACGTAGACTGTCCGGGTCACGCCGACTACGTAAAGAACATGGTTACTGGTGCTGCTCAGATGGACGGTGCTATCATCGTAGTTGCTGCAACTGATGGTCCTATGCCTCAGACTCGCGAACACATCCTGTTGGCTCGTCAGGTAAACGTACCGAAGCTGGTTGTATTCATGAACAAATGCGACATGGTTGACGACGAAGAAATGTTGGAATTGGTTGAAATGGAAATGAGAGAACTTCTTTCATTCTATCAGTTCGACGGTGACAACACTCCGATCATCCGTGGTTCTGCACTGGGTGCATTGAACGGTGATCCGAAATGGGAAGATAAAGTAATGGAACTGATGGAAGCTTGCGATACTTGGATTCCGCTGCCTCCGCGTGAAGTTGACAAACCTTTCTTGATGCCGGTTGAAGACGTGTTCTCTATTACTGGTCGTGGTACTGTTGCTACTGGTCGTATCGAAACAGGTATCGTAAAAGTTGGTGAAGAAGTTCAGATCATCGGTCTGGGTGCTGACGGTAAGAAATCTGTTGTAACAGGTGTGGAAATGTTCCGTAAACTGTTGGATCAGGGTGAAGCTGGTGACAATGTAGGTCTGTTGCTGCGTGGTATCGACAAGAACGAAATCAAACGTGGTATGGTAATCTGCCATCCGGGTAAGGTTAAAGAACACTCTCACTTCAAGGCTGAGGTTTATATCCTGAAGAAAGAAGAAGGTGGTCGTCACACTCCGTTCCACAACAAATACCGTCCTCAGTTCTATATCCGTACATTGGACGTAACAGGTGAAATTACTCTTCCGGAAGGAACTGAAATGGTTATGCCTGGTGATAACGTAACAATAGACGTTGAACTGATCTACCCGGTAGCTTGTAACGTAGGTCTTCGTTTCGCTATCCGCGAAGGTGGACGTACAGTAGGTGCTGGTCAGATTACAGAATTGATTGACTAATATTACTACAATATGTGTAGCCAGTCTTTAATAGAGACTGGCTATTTTACGGAAGTAGCTCAGTCGGTAGAGCACTGGTCTCCAAAACCAGGTGTCGGGAGTTCGAGCCTCTCCTTCCGTGCTAAAAATCTATAGATTCGATGAAAAAGATAATTACTTATATTAAGGAATCTTATAACGAACTTGTTTATAAAGTTTCTTGGCCCACTAGAACAGAGCTTTCCAATAGTGCTGTGGTTGTTATGTTTGCTTCCCTTATAATTGCAGCAGTAATCTTTGTTGTAGACTTAGGCTTCGAAAGCGTAATGCGTTTCTTCTACGAGAAAATCTTTTAATCAGTTTTAGATATGTCTGATATCCAAAAGAAATTTTATGTTCTGCGTGCCATTAGTGGTAAGGAGAATAAGGTCAGAGAATATCTCGAGGCTGAGTTGAAGAATACGGATCTGGGTGAATATGTCAACCAGGTTCTGATTCCTACGGAGAAAACTTTTACAGTGCGTAATGGTAAGAAAGTGATGAAAGAAAGAGCTTACTTGCCGGGTTATGTATTGGTAGAAGCAGCATTAGTCGGAGAAGTCGCTCATCGATTAAGAAACATTCCCAATGTGATTGGTTTTCTGGGCGGGTCTGATAACCCGGTTCCGTTGCGTCCTTCTGAAGTGAGTCGTATTTTAGGTACGGTTGACGAATTGCAGGATCAACAGGAAGAACTGGATATCCAGTTTTATGTTGGTGAAAGTGTTAAGATCACCTTTGGACCGTTCAGCGGTTTTACTGGTGTAATCGAAGAAGTCAACGCTGAGAAAAAGAAACTTAAAGTGATGGTAAAAGTCTTCGGACGTAAAACACCGCTTGAGTTGGGTTATATGCAAGTTGAGAAGGAGTAATGCTTTTGTTACGAAAAGTGTTTTCTTTCTGTTATTGATGTTATATATCTAAATTTTAGAAAAATGGCTAAAGAAGTTGCTGGACAAATCAAATTGCAGATTAAAGGAGGAGCAGCAAACCCTTCTCCCCCAGTAGGACCTGCTTTAGGTTCTAAGGGTATTAATATTATGGAGTTTTGCAAGCAATTTAATGCCAGAACCCAAGACAAGGCTGGTAAGATATTACCTGTGGTAATTACTTACTATGTCGATAAGTCTTTCGACTTTGTCGTTAAAACCCCTCCTGTTGCTATCCAGTTGCTGGAAGCATCCAAACAGAAGAGTGGTTCTGCTGAGCCGAACCGTAAGAAGATTGCTGAAATCTCTTGGGATCAGGTAAAAACTATTGCAGAAGACAAATTAGTCGACTTGAACTGTTTTACTGTTGAAGCTGCCATGCGAATGGTTGCCGGAACAGCTAGAAGTATGGGTATCACTGTTAAAGGGACATTCCCGGGTAATAATTAATAAACTTCAATTGAAATGAGTAAACTGACAAAAAATCAAAAGTTAGCTTTAGGCAAGATTGAAGCTGGGAAAGCATACACATTAAAGGAAGCATCAGCATTAGTAAAAGAAATTACTACTTCTAAGTTTGATGCATCTGTAGATGTAGATGTTCGTTTAGGAGTTGATCCCCGTAAAGCTAACCAAATGGTGAGAGGTGTCGTTTCACTGCCTCACGGAACTGGTAAGCAGGTTCGGGTTCTCGCATTATGTACGCCGGACAAGGAAGCTGAAGCAACTGCTGCTGGAGCTGACTATGTTGGCTTGGATGAGTATATCGATAAGATTAAAGGTGGTTGGACTGATATTGACGTTATCATCACTATGCCTTCAATCATGGGTAAGATCGGTGCTTTAGGTCGCGTATTAGGCCCTCGTGGTTTGATGCCTAACCCTAAGAGCGGTACGGTTACCAATGAGATCGGCAATGCAGTGAAGGAAGTTAAGCAAGGTAAGATCGACTTTAAAGTAGACAAATCCGGTATCGTTCATACATCAATCGGAAAGGTATCTTTCAATGCCGATCAGATTCGTGATAACGCGAAGGAATTTATTTCAACTCTTTTGAAGTTGAAACCGTCTGCTGCTAAAGGTACATATATAAAGAGCATTTATCTTTCAAGTACAATGAGCGCGGGTATTAAAATTGACCCGAAATCAGTTGAAGAAAACTAATTAAAATTATTGCACAATGAAAAAGGAAGATAAAGGCATAGTTATAAGCCAGCTTACAGAAACTGTAAAGGAATATCCTAATTTCTATTTGACTGATATCGAAGCATTGAATGCTGAGAAAACAAGCAAATTGAGAAGAGAATGTTTCAAGCAGGAAATTAAGTTGGTTGTTGTTAAGAACAACTTGCTTAAAAAAGCATTAGAAAATGTGGAAGGTGATTTCTCACCGCTACAGATTGCTTTGAAAGGCAATACAGCTGTTATGTTTTCACAAACAGCAAATGCTCCTGCTCGTCTGATCAAAGAATTTACAAAAGGTGCAAAGAAAGGCGAAATCGCTAAACCGGAATTGAAAGCTGCCTATGTACAGGAAAGTTTCTATGTCGGTGCTGAAAACCTGGAAGCCCTTGTAAATATCAAGAGCAAAAACGAACTTATCGGCGATGTTATTGCATTATTGCAATCTCCGGCGAAGAACGTTATCTCTGCTCTTCAGTCATCAGGACAAACTATCCATGGTCTGTTGAAGACTTTGGAAGAAAGATAATTATTTAATATTTTACAGTAAACAATCATTTAAATCATACAAAAATGGCAGATTTGAAAGCTTTTGCAGAACAATTAGTAAACCTGACCGTAAAAGAAGTTAGCGAACTGGCTACAATCCTTAAAGAAGAATATGGTATCGAACCTGCAGCTGCAGCTGTTGCTGTTGCTGGTCCTGCTGCTGGTGGCGCTGCTGCTGCAGAAGAGGAAAAAACATCTTTCGATGTTATATTGAAAGCACCGGGTGCTAACAAATTGGCTGTTGTTAAGGCAGTAAAAGAATTGACAGGTCTTGGTTTGAAAGAAGCTAAAGATTTAGTTGATGGTGCTCCTAGCGCAATCAAAGAAGGAATCGCTAAAGCTGATGCTGAAGGATTAAAGAAACAGCTGGAAGAAGCTGGAGCCGAAGTTGAGCTTAAATAGTATTTATAACCTGGTTTCCAGGTGATTTGGTTAAGAGTCTCCCTTAAAGGAGATTCTTAACCTTTTTGTGTCTATAATTTCAATAAGTTCAATAAATTCCTTACTAGATGTCTTCAACAGCTGAAAACCAAAGAGTTAATTTTGCTTCGATTAAGAATCAGTTTCCGTATCCGGACTTTCTCGAAGTTCAATTGAAGTCATTCCAAGACTTTCTTCAACTTGACACACCTCCAGAAAAGAGAAAGAAGGAGGGGTTGTATAAGGTATTTGCGGAGAATTTCCCCATTGCAGATACCAGAAACAACTTTGTGTTGGAGTTCTTAGATTACTATATAGATCCGCCCCGTTATTGCATTGATGAATGTATAGCGCGTGGATTAACCTATAGTGTGCCTTTAAAAGCAAAGTTAAAACTATATTGTACAGACCCGGATCATGAAGATTTTGATACTGTAATCCAGGATGTATATTTAGGCCCTATCCCCTATATGACGGAGAGAGGTACTTTTGTGATAAATGGTGCTGAACGTGTTGTTGTTTCGCAGTTACACCGTTCTCCGGGTGTATTCTTTGGTCAGAGTACACATGCTAACGGAACGAAATTGTATTCAGCACGTATCATTCCGTTTAAAGGTTCATGGATCGAATTTGCTACAGACATTAATAATGTGATGTATGCTTATATCGACCGTAAAAAGAAATTACCTGTAACTACCCTTTTAAGAGCTATTGGTTTTGAAAGCGATAAAGATATTCTTGAAATCTTTAACCTGGCTGAAGAAGTAAAAGTTTCGAAAGCTAATCTGAAGAAACTGATCGGTCGTAAGCTGGCTGCCCGTGTATTGAAAACCTGGGTAGAAGATTTCGTGGATGAAGATACTGGCGAAGTTGTTTCTATTGAACGTAATGACGTTATCATCGACCGTGAATCGGTTTTGGATAGCGACAGTATTGAAGCTATTCTGGAATCTGGAACACAGAATGTTTTATTACATCGTGAAGACCAGAATCTTTCAGATTATGCAATCATCTATAATACGCTTCAGAAAGACCCGAGTAACTCCGAAAAAGAGGCTGTATTGTATATTTACCGTCAGTTGCGTAATGCAGAACCTGCAGATGAAGCAAGTGCCCGTGAAGTTATACAGAACCTGTTCTTCTCTGAAAAACGTTATGATTTAGGTGAAGTAGGCCGTTACAGAATCAATAAAAAGTTGAACCTTACCACCAGTGATGATGTCAAGGTTTTGACTAAAGAAGATATAATCGAGATCATCAAATATCTGATCGAGTTGATCAACTCGAAAGCGATTGTGGATGATATCGACCACTTGAGTAACCGTCGTGTACGTACCGTAGGTGAACAATTATACAACCAATTCGGTATCGGTTTGGCTCGTATGTCGCGTACAGTACGCGAACGTATGAACGTTCGTGACAATGAAGTATTTACTCCGATCGATTTGATTAATGCGAAGACTATTTCTTCTGTCGTTAACTCTTTCTTCGGGACAAATGCCTTGTCACAGTTTATGGACCAGACAAACCCGTTGGCTGAAATTACTCACAAACGTCGTCTGTCTGCCCTTGGACCGGGTGGTTTGTCAAGAGAACGTGCCGGATTCGAGGTTCGTGACGTTCACTATACACACTATGGCCGTCTTTGTCCGATTGAAACTCCTGAAGGACCGAATATCGGTTTGATCTCTTCTTTGTGTGTATATGCAAAGATCAATGATCTGGGATTCATTTCGACTCCGTACCGTAAGGTTGTGAATGGTCAGGTTGACTTTTCCGACGAGAGTCTGCAGTATTATACGGCAGAGGAAGAAGAGGAAATGACTATTGCACAGGGTAATGCTCCGCTGGATGAAAATGGTAAATTTATTCTTGAAAGAGTAAAGGCTCGTTTCGAAGCAGACTTTCCTGTTGTGCCGCCTTCTGAAATTGACCTGATGGACGTGGCTCCTCAGCAGATCGCTTCAATTGCTGCATCTCTGATTCCGTTCCTGGAACATGATGATGCGAACCGTGCGTTGATGGGATCTAACATGATGCGCCAGGCAGTTCCTTTGTTGCGTACGGATGCTCCGATCGTAGGTACTGGTATCGAGGCACAGGTTGCCCGCGATTCACGTACACAGATCATGGCCGAACGTGACGGTGAAGTTGTATTTGTAGATGCAACTTGTATCAAGATTAAATATGACCGTACAGAAGATGAAGATTTCGTAAGCTTCGAAGATGCGGTTAAGACATATGTAATTCCGAAGTGGCGTAAGACTAACCAGAGTACTACTGTTGACCTTCGTCCGATCTGCCATCGGGGTCAGCGTGTAAAAGCAGGAGATATCCTTACTGAAGGTTATTCTACACAGAATGGAGAACTTGCTTTAGGACGTAATGTGAAAGTGGCTTATATGCCATGGAAGGGTTACAATTATGAGGATGCTATCGTACTGAACGAGCGTATGGTTCGTGAAGACTTCTTTACCTCTGTTCACGTGGATGAATATATCCTTGAAGTTCGCGAAACAAAACGTGGTATGGAAGAATTAACGTCTGATATTCCTAACGTAAGTGAAGAAGCGACTAAGGATTTGGATGAAAGAGGTATTGTTCGTGTAGGTGCTCGTATCGAACCGGGTGATATCCTGATCGGTAAGATTACTCCGAAGGGTGAATCTGATCCTTCTCCTGAAGAAAAATTGCTTCGTGCAATCTTCGGAGATAAAGCTGGTGACGTGAAGGATGCTTCTTTGAAAGCAACTCCGTCTCTTCGCGGTGTTGTTATCGATACGGCTTTATTCTCTAAAGCGGTTAAGAAACGTAAGTCCAGATTGACAGATAAGGCTATTCTTCCGAAGTTGGATGAAGAATACGAAATGAAGATGGCCGACCTGAAAAACCTGCTGGTAGAGAAATTATTGACTCTTACCACTGGTAAAGTTTCTCAGGGTGTTAAGGACTATATGAATACTGAAGTGATTGCAAAGGGTGCTAAGTTTACTCGCAAGGCTTTGGAAGACTTGGATTACAATGCTGTTCAGGTTAGTAAATGGACTGCCGATGCTGATAAGAACGAACTTATCAAGCAGGTGATCCTGAACTATCTGAAGAAATATAAAGAACTGGATGCCGAACTGAGACGTAAGAAATTCGATCTTACTATCGGTGATGAACTGCCGACAGGTATCGTTCAGATGGCGAAGGTTTACATTGCTAAGAAACGTAAGATCCAGGTAGGTGATAAGATGGCCGGTCGTCATGGTAACAAAGGTATTGTTTCCAAGATCGTTCGTCAGGAAGATATGCCGTTCCTGGAAGACGGAACTCCGGTTGATATCTGCTTGAACCCGCTGGGTGTGCCTTCTCGTATGAACCTTGGACAGATATTTGAAGCTGTATTAGGTTGGGCTGGTAGAACAATGGGTGTTAAGTTTGCAACTCCGATTTTCGATGGTGCATCTTTGGATGACCTGAACGAAATGACTGACAAGGCGGGTATTCCACGGTACGGTAAATCTTATCTGTATGATGGTGGTACAGGTGAACGTTTCGACCAACCGGCAACAGTTGGTGTTACTTACTTCCTGAAACTGGGACACATGGTTGATGATAAGATGCACGCTCGTTCAATCGGTCCGTACTCTTTGATTACTCAACAGCCTCTGGGTGGTAAAGCACAGTTTGGTGGTCAGCGTTTCGGAGAAATGGAAGTTTGGGCACTGGAAGCTTTCGGTGCAGCACATGTTCTTCAGGAAATTCTTACAATTAAGTCTGATGACGTTGTAGGACGTTCTAAAGCTTACGAAGCAATTGTAAAAGGTGATCCGATGCCGCAACCGGGTATTCCGGAATCTCTGAATGTATTGCTCCATGAGCTGAGAGGTTTAGGTTTAAGCTTTACTCTGGATTAATTCAACAACAATATAAGTAGATGAGTTTCGGCTCATCTACTTTATCTATTGATAACTCTTTATAAATAAACAATATGGCTTTTAGAAAAGAAAACAAGATAAAGAGTAACTTTTCAAAAATAACCATCGGTCTGGCTTCTCCTGAAGAGATTCTTGAAAACTCTAGTGGCGAAGTGCTGAAACCGGAAACGATTAACTATCGTACGTACAAACCTGAACGTGACGGTCTTTTCTGTGAGCGTATCTTCGGTCCGATCAAGGATTACGAGTGTCATTGCGGAAAATACAAACGTATCCGTTATAAAGGTATTGTCTGCGATCGTTGCGGGGTAGAAGTTACAGAGAAGAAAGTGCGTCGCGAACGTATGGGACATATCCATTTGGTTGTTCCTGTCGCTCATATCTGGTATTTCCGTTCTCTACCCAACAAAATCGGGTATCTGTTAGGCTTGCCTACCAAGAAACTGGATTCTATCATTTATTATGAACGTTATGTGGTTATTCAGCCGGGTTGTGTAGACACAGTTGCTGAATTAGACCTACTTTCGGAAGAAGAATATCTGCAGATTCTGGATAACCTGCCAAAGGAAAACCAGATGCTGGAAGATACTGATCCCAATAAGTTCATTGCAAAGATCGGTGCTGAGGCCGTTTATGATTTGCTGGCTCGTTTGGATCTGGATTCTCTTTCTTACGAACTGCGTCACCGTGCAAGTACAGATGGTTCACAGCAACGTAAGAACGAAGCTTTGAAACGTTTGCAGGTTGTAGAATCTTTCCGTGCATCCAGAGGTCGTAACAAACCGGAATGGATGATCGTGAAGGTTGTTCCTGTCATTCCTCCCGAACTGCGTCCGTTGGTTCCGCTGGATGGTGGACGTTTCGCAACATCCGACTTAAATGATTTGTATCGTCGTGTTATTATCCGTAATAACCGTCTGAAACGATTGATTGATATTAAGGCTCCGGAAGTAATTTTACGTAATGAAAAACGTATGCTTCAGGAAGCTGTGGACTCTCTGTTCGACAACTCTCGTAAATCGAGTGCTGTTAAGACAGACGCTAACCGTCCGCTGAAGTCATTATCCGACAGTTTGAAAGGTAAACAAGGTCGTTTCCGTCAGAACTTGCTGGGTAAACGTGTTGACTACTCTGCCCGTTCGGTTATCGTTGTTGGTCCTGAATTAAAGATGCATGAGTGCGGTCTGCCGAAGAATATGGCTGCCGAGCTTTATAAACCTTTCGTTATCCGTAAATTGATCGAACGCGGTATCGTAAAAACGGTTAAGTCTGCTAAGAAGATCGTTGACCGTAAAGAACCGGTTGTTTGGGATATTCTGGAATATGTAATGAAAGGTCATCCTGTGTTGCTGAACCGTGCACCGACACTGCACCGTTTGGGTATCCAGGCATTCCAGCCGAAATTGATCGAAGGTAAGGCTATCCAGTTGCACCCGTTGGCTTGTACGGCATTCAACGCCGACTTCGACGGTGACCAGATGGCTGTTCACTTGCCTTTAGGAAATGAGGCTGTATTGGAAGCACAGATGTTGATGCTTGCTTCTCACAACATTTTGAATCCGGCTAACGGTGCACCTATTACCGTTCCTTCTCAGGATATGGTGCTTGGTTTGTATTATATTACAAAACTGCGCCCCGGAACACAAGGTGAAGGTCTGGTATTCTACGGACCGGAAGAGGCAACAATTGCATACAATGAAAAGAAAGTGGATATCCACGCTCCGATCAAAGTGTATGTAGAAGATGTTAATGAAAATGGTGAGATCGTTAAGGTATTAACTGAAACGTCAGTAGGTCGTTTGATGGTAAACGAATTCGTTCCTGCTGAAGTTGGTTATATCAACGAAGTGCTTGGTAAGAAATCTCTTCGTGATATCATTGGTAAGGTAATTAAGACTTGCGGTGTTGCCCGTACTGCTCAATTCCTGGATGATATCAAGAATTTAGGATACTACATGGCATTTAAGGGAGGTTTGTCGTTCAACCTGGCCGACGTACTTATCCCGCCTGAAAAAGATGAACTGGTTAAGGAAGGTTACGATGAAGTAGAACAGATCCTGGCTAACTATAGCATGGGTTTCATTACCTTCAACGAACGTTACAACCAGATTATCGATACCTGGACACATGTCAACAGTAAGTTATCTAATATCCTGATGAAGCAGTTGACTGCTGATAACGACGGATTTAACTCTGTATACATGATGATGGACTCTGGAGCCCGTGGTTCTAAAGAACAGATTCGTCAGCTGTCTGGTATGCGTGGTTTGATGGCAAAACCTCAGAAGAGTGGTGCTGAAGGTGGTCAGATTATTGAAAACCCTATCCTTTCAAACTTTAAAGAAGGTTTGTCTGTGTTGGAGTACTTTATCTCTACTCACGGTGCTCGTAAAGGTTTGGCCGATACCGCTTTGAAGACTGCCGATGCTGGTTACCTGACTCGTCGTCTGGTGGACGTATCGCATGATGTGATCATCAATGAAGAAGACTGTGGTACATTGCGTGGTCTGATTTGTACAGAACTGAAGAATAACGAAGAAGTGATCGCTTCTCTGTATGAACGTATTCTGGGCCGTGTATCAGTGCATGATATCCAGCATCCGTTGACTGGTGAACTGATTGTAGCTGCCGGTGAAGAAATTCGCGAAGATGCTGCTAAGATGATTCAGGATTCTCCTATTGAAAGTGTGGAAATCCGTTCAGTACTTACCTGCGAATCCAAGAAAGGTGTTTGTGCTAAGTGTTACGGTCGTAACCTGGCAACAGGCCGCATGGTTCAGAAAGGTGAAGTTGTCGGAGTTATCGCTGCACAGTCTATCGGTGAGCCGGGTACACAGTTGACACTGCGTACATTCCACGTCGGTGGTATCGCTTCTAACATTGCTACAGAAAACAGCATTACATCTAAATATGACGGTATTTTGGAAATTGACGAACTTCGTGCTGTTGAAGCTGACGATGCTACAGCTGGTAAGAAGTATCAGGTAGTAGTAAGCCGTTTGGCTGAAATGCGCATCGTCGATCCGAATACAAAGATCGTATTGCTGACTCACAATATACCTTACGGTTCTAAATTGTTCTTCAACAATGGAGACAAGATCAGTAAGGGTGACGTAATTATCGAATGGGACCCGTTCAATGCTGTTATCGTATCGGAAGTTTCCGGTAAGATTGAATTCGAAAGTGTAGTAGAAGGTGTTACTTACAAAGTTGAAAGTGACGAAACTACAGGTTTGAAGGAAAAGATCATCATTGAATCTAAAGATAAGACAAAAGCTCCGGCTGCTCATATCGTAGATGAAAACGGTAATTACCTGAAGAATTACTCATTACCTCTGGGCGCTCACGTAGTTAAAGAGAACGGTGATCCGGTTAAGGCTGGTGAAGTTCTTGTTAAGATTCCGCGTGCAGTAGGTAAGGCTGGTGATATCACCGGTGGTCTTCCCCGTGTTACCGAGTTGTTTGAAGCTCGTAACCCGTCTAACCCGGCTGTCGTTTCTGAAATCGACGGTGAAGTTGGATTCGGAAAGATCAAACGTGGTAACCGCGAGATCACTGTAACTTCTAAGCTCGGTGAAGTGAAGAAGTACATGGTACCTCTGTCAAAACAGCTTTTGGTTCAGGAAAATGACTATATCCGTGCTGGTATGCCGTTGTCTGACGGTGCTACTACTCCTTCGGATATCCTTGCTATCAAGGGGCCGACTGCCGTTCAGGAATATATCGTGAACGAAGTACAGGACGTTTACCGTTTGCAGGGTGTGAAGATCAACGATAAACACTTTGAGGTTATCGTTCGTCAGATGATGCGTAAGGTAGAAGTGGTTGATCCGGGAGATACACGCTTCCTGGAACAGCAGATCGTTGATAAGCTGGAAGTAATGGATGAAAACGACCGTATTTGGGGTAAGAAAGTTATTACCGATCCGGGAGATTCTCAGACAATGCAGGCAGGTCAGATTGTAACTGCCCGTAAGTTGAGAGATGAAAACAGTATGTTGAAACGTCGTGATATGAAACTTGTTGAAGTTCGTGATGCCGTTCCTGCTACTGCCAACCAGATCCTCCAGGGTATTACACGTGCTGCATTGCAGACTAACAGCTTTATGTCGGCTGCATCATTCCAGGAAACAACAAAGGTATTGAACGAAGCTGCTATCAACGGAAAGGTAGACCGTCTGGAAGGTTTGAAAGAAAACGTTATCTGCGGTCACTTGATTCCGGCTGGTACAGGCCAGAGAGATTTCGACAAGTTGGTTGTCGGTGCTAAAGATGAATTTGAACGCATCTTTGCTAACCGTAAGAATGTTGTTGATTTTAATACAATGGATAAAGATGATGAGTAAAAAACTTATCAGATAATATAAAAAAGGCTTCCGGTATTTTCTGGGAGCCTTTTTTGTTTTTGTTAATTTGCTTAATCTGCATAGATAGCTTACTTTTGTCTATCGCCTATAATAACTAAACATATAAAGTATCATGAAAAAGATTTTATTGAGTATTCTCTCTGTTTTATTGTTTGCCGGTTTCTTATCGGCTAAGCAACCAGGTGTGCCATTAAAGGTAATGACGTTTAATATCCGTATGGATACAAAAGATGACGGAGATAATCAGTGGAGTAACCGGAAGGATCTGGCTGCCAATTTGGTTAAGTTCTATAATACCGATATTTTTGGTGCACAGGAAGTGTTGAATCATCAGTTGAATGATCTTCTGAGCCGTTTGCCCGAATATACATCTGTCGGTGTCGGTAGGGAAGATGGCAAGACAAAAGGCGAGTACGCTCCGATCATCTATAAGAAAGACCGTTTTGTGCTTGAAGACAGCGGTAATTTCTGGTTGGCGGAAGATATGAATGCTGTAGGTAAAAAAGGCTGGGATGCCGCCTGTGAACGTGTTGCTACCTGGGGGATCTTTAAGGATAAGGAATCCGGTAAAAAGTTTTTCTTCCTGAATACTCATCTGGACCATATGGGAAAAGTAGCCCGTCATGAAGGTGCCTCGTTAGTTTTGGAGGAAGCTCATAAGCTCTCCAAGGGATTGCCCGTTATTGTTACAGGTGATTTTAATGCAACTCCGGATGATGACCCTATCAAGGTGTTGACAGATGTAAACGATCCCCGGCATATCACTCATACACGTGAAATAGCAGATTTGAAATATGGTCCGGAATGGACTTTCCATGATTATGGACGAATCCCTTTGGAAAAACGTGAGTGGATTGATTATATTTTCGTAAAAGGCGACATAAAGGTTATGAATAATGGCGTCTTAACAGATACACTCAATCACCTTTATCCGTCCGATCATTGTCCGGTTATTACAACTTTGGTAATTAAATAGAATATATTGGTCTATAGAGAAATGTATATTGGAGTAATTCCATTTATGTCTATTTTTGTAGATGTTTTATTTTGTTAATTATCGAAGAAATATTAGTTAATAGCTATTTTGTGTTTGGAGGTTTTTTGTACAGTTTGTATCTTTGTAACGTTCATGATGCAGATATGCGTTTGAACTGAAAAAAACCTTAGCCTAAAAGTCAGGATAATAAATATTAAACACAATAAGGTATTTTTTTTACATTGGTCTAAAGAATTGAGAATTAAAAACACAACTGGAAAAGGGCCGCCTGTGAAGGTGGCCCTTTTTATTTGCATTATATTTCATGGATACTTCTTATATCTGTATATTTGTGCCCGATTAGTTAAACTTAAAACATAAAGAAAAATGGAGAACAATAACAAACCGTCTAACGAGATACAAGTAGAACTGTCTGAAGAAATGGCACAAGGTACTTATGCCAATCTGGCAATTATCTCACATTCAACATCCGAGTTTATATTAGACTTTATCCGTGTGGTTCCGGGAGCTCCGAAAGCACAGGTAAAAAGTCGTGTCATACTGACTCCGGATAATGCCAAACGACTATTCTTTGCTTTACAGGATAACCTGGCTAAGTATGAAGAACAGTTGAAAGGTGGTAATAAGACTGCTAACTTCGAAGATTTTATACCGCCGATGGGTGGTGTTCAGGGAGAGGCTTGATTTATAGTATCTTTCTAAAAGAAAAGGGATCGTTTCAATTATCAAGAAACGATCCCTTTTTAATTTTTAAGCATGTGTGTTACTGCACTTTCTTGTTGATAACGATGTGGCTGATGTAACCAAGGATGATAATAGCTAAACCTGCAATAAGGATAGTGTTAGTTACACCTCCGGTAATAGCCGGTACAGCAAGAATAATTACACCGATTAAGAGCACGATTACCCCAAGATTTTTAACTAATTCGTTCATGGTTATAGATGTTTTTATAATTATTTTCTTTTCTACCGCAAATAAAGTAATAATAACCCGATTGCAAAAATATTTTAGAATAAAAATAATGAAACCATCGAATTTAGCTCCTATATTTGTAGTATCAATACAGTTATATATGCTACGAATACTTTACTTGGTTTATTTATGGCTGTTTTTTGTACCTGTCTTTGTGGTGCTTACTATCATTACAGCCCTAACCGTTATTGTTGGTTGTTTATTGGGAGAAGAAAAGATTTTCGCTTATTATCCGGGCATGATATGGTCACGGCTGACTTGTTATCTGGCACTTTGTCCGGTGAAAGTAAAGGGGCGGGAGAATATAGACCGTAAACAATCGTACGTCTTTGTGGCGAATCATCAGGGGGCATTTGATATTTTTCTGATTTATGGTTTTCTGGGAGTTCCGATTAAATGGGTTATGAAAGCCGGGATTGGAAAGATTCCTTTTGTCGGTGCTGCTTGCCGGGCTGCCGGATTTATTTTTGTCGATAACTCGACATCTAAAGCTGCTATCCGTAGTGTACAGGAAGCTGAACGTTGTTTGAAGAACGGTGCATCCGTAGTGGTATTCCCGGAAGGTTCACGTACATATACCGGTAAGATGATCCGTTTTAAAAAGGGGGCTTATCAGATGGCACTCGATCAACATTTGCCGATCATACCGATTACATTGAACGGACCTTTTGATGTATTACCGATCGGTTCGCTGAATGTGCATCGCCATAAGATGGAGATGGTGATCCATCCCGCTATTCCGACAAACGATATGGATCCATCCCATAAAGGGATGCAGCTATTTGCAGATCGTACTCAGGATATTATAGCTTCCGCTTTATGGGACAAATATAAATGATGTTACTTCCAGGCTTTTAGCAGGCCGGTTTTAGTTACACCCAGACTGAAGCCGACATTTTTCCCTAGCATTGTTCCTGTATCGGCTGCAACAGAACCGGTAAAGAGCCATCCTTTTAACTGAGGGTGCGTATAATTGATATCTATCAGAGTGGAAGTTCCGTATTTTTTGTTTAAGAATGGAAAGTAGGAGGTACCCCAACCGTTCATAGCCGTGAACAACACACGATAGGAGAGAAGTGTATTGATATTTCCTTCAGCTCCGATATGCCAGCTTTTAACACGATTGTTCTCAAACCCCAAAGCTCCGTCTTTATTATACTCAGGTGCCGGGATCAGTGGAGAACCTATCCCGCGGTTGAAATAAGAGAAACCTGTCCGATATTCTCCATTGTTGTAATAATCATCGTTTCCACCTCCGCGTCCGCCTTGCCATTTATCACGGTCGAATGTAATAAAGTGCATGGGGCCACTTTGGTTCATTGTTACCAGATATTCGCCAACAATTTTATTTAACCAGGGAATAGTAGGCAAGTCTACTTGTATTCCCCACAAGCCATCGCTTTTATTTGCAAACTCTATTCCTGATTTGTCGTTGAAATAATGTTGATAATAAAAATGTCCAGCCCAATCTTTCATTGTATAGCTTAACTTAAAGTCGAAAGAGCCGTAATGACTACCTAATACATTTATCTGATCGGATAGAGAAGCGTCGTCTCCTCCCTTTTGTCCAAAAATAACGCGTATCAGATCTTTAAAAGATTGAGGCTGTTTCCCAAGTCTGGCATCAGTAGATGTCCCTCCCCATTGTGCAAAGTGTTGTGCTCCCAAGGTGAAAGACAAAGGAAAATCGTTTCTTGTATCTTTGATTCGAAGGAAAAAGGATTTATGATGCCATAATACATTCTTTACATAAGTCTGTTTCGCATTGGCAAAGTCTTCCAGATAATCGGTATCAAATGACCTGCCTATGGCAAAATCTCCTCTAACCTGAAGCAAGCCTTTGGTTAGTGGCACCACAGTAAATTCAGGCATACTTAAATTTATTTCAGGAATGGGACGGGCATTAGGCGATTGGACCATATCGCCCGAACTCAGGTTACGGTCCCACAACGAATTGTAACGTTCTTTGCTACCGATGCTGAGCAATAAACTCCTGTATCCTATTTCCGCATAAGCCTGCTGAATGAATATATTGCGATGGCGTGGTACAGCTGCCACAAGATCAAGGCCTGCCCCCCAGCGAAACTTACTTCCGAAATGCTGATTATGGAATACACCGGCATTTAAGAAACCGTTCCCCGCATCCAACGGGACAACTCCATACCGATTGCTTACCATCCAGAACGGAGTATTTGAACCTGTAGCTGCAGAACCGAACAGCTCTGCTTTATAAATAGTGGAATCTTGTATTTTGTTGATCTGGGAATAACCATGAACCGAAATACAGAGCAAAATTATTCCTGCAAATATAATATGTAAGGCTTTCATTCTATTTATTTTTTGTCCGCAACAAAGGTAATGATAAATATAATGCTACTATTGAAGCATTTAAAAAAGAAGCTTAAGCATTATAAAAATACAAATATAATTGTATCTTTGTTGTCACGGCTTGATTTACAACGTTTAATATGGATGATAAGCAACTTTTTTTTGAATTTCTTGAACTTGAAAAGTATAGAATTTCATTATCTTTGGGGGAATGCCTGTTAGATTCCAGACCTTTAGGAAGAGGAGAAACCGGCATTGTCTTCAAAGCCCGCATGAATGGAAAGGATGTAGCTTTGAAATTCTTTTTGTTCAGGGGTGACGATTCGGGAAAGGAGATGTGGTTAAATAAGCTTAAAGCCAGATACCTGACAATTTCTCTTCTGGAAACGAGAGATAACATTGTGCAGTATGCTGACTTTGATATTGTAACCATACAAGGGGAAGAGATTCCTGTCCTGGTCATGAAACTATATAAATGTTCATTGGAAGAATATAGGAATATTCTTTCTATGGATACTTTTCTCAAGCTGTTCCGTTTCTTAACGAATACCGTTCATTTTCTGCATAGCATGGGGATCTGCCACGGAGCAATCAGGCCGCGTAATATCCTGGTGGATGACCATAATGAGTTTGTGTTGACCGATGTCTCCATCATTGAGAACAGCGACTCCGGTTACTCGGATATTACTGCGATAGGAGAAGTCTTGCAATGGTATGCTTTTGGCAATACCAGCAACGATGTCGCGATAAGTAAAGTCTTCCCGTCTTTGAAGCTGTATGACCAGATTGTGGAACGTTGTCTGACACAGGATAACAACCAACGGTTCCGTTCAGTGGACGAGATATTGTCTTTTGTCGAGATTCAGAAAGAACGTGATCCGAATGAGTTGTTGAAAGAGTTCAGCCTGATTTGCCGGAAGAACTTTCCTAAGGAATTACCGGAGTTTGTCCATTGCTCCGACCAGGCGAAGATCGCTAAATTATTCTCCGAGTTTGTTTCCAGAAAGGACTTCTTCGGCAGCAATCTGATTTACTTTACGGATGTGGAGCGGAATATCTTTTCTCCGCAGATATGTAAGAACGGATATATCAAGTTTGATAACTCCGCTCAGTATAAGGTGCTGGATATCTGGATCCATAGCGACAGTGACATGCGTAATGATTATATCCTCGTCCACCATTCGAACACATTGCCGGAAAAAGTGAACGGCAAGGATGTGTACCGGTGGGCCGTTTACGAAGACCGTACGCAGATCACCTGGGAAGAAGCTATGAACGGTTTCGCGGAAAACGATGGAGATATTGTGGCTCTGGACCGTACCAAGGTCGAGTTTTTCAACCGTATTCCCCGTGAAGGTTATACTTTTATAGCTTTAAACCACCTGCACAGTCTGACTTCTCCTGCCAATACCGGAACGTTGCGCGATTATTTTTTCCGTTTCAGCTTCAGCTATGTCAACCGTTATATTCTGGAAGATATGAATAATCTGACCAAGCAGCACATTGCCGCTCCGCGAAGGAAATGATCAGAAGTTCTTTGCTGTTATCCAGTCGAATACCGTTTGGTAAGTATAGTCACGGGATGCCTTTTCCGAAAGGATCAGGTCATGAATGCCATTGGGTATTGTGTCGCGTGTGACATGCTCTCCGAGCTTAGGGGCATACTTTTGAATATCATGTACATCGAGCACGATATCGGACGACAAATATTCGTTATGCCATTCTTTCGTCTCCGGATAAGATTTGTTGGACGACATCACAAGGATCGGGCAATCCAGCTTCAATCCTTTCCGGACTTTCTGCTGTCCTTCCTGAATCGCCTTTATCCACCCCGCCTTTTTAGGATGTCCGTTAATCATTTTCCAGTTCGTATCGTATTCCCATTCCCCCTTGAATTGTTTCAACAGACTATGTGCATAAGAGGCGATACCGTAACCCTGTACGGTCAGATTTGGGAAAAGTCTTCCGACGAATGCCACAGCCGGGATAGTGATCTTCTCCATAAACCAGCCGAAATTCCAGTCGAGGAAAGGACTATTCAGTATCAGTCCGTCAACAGGTAGATGACCATTCTTGCTGTCCAGATACAAAGGTGTGATCAATCCTCCCGTAGAATGGGCCATCAAGAGAATCTTGTCGTTCCCTTCCGAGCGTATGGTTGCCAGTGCCGTATCGATATCTGCAAAATATTCTGTAAGGCTTTTGCAGAAAAACGGATTCTGATTGGGCAGGATGGAACGTCCGTATTTCCTCAAGTCCATCGCATAAAAATTGTAGCCATGTGCATTCACGCTGTCTCCCAGTTGCTTTTGGAAGAAATAATCGTTATAACCATGAATATACAATACTGCTTGTTTCACATCGGGCAGTTGGGGTTTTTTTACCAATGTACAGACCACTTTCCCTTCATAATCGTCAGGCATCTGAAACGTACGCCGCAGGTATCCGTCTCCCAATACATCGGGGACGTATTGGGCATACATGCTGATAGCCAGAAAAATAAGTAAGGAAGTAAAATACAGTTTGCGTCTCATAATTGTTTTCCTTTTATAACCGCGACGGGTATGTCATTGTTCCGGTTACAAAGGTAGGTAAACTATTAGCACAAAAGAACCGGTGTTTTGATCTTTTCCCTATTATTATTTAGAGCCTGTTTAAATTTTAAATATCGAGCTCAAAAGGATATTTCTTCTTATTATCTACAATAATAAGACCATATCTACCACTATTTACTACTTTATGAGTACTGAATACAACCATCCTACACTTATAGGTTACAACAATTCGCTCTATGTCCACCACCTGTTACCTGACATGATTTGTTTGTTTTTCTGCCTGGAAAACTTTTGTTTATTCAGTACGAAACTAAAGTTTCCCAGGCAAGAAACTTTAGTTTCCTCCTATAGAAACTTTTTATTCGTCCTTATCCCTTTCTCTATTGAAAAGCAGAATGGCATATAAAGTGGTAGATAACAAATAAATATTGTAGATATATTATCATCTACAACCACTGTATAAGAAGTCTGTTTACAAGGAGTCTATGACATGATTGTAGATGTTGTAGATAGTATAAACTATTTAAATTCCGTTTTTTGAGCTTTAAAGCAGATTAGATAGGCGTTGTTTTTCGATTAATATGATTAGTCATGCTCTTTATTTCATTAAATAAAAGAAATGTGTACTTTTAGGACTTCATTTATAATCATAAAGGGGAGATAGTTATGAGACGTATTTATTATTTGTTGCTGGTTAGCCTGTGTTGCACCAGTTTGTTTGCAAAAACAAAGAAAGCTGTGTATATAATCATTGACGGAGTTCCTGCCGACCAGATCGAGCGGCTTCATACGCCGGCCATATTCGATATTGCTTCCAGAGGAGCTTATGCGAGGGCTTACACCGGAGGTGAGATAGGCGGATATTCACAGACTGCAACGATCTCAGCCATCGGTTATACCAATCTGCTGACGGCTACCTGGTTTAATAAACATAACGTAGGGGGTAACTCCGACCTGAAACCCAATTATAACTACTGGACTATTTTCCGGATAGCCAAAGAACAACCCAAAGATTACAAAACAGCCATTTATTCCAGCTGGACAGACAACCGTACCGTCTTGATCGGGGAAGGAAAGAAGGAAACAAACCATTTGAAAATAGATTATGTAAAGGACGGTTACGATCTCGATACAATCCGCTTCCCGAAGAAGGAAAAAGATTTGCATATTTTCGATATAGACGAACAAATTTCGAAGGATGCTGCCGAAGGAATCCGTAAAGATGCCCCTGATCTGAGTTGGGTTTATCTGTGGTATACCGACGACGCGGGACATATTGCCGGAAACGGAGCTTTTTTCGATGAATATGTTCGGAAGGCTGACAACCAGGTTGCTCGTATTTGGGAAGCTGTCAAATATCGTGAAGCTAATTTTGATGAAGAGTGGATGATCATAGTAACGACCGACCATGGTCGTGGCGAGAATGGTCACGGACACGGAGGGCAATCCGAGCGCGAACGTACTACCTGGATTTCGACCAACGTTCCGGTAAACAACCATTTCAAGGCGGGCGGTCTGGCGATCACGGATATTGCCCCTTCTATCTGCCGTTACATGGGATTCGAGGTGCCGCAATTAGTCCTTTGGGAACAGGATGGCATGCCGTTCATCGGTAAAACGGATATTTACGATTTGCAGACTTTACCTTATGATAATATGGTGGAACTCTCTTGGAAATCTTATTCGGGAAATGTCCCCGTTACGGTTTATGCCGCAGCCGACAATAAATTCAAGGAGGGAGGGAAAGACGAGTGGATAAAAGTCGCAGAGCTTCCTGCCGGAGCGACGGAATATACAGTCGATCTGCAAACATTGCCGTCTTCGAAATTCTATAAGTTCGTTGTGCTGTCTCCCGGAAATCATTTAAACCGCTGGTTACTGAAATAGAAATATAATATAAGTATTATGAAGAAAACTTTATGTGTATCGAGTTTATTGCTTTTGACCGGACAGCCGATGATTGCGCAGGAACGTCCGAATATAATCGTTTTTCTGGTAGATGATATGGGATTGATGGATACCTCTTTGCCTTTCCTGACGGATGCAGAGGGGAATCCGGTCCGTTATCCGTTGAACGATTGGTATCAGACACCTAACATGGAGCGCATGGCCCGTCAGGGAATCCGTTTCTCTACTTTTTATGCACAGAGTGTAAGTTCTCCGTCGCGTGCCTCTATTATGACCGGACAAAACTCGACCCGGCACAGAACAACCAACTGGATCAACTCCGAAAGTAATAACAAAACCCCTTTCGGACCCGAAGAATGGAACTGGGAAGGCCTGTCGAAGAGTGATGTTACTTTGCCCCGTGTCCTACACGATGCCGGATATAAGACGATCCATGTCGGTAAGGCTCATTTCGGATGCCAGAGCAGTGAAGGTGAAAATCCGCAGAATATCGGCTTCGACGTAAATATCGCAGGCTCTTCGATCGGGCAGCCGGGTAGTTACTATGGTGAGAATGGCTACGGAAATATAAAAGGGAATAAAAGCCGTGCCGTGCCGGGACTGGAGAAATATCACGGTACGGATGTCTTTCTGAGCGAGGCTTTAACCCTGGAGGCCAACGAACAGATCAATAAGGCGGTGGGAGAGGAGAAACCTTTCTTCTTATATATGTCTCATTACGCTGTTCACGGTCCGTTTGAAGCCGACAAACGCTTTGCCGCTCATTACGGTTATACGGGAAAGCCGAAGGTAGCAGCCGATTTCGCCACCTTGATAGAAGGTATGGATAAATCGCTGGGCGATATTATGGATCATCTGGAAGAACTAGGTATAGCAGAAAATACCTTGATCATGTTCCTGGGAGACAATGGTTCCGACGCTCCTCTCGGTGATGATAAAGGATATACCTCTTCTGCTCCTTTACGGGGAAAGAAAGGAACGGAATATGAGGGTGGTGTCCGTGTTCCGTTCATTGCTTGCTGGGGAAAGCCGGATGCACAAAATCCAAATCAAAAGAAATTACCGATAGAAGCAGGCGCGATCCAGCAGCAATTGGGTACGGTCATGGATCTGTTTCCGACCGTTCTGTCTCTTGCCGGAGCTGACAATCCGAAAGGACATACGATCGATGGTGTGGACTTGCGTGTTCAGTTTGAAGGGAAAAAGAACGCTACCCGCTCGGAGAAAGTATTGATGCATTTTCCTCACGAACATCGTGGAAGTTATTTCACCACCTATATCGATGGCGACTGGAAGCTGATTTACTACTATAATCCTGAAAGGCCGGCCGAACCCCGTTACCGTCTATACAACCTGAAGAACGACCCGGGCGAATCGCTCGATCTCTCCCTTCGTGACGGCAACCGGGTAAAAGCGATGGTGAAAGCCATGAGTGCCCAGCTTGAAGCAGAAGGGGCGCTTTATCCGGAAGATGCGGAAGGGAATGTGTTGAAACCATTCTTGCTTTTTTAGATAAAATACTAAGAAAAAGAATCGAAGTATTTGTGGTGTAAATAATTCTCCTTACCTTTGCACCGCAAATTTTAAGTATTAACAAAAATAAAACAGCGTTTTATGAACAATTACGAAACCGTTTTCATTTTGACTCCCGTTTTGTCTGACGCACAGATGAAGGAAGCGGTAGAAAAATTCACGAACCTCCTGAAAGCAGAAGGCGCAGAAATCGTGAACGAAGAAAATTGGGGATTGCGCAAATTAGCTTATCCTATCGACAAGAAAACAACAGGCTTCTATCAGCTGGTTGAATTCAAGGCAAATCCGGAAACTATCGCTACTTTGGAAGTTAACTTCCGTCGTGACGAACGTGTGATCCGCTTCCTGACTTTCCGCCAGGACAAATATGCAGCAGAATATGCCGCTAAGAGAAGAAATCTGAAATCATCTAAAGAAACAGTAAAGGAGAATTAATCATGGCAGCAACTCAATCAGAAATCAGATATTTAACTCCGCCTTCAGTAGACGTTAAGAAAAAGAAATATTGCCGTTTCAAAAAGAACGGTATCAAGTATATCGATTACAAAGATCCTGAATTCCTGAAGAAATTCCTGAACGAACAGGGTAAAATTCTTCCGCGTCGTATCACTGGTACATCTTTGAAGTTCCAGCGTCGTATCGCTCAGGCTGTAAAAAGAGCTCGTCACTTGGCGTTGCTTCCTTACGTAACCGATTTAATGAAATAATAAAAAGAGAGGAGACAGAATATGCAAGTTATTTTGAAAGAAGATGTAATCAATTTAGGTTACAAAGACGATATCGTAACAGTAAAAGACGGTTACGGACGTAACTTTCTAATCCCCCAGGGTAAGGCAGTAATCGCTTCTGAGTCTGCTAAGAAAGTATTAGCTGAAAACCTGAGACAGCGTGCTCACAAATTGGCTAAGATCAAAGAAGATGCTCAGGCATTGGCTGCTAAGTTGGAAGGCGTTGCATTGACTATCGGTGCAAAGACCAGTTCAACAGGTACAATCTTCGGTTCTGTTACAAATATCCAGGTTGCTGAAGCTTTGGCAAAGGCTGGTTTTGAAGTAGAACGTAAGATCATCTATATTAAGGATGCTGTTAAGGAAGTAGGTAACTACAAAGCAATCCTTAAACTTCACAAGGAAGTTTCTGTTGAAATTCCTTTCGAAGTAGTTTCTGAATAATTCAGTAAACGATATAAAGTGAAAAGGGCAGTCCTTCGGGATTTGCCCTTTTTTATTTTCCGTCTTTCTTTTTATAGAATTGATTTGTAGTTTTCATATTATTGGGCTAAATCTGTTTTCTAATATTGGATTCTCTTTGCTGTAAACAAGAGACGACCAATTATTTATAGAAAAAGACTTCGCTTAATCAGCAAAAAAATGCTACATTTGCCCCGAATTTGCATAAAAATACTGTAAAATGGCTAGGATATCTTTTCTATGTATTAATCTGCTGATGGTCTTGTTTTTGACCCAGCCTGTACTTCAGGCGAGGGAGAAAACGTTTACTGTCGTGATTGATGCTGGTCATGGTGGAAAGGACCCGGGAGCGAGAGGTACGGTTATCAATGAAAAAGAAATCAATCTTTCGGTAGCTTTGAAACTGGGAGATAAGATATCTGCGAGCCACGATGATGTAAAAGTTATTTATACCCGCAAGACTGATCGCTTTATTGAGTTGGATGAACGTGCAAATATCGCGAATCGGAATAAGGCGGATCTTTTTATTTCTATCCATACAAATTCAGTTAAAAAGGGTAGTACAGCTCGGGGAACGGAAACATATACGTTGGGTTTGGCTCGTACTGATGAAAATCTGGCGGTGGCTATGCGTGAGAATTCGGCTATATTACTGGAGGATAATTATGAACAAAAGTATGAAGGCTTTGATCCGAATTCTTCTGAATCCTATATTATCTTTGAGTTTATGCAAAATAAGCATATGGAACAAAGTATAGGTTTTGCCTCGGAGATACAAAAGTGTTTTGTGTCTGCTAAACGGGCTGACAGAGGGGTAAGACAGGCTGGCTTTTTGGTTTTAAGGAAAACGAGTATGCCGAGTGTATTGGTAGAACTGGGATATATTTCGAATCGCGATGAGGAACATTTTATGAAATCATCAGATGGACAAAATAAACTGGCAAATGCTTTGTTCGATGCATTTACTCGATATAAAAAAGAATATGACCGAAAGCAAGGAGGAGTATCGGGAGGGAATTCTTCTTCCGGAAGCGTAACGACATCGGTAGAAACTTCTTATTTTGCAGATGAGCAAGTAGAAGAAGGGGTAGCACCCGGTAGCGAACAGGATATTCTAAATAGAAAGAAGAAGTCTTCCGTCTCTTCACAAAAAAGGCAGAGTACAACTACCGCTGCGAGAACAAAATCAGTCACAACAGGTAAAATTGTCTATAAAGTGCAAATTCTTACCTCGGATAAAAAACTTTCTTCGGGGGCAAAAGTGTTTAAAGGATATAAGAATGTGGATTACTTCGTGGAGAAAGGAATCTATAAATATACTTGTGGTGAAACGACTGATTTTGATTCGATCAGGAAGTTGCGCAGGCAGGTAGCTAAAGATTTTAAAGATGCGTTTATCGTGGCTTTTAAAGATGGCAAAAAGGTGAAATATTAAAGAGAAACATATAATTTAAAGGGATGAAAAGTATATTGACCAAAGAGGCAAAGATCGGACTTGTGAGTATAGTCAGTCTGGCATTGCTTTATTTCGGGATTAATTATCTGAAAGGTATAAATTTATTTAAACCGGTAAATCATTATTTTGTCACATTTCATAATGTAAAAGATGTAACAGTCTCTAGTCCTGTTTTCATTGACGGTTTTAAAGTGGGGTTGGTGAGAAGTATTGTTTATGATTATGAGAATACTGATAAAATAACGGTTGAGATCAGTCTTGACGATGAGATGCGGTTGACTTCAGGGAGTTATATAACTATTATAAAGACGCTTTTAAGTGGTGGAGAGCTTCATATTCATCTGAATAAATATGTACAAGACTATTTGAAACCAGGTGCTACAATCGAGGGGCGCATGGAGGAGGATATGATGCAGGCCGTACAGGAAAAGATCTTGCCGGGGGTAGAAGTGCTTTTGCCTAAGCTGGATTCGATATTGGGCGGCTTACAGGCCTTGATCAATCATCCGGCAATATCTCAGTCCCTGGATCATATTGCGAAGACCACAGGGAACCTGGAGGTTTCCACCCGCCAGCTGAATAGTTTGCTGAGTAAAGATGTTCCGGGTATCGTTTCTGACCTGAAAGTAATAACCGGTAATTTTAATGAAGTGAGTTCCGGATTGAAGGAGCTGGATTTGGCCACCACGGTCAATTCGATCAATGCAACTTTGGCGAACCTGCAACTAACTACAAACAAGCTGAATCAGAAGGATAATACATTGGGCTTATTGTTGAATGACAGGAGTTTATATAATAATTTGGATAGTACGATGCTGAATGCTTCCAGGTTGTTGCTGGATCTGAAGCAGAATCCGAAAAGATATGTTCATTTTTCTGTTTTTTGACCAAAAAGATGATTAAAGAGTCTAATCTTATTTAGAAATTTTCCAATTAAGGAAAAATATATATATACATAATTGTAGGCATGCATAAGGCCTTTAGATAGAGGAAAGTAACTTACTCTATAGGTCCTTTTGCATGGAAAACAGTGGGATAGCGTAGTTAATAAAAGTGCCCCAAAATAAAGGCTTCGTGAATAGATGAGTGTGTAAGTGGCTGTAAATCAGTTTTGTTTTTATAACTGCTTGAAAGTAAATGGGATATTAAACATTCAAAAGAACCAAATAATTCGGCACTTTTTTTTTACGAATTAATTTCTAAACTTTGTAGTCGGAAAAATAAAAAAGTATAGTTGGGAGAGTAATAAATCATGCAAACTGAATATCAGACATTGTGGAATAAATGCCTCGCTGTCATAAAAGACATCGTGCCGGAGGCCGCTTTTAACACATGGTTCATGCCGATCGTCCCGTTATCCTACGAGGATAATAAGTTCACGATCCAGGTGCCAAGCCAATTCTTTTATGAATATCTTGAAGAGAAATACGTCAATGTACTGAAAGTTACATTGTATCGTGTGATTGGTCAGGGTACAATACTTAACTACCGTGTGATGGTAGATAAGACAACTGGTGGTACGGTGGATTATCCGGCAGAAAATGGTTCAGTAGCAGTAAAGAAAATAACTCCCAAAGATGCAAATAAGGCTCCTAATCCATTTATTCAAACTGCACCGCAGGATTTAGATCCTCAATTGAATCCCAAGTATAACTTTGATAACTATTTTGAAGGAACCAGTAATAAGTTGGTGCGTACAGCTGGTGAAGCCGTTGCTCAGAATCCCGGAAAAACAACATTTAATCCGCTGTTCATTTTCGGACCGTCTGGCGTTGGAAAGACACATTTGTGTCATGCCATAGGAACCCGTATCCGCGAACTCCATCCGGAAAAGAAGGTGTTATATGTTTCTTCCCACTTGTTTCGTGTACAGTTTACTGACGCGATCCGTAAAAATACGACGAATGACTTCTTGAATTTTTATCAGAATATCGACGTGTTGTTGCTGGATGATATCCAGGAATTGATCGGTATGGATAAGACTCAGAATACATTCTTTCATATATTTAATCACCTCCATCAGTTAGGTAAGCAGTTAATCCTTACTTCGGATAAGGCTCCTGTCGACCTGCAGGGTATGGAAGAGAGATTGATCACCCGTCTGAAATGGGGACTTACTGCTGAGTTAAGTCGTCCGGACCTGGATCTTAGAAAGAAAATCCTGAAGAATAAGATCAACCATGATGGTATCGTTATACCGGATGAGGTATTTAACTTCATTGCAAATAATGTAACGGAAAATGTTCGTGACCTGGAAGGAATTCTTGTTTCGTTGATGGCAAATGCTGTTATCAATAATAAGGAAATAGATCTGCCTTTGACTAAGCGTGTCGTTAGTCAGGCTGTTCGCTTGGAAAAGAAGCAGCTTTCTGTTCAGATGATCCAGGAGATAGTTTGTAATTACTTCAATTTGGACCAGGCGGTTATTCAGACCCGTTCCAGAAAACGCGAAATAGTACAGGCTCGCCAGATAACGATGTATCTTGCCAAAAAATATACGGATTGTTCATTCTCCCACATCGGTAAGATTGTCGGAAAGAAAGACCATGCAACTGTACTGCATGCTTGTAAAACGATCAAAGATCAGATGGAAACGAGTAAATCTTTCCGTTCTTCGGTAGAAGAGATCGAAGTGAAGTTGAGAGGCTAATAAATCTCTACATATAAAGATTAAAAAGGATGTTATTTTTATAGCATCCTTTTCTGTTTTGGAAAACATTGAATGTGTTGATGTTTTCTTTTTGGAAAATATTTTCGATGGTGTGAAAAGTTATTTCATTGATAATCATATGGTGTATAAAGAGAAATGGAAAACCTTGAATTCGTTTCGATTTTAGTTGTTGAATAATTTGGTCAATAAATAAAGTATTCTTAAACTTGCACTATTATTAATACAGTATTTATCGTGAACCATAAAACTTACACATTCGATGAAGCATTTAAAGCTTCACTGGAGTACTTTACAGGCGACGAGCTTGCCGCTAAAGTATGGGTAAACAAGTATGCCTTGAAGGATGCATTCGGGAATATTTATGAGGAATCTCCCGTAGATATGCATCATAGGTTAGCTAATGAAATTGCTCGTGTCGAGAAAAAGTATCCTAATCCGTTATCGGAACAGGAACTTTATGACCTATTTGATCATTTCCGTTACATCGTTCCTCAGGGAAGTCCAATGACGGGAATTGGCAATGATTACCAGATTGCCTCACTCTCTAATTGTTTTGTTATAGGATTGGATGGAGAAGCAGACTCATATGGCGCAATTATCCGTATCGATGAAGAACAGGTTCAGTTAATGAAGCGCCGCGGAGGTGTAGGACATGACTTGTCTCATATCCGTCCGAAAGGCTCTCCTGTAAAGAATTCAGCATTGACATCGACAGGATTGGTGCCGTTTATGGAACGTTATTCCAATTCGACACGTGAGGTGGCACAGGACGGACGTCGTGGTGCGTTAATGTTAAGTGTATCGATCAAACATCCGGACTCGGAGTCTTTCATCGATGCCAAAATGACAGAAGGCAAAGTAACAGGTGCAAATGTATCTGTAAAGATTGATGATGATTTTATGAATGCTGTGGTTAGCGGCAGTCCGTATAAACAACAATACCCGGTCGATTCGAATGATCCGACAACGGTGAAAGAAATTGACGCACCGGCTTTGTGGAAGAAAATCATCCATAACGCATGGAAGTCTGCTGAACCTGGGGTCTTATTCTGGGATACTATTCTTCGTGAATCAGTTCCGGATTCGTATGCAGATCTTGGTTTCCGTACGGTTTCTACAAACCCTTGTGGTGAAATACCTCTTTGTCCGTATGATAGCTGCCGTTTGCTGGCTATCAATCTTTATTCTTATGTGGTGAATCCGTTTACAGAAGATGCTTATTTTGACTATGACCTGTTTAAAAAGCATGTAGAACTGGCACAACGTATTATGGATGACATTATCGATCTGGAATCTGAAAAGATCGAAAAGATCCTGGAAAAGATCGACTCTGATCCGGAATCGATGGAAGTGAAGGAAACTGAACGTCATTTGTGGGAAAAGATCCAGAAGAAGACATTGCAGGGACGTCGTACAGGTGTGGGTATCACAGCTGAAGGCGATATGATTGCCGCTTTAGGTCTGCGTTACGGAACGGAAGAGGCTACGGAATGCGCAGAGAAGATCCAGAAAACGTTAGCTTTGGCAGCTTACCGTTCATCGGTAATGATGGCGAAAGAGCGTGGAGCTTTCGAAATTTACGATTCAAAACGTGAAGAGAAAAATCCGTTCATAAACCGTCTGCGTGAGGCTGATCCGGAACTGTATGCCGATATGCTGAAATACGGTCGTCGTAACATTGCCTGTCTGACGATTGCTCCGACTGGTACGACCAGTTTGATGACACAGACAACTTCCGGTATCGAACCAGTATTCCTGCCGGTATATAGACGCCGTCGTAAGGTAAATCCGAATGATGCGGAAGCCCGTGTCGATTTTGTGGATGAGACAGGAGACGCATTTGAAGAATATGTAGTATTCCATCATAAGTTTGTTACCTGGATGCAGGCCAACGGTTATTCCGTTACTAAGAAATATACACAGGAGGAAATTGATGAGCTGGTTGCTAAATCACCATACTATAAGGCTACATCGAATGATGTGGACTGGTTGCAGAAAGTCCGCATGCAGGGACGTATCCAGAAATGGGTGGACCATTCTATCAGTGTAACCATCAACTTGCCGGCTGACGTATCGGAAGAATTGGTAGATTCTCTGTATGTTGAAGCATGGAAGTGCGGCTGTAAAGGCTGTACGGTTTATCGTGACGGTTCACGCTCCGGTGTATTGCTGGCAACCGAAAAGAAGAAGAAAGACGATTGCAACTGTATGGAACCGCCGGTGATCGTTTCAACACGTCCGCGTGAACTGGAAGCCGATGTGGTTAAATTCCAGAATAATCGTGAGAAGTGGATCGCTTTCGTTGGTTTGCTGAACGGTCGTCCATATGAGATCTTTACTGGGCTTGCAGATGATGATGAAGGTATCATGTTGCCGAAGAATGTTTCTAAGGGAACAATCATCAAGAGCTACGATGAAGATGGAAAGAAACATTACGATTTCCAGTTCAAAAACAAACGTGGTTATAAGATGACCATCGAAGGCCTGGACGGAAAGTTCGATCCTGAGTTCTGGAACTATGCAAAACTGATCTCCGGAGTATTGCGTTACGGTATGCCTATCGACCAGGTTATCAAGCTGGTTCAGGGTATGGAACTGAATAATGAATCGATCAATACCTGGAAGAACGGTGTTGAACGTGCCTTGAAGAAATATCTGCCGAACGGTACGGAGGTAAAAGGACAGATATGTCCGAACTGCGGTCTGGAAACCCTTATCTATCAGGAAGGGTGTCTGATCTGTACAAACTGCGGAGCTTCAAAGTGCGGATAAGTGTAACACTACAAATATTTTTATAGGAATGCGGGGAAAATCCCCGCATTTTTTATACCTTCGTCTCCGGAACTAAATTTGATACACATGAAAGTCACCTTTAATATAAACTTCCATACCGTTTGGGGTCAGAAGTTATGTGTGGTTGGATCTATTCCCGAGCTTGGCTCATGGGAGCCTGCTTTGGCGAAAGAAATGAACTACAAAGGGGATGGAAACTGGCAGCTTGAGCTGGAACTGGAACTTACATCGCCTCAGCAGACCATTGAATATCGCTACTTTTTAAGTATAAACGACAAACAGATATTTGAAGAGTGGGAGAAAAACCATCAGGTAACATTTGAAGGACATGCCAATCATTATACGCTATATGATTACTGGCAGATACGTCCGGCTAATCTGGCCTTTTACTCTTCGGCTTTTACCAAAAGCCTGTTTGCACATCCCTGTAATACATATGAAAGAGTTGTAAAAAGCGGAAAGAAACTGACCATTAAGATATCTGCTCCCCGTGTAGAGAAATCGCAAAGTATTGCCATTACCGGGAATCAGGAATGTCTGGGAAACTGGCATCCGGATAAAGCGTTGATACTTAGTTGCGATACATTCCCCGACTGGCACATCGACCTGGATGCGAATGACATCACTTATCCGTTGGAATATAAATTCCTGGTATATGACAATGATAAACATCAACCTTTATATTGGGAGGAAGATGAGAACCGGAAGCTCGACTTACCTTCACAGGATTTCGGAGAAACGGTAATGATTTCCGGATTGTATTTCCGTGATAATTTACCTTTATGGCGGTGTGCGGGAACAGTTATCCCCGTATTTTCTTTACGTTCCGAACAAGGGTTCGGTGTCGGTGATCTGGGAGACTTGCGGATGCTGGTCGATTGGGCGAAGAAAACCCGCCAGCGTATTATTCAGGTATTGCCTATGAATGATACGACAATGAGTCATACCTGGATGGATTCTTATCCGTATAGTGCCATCTCCGTGTATGCCCTTCATCCGATGTATATCTGCCTGCCGCAGATGGGAGAATTGAAGGATGCAGGCCGTGCCGCTTTCTATAAAGCAAAACAAGAGGAACTGAATGCAAAAGACTTCGTCGATTATGAAGTTGCAGTAGGATATAAGCTGGCTTATTGCCGTGAGTTCTTCAGTCAGGAAGGACAGTCTGTTCTGTCGACTCCGGAATATCAGGAGTTTTTCGAACAGAACCAATCCTGGTTGATTCCTTATGCCGCTTACAGCTATCTGCGTGAAAAGTATGGAACATCCGACTTTAACAAATGGGATAAGAATGCGACCTATAACAAATCTCAGATACGTGAATTATGTTCGGAAGATAGCGGAGCATATCCGGAAATATCGTTCTATTATTTTCTGCAATATATACTCCATGTACAATTCAAGTCGGCATCCGACTATGCCCGTAAAAACGGTATTGTCCTGAAGGGTGATCTTCCGATCGGAGTAAACCGGACCAGTATCGATGCCTGGACGGAGCCGCAGTATTTCAATATGAACGGTCAGGCCGGAGCACCTCCCGACGACTTCTCTGTGGACGGACAGAACTGGGGATTCCCTACTTATAACTGGAATATCATGGAGAAAGACAATTTCTCCTGGTGGAAGAAACGTTTCCGTAAGTTGAGCGACTATTTCGATTGTTTCCGTATCGACCATATATTAGGTTTCTTCCGTATATGGGAAGTGCCGTTGGATTATATCCAGGGACTTTGCGGTCATTTTAATCCGGCTTTACCTCTTACCGAGGACGAGATAGAACAATATGGTATGGTATTCAATGAAGCCCGGTTTACGACACCGCATATTAACCGGAAGTTCCTGCCCGAACTATTTGGCGATTTAGCTGAAGAAGTGGAGGGAACCTATCTGGCCCAGTCTTCATCCAATCATTTTGTTTTGAAATCGTTCTGCGATACACAACGGAAGATCGAAACTCTGTTTTCCGGTAAAACAGACGGTGTTTCTTTGCGGATAAAACAGGGTTTGTTTGCCATAGCCAATGAAGTTCTGTTTTTGCGTGATCCGCAGGAAAAGGAAAAGTATCATCCCCGTATTTCCGCCAGTCATTCTTATATGTACAGTGAGTTGAATACTTCCGATAAGTATGCATTCGACCAGTTGTATTGGGATTTCTTCTATCACCGTCATAACGATTTCTGGAAAGCACAGGCATTTAAGCGCCTGACGCCATTGGTTGGAAGTACCAATATGTTGGTGTGCGGTGAGGATTTGGGAATGATACCTGATTCCGTACCCGATGTCATGAACAAACTTCAGATCCTTAGTCTCGAAATAGAACGGATGCCCAAGAGTCCGCAGAGCGAGTTCACCGATATGCATAATCTGCCTTATCATTCCGTTTGTACGACATCGACACATGATATGTCGCCACTCCGGAGCTGGTGGAAAGAAGACCGGGGAAAGATACAACGCTATTATAATAATGTATTGCATTATGAGGGACAGGCGCCGGAAGAATGTTCGTCGGAGATTGCTTCCCGTATTGTGGAAAATCATCTGGCGACAAACTCCATGCTGACCATTATCCCGTTACAGGATTGGTTTGCCATCGACGATACGGTAAAAAGGAAAGATATTGAATCGGAGCGGATCAATGTACCTGCCAATTCCAATCATTATTGGCGTTACCGGATGCATATCCCGTTGGAAAGACTGTTGTCGGAAGATCGGTTTAATGATAAGATTGCAGAATTGATTACTGCTTCAGGAAGAAAATAAGAACAGGATATAACAATAAAAAAGCCCGGTAGTAATTTACTGGGCTTTTGTTTTCTTTGTCGTATCGGGTGACATATTACAAACTCCGTTGAAACGGGCATTCGGTTCTATTTCGAGTGACTGTGCAAACACATCTCCTTTGATATTTGCCGTAGCTTTCAGGACTAATTTTTCACTGACACGTACGGAACCTTCTACTTCGCCCAGGATCTCGGCATTGGAAGAGACAATATTACCGATAACTTGTCCTTTCGGTCCGACAACGATCTTGCCGTTACAACTGATATCGCCTTCTACCTGGCCGTCTAATCTGAAATCGGTTTCTGTAATAATATTACCTTTTACGGTTGTTCCGGTGGCAAGGGTGTTATGTAGGCCACCAGCAGAGTTTTCGTCTTTTTGTTTTATTCCCATCATGATACTTTGTTGCTTGAATCGCAAATATAGACTATTTTTTTGCAGAAAGGTTTACTTTATCTACTTTTACAGATAAAATAACGAAAAATGACAGTACAAATAGAGCTGGAGGCCATGAAATTTTACGCTTACCATGGTGTCGCCCCACAGGAGACACGGGTCGGTAATACGTTTGTGGTGAACCTTGTTTTAACGGCACCTCTTGATAAAGCGGTAGCCGACGATACTCTGGAAGATACGATAAATTATGCCGTTGTCTACGAGGTTGTTAAGAGAGAGATGGCAATTCCATCCAAGCTGATCGAACATGCTGCCGGACGTATCCTGGCGGCATTAAAGGAAACGTTCCCCCAACTTCTTATGATCGAACTGAAACTCTCCAAACTGAATCCCCCTTTTGGCGGAGATGTTTACAGTGCCTCTGTAATTCTTAGAGAGACCTACAGTTAGTTTTTGGAGAACTTTCTCTATCTTTGCATAATTAAAGCACAAATAAACAAAACACCATGGCATTTACCAACAACGTAATGATTGTGCGCCACGGATTGATGGCGAAGTTAGTGAAACTTTGGAAAGAGAATCGTCTCCTGGACGAGATTGACCGTTTGCCCATAGAATTAAGTCCCCGTAAATCGAAAGTGATAGGCCGTTGCTGTGTACATAAGGAGCGTGCTGTCTGGAAATACAAGACACTTCCTCTGCTGGGATTCGATATGCAGGATGAAATAGACGAACTGACTCCGTTGTCAGAGTACGCAAAACAGGCTCTGTTGCGTTCGGAAAACAAGAAGGAAAACCTGATGTGTGTTGTTGATGAGGCATGTTCTTCCTGTGTACAAGTAAACTATGAAATTACAAACCTATGCCGTGGTTGTGTGGCGCGTAGTTGTTATATGAACTGTCCGAAAGACGCCATCCAGTTCAAGAAGAACGGACAGGCGCGGATAGATCATGATACCTGTATCAGTTGCGGTAAATGCCATCAGAACTGTCCTTACCATGCCATCGTATATATTCCGATCCCTTGTGAAGAAGTTTGTCCGGTGAAGGCGATTAGTAAGGACGAATATGGCGTAGAGCATATCGACGAATCGAAATGTATCTATTGCGGTAAATGTGTGAATGCCTGTCCTTTCGGTGCCATCTTCGAGATATCGCAGGTGTTCGATGTCTTACAGCGCTTGCGTAATAAGGAGCAGATGATCGCCATTGTAGCTCCTTCCATCCTGGCACAATTCAGTGCGCCGGTGGAAAATGTATATGGTGCGATCAAGGCGATGGGATTCACGGAAATTGTTGAAGTAGCCCAGGGAGCGATGGAAACGACCCGCCGGGAAGCAGAAGAGTTGAAAGAGAAACTGGAAGAAGGACAACCCTTTATGACGACCAGTTGCTGTCCTTCCTATGTGCAGTTGGCGGAGAAACATATTCCGGATCTGAAGAAATATATCTCTTCTACCGGTTCTCCCATGTATTATACCGCCCGCATCGTTAAAGAGAAATACCCCAATGCCCAGGTTGTCTTTATCGGTCCGTGCGTAGCCAAGCGCAAGGAGGTGAAGATGGACCCGGCAGTCGATTTCACACTGACATTCGAAGAGATTGGTTCTATTCTGGAAGGACTGGATATCAAAGTAGAAGAAGCAAAACCCTTCTCCGTTCTCTATAATTCTGTGCGTGAAGCGCATGGCTTTGCCCAGAGTGGCGGTGTTATCAATGCCGTGAAAGTGTATCTGAAAGGGGAACAGGTGAACGCCGTACAGGTTGCCAACCTGACGAAAAAGAATGTCGCCCTGCTTCGTGCCTATGCCAAAACAGGCAAAGCCCCGGCACAGTTTATCGAGGTCATGGCTTGCGAAGGTGGTTGTGTTACCGGTCCTTGCATTCATGCGGATAAGGTTGCGGGACAGAAACAGCTGATTAAAGAACTTACTAAATTCTAAACAACAATGACAAAGAAAATCTTATTCTCATTTTCATTGGCAGGTGCCCTGTTGCTGACGGCATGCGGGCACCGCGAACTACCGGCAATGGGTGACTATTCCGTGCAGGTATTTCATGACACGCCGGTGAAGTTCACACCGGATCAGTATGCCGGTTATAGTGAGCCGGGACCGGATAGTATCTATCATCTGGTAAACGGACGTATCATTCTGAAAAAGGTCACGTTGCCTGACTATAAGCGCAATGTTTCCGTCAACCTGAAAGTGACGATCGCATCCAACGGCGACCGTTGGGATAAGTCGGGTTCCTGCTTTATCCTGCCGAAAGAGTCAGCGATCAATTTGCTGAATATCGCCAAAGGGGAGAAACAATTTCCGGCTGTAGACAGTACGAAGCTGGAAAATATGATCGGTATCGTCTCCGGTGAAGATTATGAACCGACTGTCGAACTGATGCGTTTCATGACTCCGTTCGGTGTAGGTCATTACAGCAGTGCGGACGACAGTCTGAGCAGCAAGCGTAAACCTGTTTATATCGACCAGTGGGCCGATAGCGTAAGCTGGGAGCAGAATATCACCGACTTGTATCCTTTGCTGGAAGGTGGTGCTTATGTTGGTGTCTTTATCGATACCTGGACGGCCGAGGGATATATTGCTAGCGTGACAATCGATGTGGACGAGTCGGATATCACTTGTGATGCTTTGACGAAAAGACATGTCGAACCGTTGATGAACACTGTTTATTATATCGGACAATCCTATCCCGATATCTTTGCCCGCAAAGACGTCTCGACCGGTTTTACTATCCCGGAAGGTGCAAAGAACGTCCGCCTGAAATATATCGTAACAGGGCATGGCGGTCATAACGGTGGTGACGAGTTTGTCCAGAAGCAGAATGTTATCTCGGTAGATGGAGAGGAAGTTCTGAACTTCATCCCCTGGCGTAACGATTGTGCCTCTTTCCGCCGTTTCAATCCGGCGACAGGTGTTTGGTTGGAGAAACGTCTGGCTTCTTATATCGGTCCTAAAGGGTATGCCGAAAAAGAGGTGGAAGAACCGGTTGCTTCTTCCGACTTCTCCCGTTCCAACTGGTGTCCGGGTTCCGATGTCGTTCCCGAAGAAGTGGAACTGACCGATATCCAACCGGGCGAACATACCCTGACGGTCAGCATCCCCGAAGCCCAGGAGATAGACGGCAACAAGCTCAACCATTGGCTGGTTTCCGCTTATTTGGTGTGGGATGAATAAACATACGTAGGGGGGGCAAACCCGCCCCTACATAAACCTATTAAATCATTGTTATTATGGACACCTTACTCCCTTTCGCCCTTTTGTGCTTCACCTCCTTTTTTACACTGACAAACCCGTTGGGCACTATGCCGGTCTTCCTGACCATGACGAACGGAATGAGTGATGACGAACGTAAAACCATTGTCCGCCGTGCAACGATCGTATCGTTTATAACCTTGATGGTCTTTACTTTCTCCGGCCAGTTCCTCTTCACATTCTTCGGTATTTCCACAAATGGTTTCCGTATTGCCGGAGGTATTATTATCTTTACCATCGGATTCGATATGCTGCAGGCACGTTATTCCAAAGCAAAACTGAAAGACGATGAGGTAAAGACCTATGTAAACGACATCTCCGTCACTCCGTTGGCCATCCCTATGTTATGTGGGCCGGGCGCTATTGCCAACGGCATCATGTTGATGGACGATGCAGATACATTGATAAAAAAGATACTGCTTATCAGTGTCATAGCATTGGTTTATTTTATTACCTTCTTGATTCTCCGGGCATCTACCCGGCTGAACAAGTATATGGGTGAGACAGGCAACAACGTGATGATGCGTCTGATGGGCCTTATCCTGATGGTTATTGCTGTGGAATGTTTTGTAAGCGGATTCAAACCCATAATGATTGACATACTACAACAAGCTAATTTATGATAGAAGGAATACAGGTCATCGGTTTTGATGCCGATGACACGCTTTGGGTGAATGAAACTTATTTCCTGGAGACGGAGCAGAAGCTTCGTCTTTTGTTGGCCCCTTATGTGGATGGGGATACCGTATCGGCAGAGTTGTTCAGGACGGAAAGCAGGAACATGCCTCTTTATGGCTACGGTGTGAAAGCTTATATCCTTTCTGTTCTGGAAACGGCGATCCGTATTACGGACGGGACAGTCCCGGCAAACGTATTGGAGCAGATTCTTCTTTTGGGAAAAGAACAGCTGTCCAAACCAGTAGAACTTCTGGACGGAGTGGAGGAGACGTTGAATGCCCTTGTGGGTCGTTATCGCCTTATTGTGGTAACGAAAGGCGACCTGCTCGATCAGGAGCAAAAGTTACGCCGTTCGGGAATCGAACATCTTTTCCATCATGTGGAGATTATGAGCGATAAGACCGACAGGGAATATCGTCTGTTATTGAAACATCTCGACATACAACCAGAAGAGTTCTTGATGATAGGGAACTCTGTCCGTTCAGATATCCTTCCTCCGTTGGAACTGGGAAGCTATGCCATCCACGTACCTTATCAAACGACCTGGGCGCACGAAAAGGTAGATGAGCCGGTTGTCAGCCCTCGTTTTTTTACCGTTGATTCTTTATGGGATGTGATATCCTTGCTACCCTAAGCCCGCTTGCCGTTAGATCTAATCTTTTTCATTCTTACTATTAATCTTTTTTGTCCGGACTTTTGAGTCTGTAAGGTATGCTTTGCGTAAATGTAACACTATAGTTTCATAAATGTAAGGATAGCCTTACATTTATGAATTCTGCATCTTACTTTTATAAAGGTTAGGAGAAAAAGACTTAAAGGTTACTATGTCTCCTCTTATTTGTAGTGAGGAAACGGCTAAAGGTCGGTGAACTTCTTTTTCCCTTTCAGGTAGAAAGAGAGAATAAGGCTGTTGCGCATCAGTTCCGGGATAGTAGCCAGTGTTGTTTTAGCAAGGTTCTCTTTCCTTTTGGCAACATAATCCGGCTTCATTTCGAAGAATGCTTTCCGAGCTTCGTATACCGCTTTGGCATTCTGAATGTATCCGCATAGCAGAAATTTGGTGGCCGCAATATAATCCAGAAAGAAACGCGCACGCATCACATGCTTCAGGTCTTTTTCGGAAAGATTCTTGTAAATCATCAGCAGGTTGTTTCGGAAATTGAGGAAGGTCTTCCGGGGACTTTCCACCTGTAAGGTAGCACCTCCAACATGATAAACAACCGATCCGGGTGTACATACCAGTCGATACCCGCGGGAACGCAGGCGCCAGCACATATCGATCTCTTCCTGATGGGCGAAGAAACCTGCATCCAGCCCGCCTATCTCCTTATAAATAGCTGTACGGATGAAAAGACAGGCACCCGTAGCCCAAAGGATATCGGCAGGCGCGTCGTACTGGCCATTATCTTTTTCTACGATATGTAGTACGCGGCCCCGGCAGTAAGGATAGCCGTAAATGTCCATATAACCTCCGGCAGCCCCGGCATATTCGAAATATTCCTTATTACGCTGTGCCCTGATCTTGGGTTGGGCGGCAACTATTGTCGTGTCGGCTTCGAGAGCAGACAATGGAGCATCGAGCCAGCCCGGTGTAACTTCGACATCACTGTTCAGCAGAACGGTATATTCATTGTCTATCTGCTTGATTGCCTGATTGTATCCTTCGGCGAAGCCGTAATTCTTATCGAGCTGAATGATCCGTACGGACGGGAACTTTTCTTTCAGCATAGCAATGGAGGCATCCGTAGAACCGTTGTCGGCAACGACTACTTCAGATAGTTCGGAAGGACTGTAATCGATGACCGACGGAAGGAATTTCTCCATCAGCTTGCAACCGTTCCAGTTCAATATAACAATAGCGACTTTTTTTGAATTACTATGCATCTTCTCGTTTGTATTTCCAACGTTTGTGAGTCCAGAGCCAATAAGCCGGATTACGAAGGATCATCTTCTCCGTCATGCGGGCATACGATTCGGTAATCTCGTTTTCGGCAGTTTGCTTGGCATGGGCTGTCATTAACTTCATTTCAACCGTGTAATATCCGCGCTTCACTTTCTGTACATCGAGGAAGATAACCGGCAGGTCCAGTTTTCGTGCGATACGTTCGGCGCCGTTCAGCATCGGAGTGTCCTGGTTCAGGAAGTTTGTCCAGTAATGCAGGTTCGCCTTGCTTGGTGTCTGGTCTGCAATGAAGATCACGATGTTCTTGCTGTTTTCGCGCTTCAGTGTCATCATGTCGCGTACCGTATCATTCTTTTTCATACCATACGAACCGAAGCGGGTACGGAGAAAGATGAACAGGCGGTCGACTGCCTTATTGTTCAAGGGACGGTAGATTTGCCATAGTCTGGATTCCGTATATACCAGGCTAGAGGCACTGAACCATTCCCAGTTTCCGTAATGTCCCATCAACATCATAACCGTATTTTGTCCTTCCGCCTGTAGCTTGGTTGCGACTTCGGGGTTCTTGATGTGGGCACGGCGTAACACTTCCTCCGGCGATATGTGAGCCAGTTTGATCGTCTCGACAATATAGTCGGAAAAGTGATGATAGAAGGCTTTCTCCAGCCTGCGAAGTTCTATTTTGGACTTTTCGGGAAAGGAAGCTTCCATATTGCGGCGGACTACTCTTATCCTGTAACGGATTACCCTATAGATAAGTACATACAGGATATCTGACAGTACATATAATACCGGCATGGGCAGGAAAGCATGAACTTTGGCCCATGAATAGATCAATCCGTATTGAATTTTATTCCACATATCAGCTGTTTGTTACTAATTCACAATTCAGTGCGGTACGGTCTTCATTCCAGCCGGTCAGTGTTACCCGTCGGGTCTCGTTTACCAGCGAACTGTCGTAAGGTATCTCTACTTTGATATAATTTTCCGTGAAGCCATGCATCATGCCTCCTTTCCGGGTATGTTCGAACAGAACTTCCGCCTGACTGCCGGTATGGGCATTATAGAAGGCATGTAGTTTCCTGTCGGAAATGTCCAGCAGTTGCTGGCTACGTGCATGTTTTACTTTCGGGTCTACCGAATGGGCAATCTTCAAAGCCTGTGTTCCCGGACGTTCCGAGTAACTGAACACATGCAGTTGACTGATGTCCAGGCTGTCGATAAAGCTGCGTGCCTCTTCGAACAACTCGTCCGTCTCTCCGCGGGTACCGACAATCACATCCACACCGATAAAGGCGTGCGGCATGATCTCCTTGATCTTCTCGATCTTATGTCGGAAAAGGGCCGTGTCGTAACGGCGGCGCATCAGTTTCAGAACTTCATCGCTTCCGCTTTGCAGGGGAATATGGAAATGAGGGGCAAATCGTTTGCTGGAAGCAACGAAGTCGATCGCTTCGTCTGTGATCAGGTTCGGTTCGATGGAAGAGATGCGGTAACGCACGATACCCTCCACTTCGTCGAGTGCACGGATCAGGTCGATGAATGTTTCATCGGTCGATTTACCGAAGTCACCGATGTTGACTCCCGTCAGTACAATCTCTTTACCTCCTTTGCGGGCTACTTCCTGTGCCTGTTCCACCATGCTGGCGATGGTACCGTTGCGGCTCCGTCCGCGGGCAAAGGGAATGGTACAGTAAGAACAGAAGTAATCGCACCCGTCCTGCACTTTCAGGAAATGGCGAGTACGATCGTCTGCTGAGCAGGAAGGGGAGAATGTGCGTATATCTTTCGTTTGCGAGGCGATCACTGCACCGCCTTCTTCTTTTTTCTTCAGGTCGTCCAGATACATTAATATATCCAGTTTCTGTTCGGCACCGAGAACCAGGTCGACACTTTCTATATGGGAAACCTCTTCCGGTTTGAGCTGTGCGTAACAACCCGTTACAACGATAAAGGCTCCCGGATGTTGTTTGCTGATCCGGCGGATAGCCTGGCGGCATTTCTTGTCGGCAAGCTCTGTCACGGAACAGGTATTAACAACACAGATGTCTGCTTTCTCACCCGCACGGGCTTTGCGTACCCCCTGTTCGGCAAGAACCTTTCCTATCGTGGAGGTCTCTGCGAAGTTGAGCTTGCAGCCCAGGGTATAATAAGCAGCTATTTTGTTTTCAAATACGGTTTTGTCTATCATTGCGATTGAATTATCGCGCAAATGTAGCTAAAATTATTGACATGTAGATTGTTGATGTTTTATCTGGTTACAGCAATGTCGTTATTTATTTAAACTTAGTGAAAGACTTTGTTTTTTATATGATATAGTGAATAGTAAATAGCAATTATATGAATTATTATGAATAACTTTCAGCCAATTTTGTAACAAACTAATATAATGATATAATATGAAAGAGTTATTTTTAAGTTTTAAATATTCCTTTAGCTCAGGTACAGGAGAATTGGAAGGTTATAGATATATTCAAAATGTATTTATTGACATTTATGCTTCAGATATAGAAACCGAAGAAGAAGTGTTAATCGGTAAATCTAGATTAAAATTGATACTAATAAATCAAGCTATTGAAGATCATTTTAGCCTACCGGAACTGTTTGACACAGACCCGGATTTATTTTTTATAGGAGATCAGGTCTTTGATCTGGAAAATGAAAACATTTGTTCTGTTATTCTGGATAAATATCCGGAATGTAGCTTGAGTTTGAATATCGGAGTATTGGATAGGTTGGTACTTATTCCAGAGTATAGGGGATATGGTATTTCTCAGAAAGTGATCAAAGATACGATATTCCATTTTATGACAGCTTGTGGTTTGTTTGTTATTCATCCTTTCCCTTTACAATTTGAAGGAGAACATTGTATGGGAGAAGATACTTGGGAAGACAAGAACTGGTATAAAGGGCTAGAAACCAATGAAAAGAAAGCATTCAAACAATTGACGGCTTTTTATCAAAAGCTTGGATTTGAGCAAATTAAAGGTGTTGAAGATCTATTGTTTTATTGTCCTTTCTATAAAAATAAGAAATTGGATAAGGTAGATTTGAGTGAATTAACTGTTATTCCAGATTAGCACGTATAAGGAGAATATATTTAGAATGGCATGTAGATTGGGCAGATATGGATGCCCTCTGCATGCCATTTTACATACTTCATATTAGGGTTCAACCAGAATTATTATCGGAGTTTTCTTTTAGAGAGCAAGATGCCAGACGTAAGAGTCTGGTCAGGGATAAGATTTGTTTCATACAGTGTTTACTTTCTGTGATTAGGTAAATAGATCAATAATGATTGTTAAAGATAAAGTGTGTAATATAAATTAAGTTGTTTATTTGATGGTGAGTACGTATATTTCGTACGATTTATTCGTTCAAGTGTGAAGATGTTCGTAATTAATATGTATAACAAACAGAAAGAAATGAAAAAGTTAAATGCAAGTCTGGTAATGATTCTCCTTTCAATGGCAGGATTCACAGGATGCCAGCAGTCCGGTAGCCAACATGACGATCTTATCACAGTGGATGTCAGCGCCAGTTATCCCGAGAAGGAACTGGTTCTACAGGATTTTATGGATGTGGAATATGTTCCGTTGGAAACAAATGACGAATTTATTACGCAGGGCATTGTGGAAGCCATCGGTAAGAAGGTCATAGTAGTAAGGAATATGCGGGACGGGAGTATTTTCGTGTATGACAGGGCGACCGGAAAAGGGATAAAGAAGATAAACCGCTTTGGACAAGGTGCCGAGGAATATTCAGGGATTAACTCTATTATATTGGATGAAGATAACAGTGAAATGTTTGTCTCTGACTATCCCGCACGAAAAATATCGGTGTATGACCTGTTCGGAAATTATAAGAGAAGTTTCAAGTATGCAGATACCGGCTATTATGACGATATCTTCAATTATGATCGTGATCATTTGATTTGTTATAAGAAATATTCGACACCGAAAGAAGATGAACAGGCATGCCATTTGCTTGTTTCCAAGCAAGACGGAAGTGTCACCCGTGAAATCCGAATCCCTTTTAAAGCGTATAAGACACCGGTCATTATGAAAGATGAACTGACGGTTGTGCCTGAGTTTCACCTGATGTTCCCCAATCAGAATAATTGGATACTTGTGAACACCTCGTCCGATACGTTGTACAACTATTTGGCTGATGGCAATATGTATCCTGTCATTGCGCGGACTCCCTCCATCAATACCATGGAAACCGAAGTCTTTCTTTTCCCGACCGTTATTACCGATCGTTATTATTTTATGCGGACTATGAAGAAAGAGCTTGACTACAAAACGTTTAAAGGATTCCCTGGTACCGATTTGTTCTATGACAAACAGGAAAAGACTCTTTCTCAGTTTACCATGTACAATGGTGATTATTCAAATAAGAGATCGATTTCATTCCTCTTTAAACCCCGCAACTCCGAAATTGCAATCAGCCAGTCTTTGCAGGCTCCTGACCTCGTCGAGGCTTATGAGAAAGGACAGCTGAAAGGCAAACTGAAAGAAATTGCAGCGGGTTTGGATGAGGAAGCCAATCCGGTGATTATGTTGGCAAAGTACAAAAAATAGAATATAAACCGGCAGATGAATGTAGCGGTTAAGGGTTAAACTCTCCCTATCTGTTGTGTATCTGCCGGATAGTCTGTATTTTTGCACGAAATTTAAGCATCTGTGCTATGATACAAGAGAACTTCATTAAGATATACGAGAACAGTTTCAAGGAAAACTGGTCGTTACCCGCCTTAACAGATTACAGCAAGAACGTCACTTTTACATTTGAAGATGTTGCGAAGGAGATTGCACGCATCCATATTTTGTTTGAGGAATGTCAGATACGTCGGGGGGATAAGATTGCCCTGATCGGTAAAGACAGTGCCCGCTGGTGTATTGTTTATATGGCGGCTGTAACCTATGGTGCGATCATAGTACCGATCCTGCAGGATTTCAATCCGAATGACGTGCATCATATTATCAACCATTCCGAATCGGTGTTCCTGTTTGTCAGCGACCGTATCTGGGATTCGTTGGAAGAAGATAAGATCGAAGAGATACGCGGTGTATTCTCTCTTTCCGATTTCCGTTGCCTGCATCAGCGTGATGGCGAAAGTATCCAGAAGCTGATGAAGTCGATGGATGAAAAGATGGCAGAGAAGTATCCGAACGGATTTTCCAAGAACGATATTAAATATGCGGAATTGGATAACGACAAGGTTGTCCTGCTGAATTATACTTCCGGTACGACCGGTTTCAGTAAAGGTGTTATGCTGACCGGCAACAACCTGGCCGGTAATGTGACTTATGCCAAGACACTGGATCTGATGTATCGTGGCGACCGTGAATTATGTTTCCTGCCGTTGGCGCATGCCTATAGTTGTGCTTTCAACTTCCTGGTACCGATGGCTGTCGGTGCACATGTTTATATGTTAGGAAAAGTTCCTTCTCCGAAGATTTTGCTGAAAGCATTTGAAGAGGTGAAGCCGAACCTGATCCTGACCGTTCCGCTGATTCTGGAAAAGATCTATAAGAAGATGATCCTTCCCCAGTTGAGTAAGACGACGATGAAGCTGGCTCTGAATATCCCTTTGCTGGATTCCCGTATCTATGCACAGATCCGTAAACATCTGGTGGATGCTATGGGTGGTCGTTTCCGTGAAGTGATTGTTGGTGGAGCTGCCATGAACCAGGAAGTAAGTGATTTTCTGTATAAGATCAAGTTCCCGTTTACGATCGGTTACGGTATGACGGAATGCGGACCGCTGATCAGTTATGACAATAATCGCGAATATGTACTAGGTTCTTGCGGGCAGATACTGAAAGGTATTATGGAGGTACGTATCGATTCTGATGATCCGTATAATACGGTAGGGGAGATTCAGGTTCGTGGTGAGAACGTCATGAAAGGCTATTATAAGAATGAAGAAGCGACTAAAAATGTTTTTACCGAAGACGGCTGGCTTCATACCGGCGACCTGGGAACGATCGACCACGATAATCGTATCTTTATCCGTGGCCGCAGTAAGACAATGATCCTGGGTGCCAGCGGACAGAATATTTATCCGGAAGAGATTGAATCGAAGATAAACAACCTGCCTTTTGTCATGGAAAGTATCGTTATCGAAAAAAACGGTAAGTTGGTGGCTTTGGTTTATCCAGATTATGATACGGTGGACGGAACCGGTATTTCTCATACCGATCTGCCAGTCATTATGGAACAGAACCGGATTGAGTTGAACAAGCAACTGGCTTCCTATGAAGTGGTATCTGAAATACAGTTATACCCGACCGAGTTTGAGAAGACTCCGAAGAAAAGTATTAAAAGATATTTATACAGTAACTACTAATCTCTATTATTGTCTCTTGATTAACAGTCTCTTGCATTCGTTGCAAAAAATATTTGAAAAAAAAGTCTCTTATGTTGTACAACATATTTGATTAATACATACATTTGCATCGTTTTAAGACAAGAAGATATTATAGACCGTTTAAATTAAAGACAAAATGAAAAAGTTAGTTGCATTTGCTGCTATCGTTGCAGCCGTTTCTTTCACATCTTGTGGTAACAAATCTGCAGAATCAAATGCTGAAGTTGCTGAAACAGAAACTACAGTAGAAGAAACTCCTGCAGTTGTTGAAGAAGAAACAGTAACAGAAGAAGTTGCTCCTGCTGAAGGTGATTCAACTGCTGTTGCTACTGAAACAGAAGCTGCTCCTGCTGAATAATATTCAGTAAACAGTTAGAAGGACAGTCTGTATGCTTACACATACAGACTTTTTTTGTTTATAACGGTATATCAATATGAAAAGAAATCTACTCATTATCCCAGTTGTCGCGTTGTTCAGCCATGCGTTGTCATCCCAGAATCCGGTCGACATGAATCTGTTGTTACAAAATGTAGAAATACAGGGAAAGCGTTTTTCCGGTTTGAACGGGGGAGAGGTCAAACGTCTGCAGGTTGATAAGAACCTGAGTAGTGTGACGGGGACTGTCTCGGAAGCCTTTCGCCAGATGCCTTCGCTGGTCACTGATATTGAAGGGGGAGTGACTTATCGCGGTTCCAGTAAGGCGGGGATGCTGATCAACGGTATTCCTTACGGATTGCTGGAAGAATATAGCGGAGATGTCCTGATCCAGTTGCCTGCTTTGTTCTTCAACCGTATCTCCATGTCTGCCCTGCCCGACATCTTGCTGGTTCCCGACGGTGATGCCGGTGTACTGAATCTTTCTTCTGCCAACTATACGAAATCCGATTCTCCTTTGACGGTTACATTGGGGGCCGGGTTACAGGAACGGTATAATGTCGGTGCGGTCGTCAATCTGCATCCGGGTAAATTCCATATTGTCGGAAAATATAATTATCGTAAGGAATACCGTGAACGTTCATTCGATAAGACTACATGGACGGAGGCGGGTACAACCCTGATGAATAACAATGCGAAGGCACGTCCCGATGTTCATCTGGCGGATTTGAGCGTTGGTTACGATCTGACTTCAAATGACCTGCTGACGGTATATGGACTGTATCATTTAATGGATTACAGCCGTTATGGCGGGATCAATAATAAGGTCTTGAATCCGGACGGGACTGTGAAGAATCAGATGACGCGCCACCGTTACAACGACCAGCGTCAGGATGCTTATGCTGTGGAAGCGAGATGGAATCATCGTTTTGCCAATCCGCTGGACCAGTTGAGTGTGACATTCAATTACAATGATTTTAGTTACGACGAGGATAATCAGTATGAGAATGAAAAGCCGGGCACCGGAAATATCCTGAAGAAAGATAATATGTTCGCCAATCAGGACAAACATAATTATTATTTGTCTGCCGCATTCAGTAAATTGTTTACAAACGATTGGTATTTCAAAGCCGGTTATATCGGACGTATAAAAGATGAAAAGTACAGGACTGAGACGAACGATATCAGCCTGGATGACGATATCTGGACTCCGGTAGAAAATAAGACATACGATTATTCTTTCAACCGGAATACTCATTTGCTGTATGCTTCTGTAGATAAGCGATGGAATCGTTTTTCAGCCGAGGCTGGTTTACAGGCGGAGATAAATGCACAGGAGTTTAAGACTTATGTCCCGGAAGTGGATAAGTCGAGGACTTCGGATTCGGAAAGAAGTCATACTCGTTTCCATCTCTATCCACGTGTGAAACTATCTTTGCAAACAAGTAAATCCGGTAGCCTGTCGTTGAGTTATCTGCAACGGGTGATCCGTCCTTACGGAGCGGATCTGAATCCTTTCATTCAGTATGGCGACCCGACGCATTTGACACAGGGAAATCCTGACCTGAAAGATGAGTTCATTCATTCTTTGGAGTTGTCTTATTTATTGGTGGCGGATCGTTTCCGTTTCTCTCCGGCTATTTATTACCGGAATAAGTCAAACCGGATCATGGAAGTGGTGAATGATGAGTCTGTCTGGCAGAAAGAGAATATCGGACACAGCCAGTCATTCGGTTTTGAACTGTCCGGCAACTGGAATCCTATCCGTATACTGAATATCGGTTTCTCCGGAAATGTATATAAAGATGAGATCGACGGGCGTACGGTCGGCTATGATGAAAAGAAATCGATGGTTTGCACGGATTGGAAGGGGAGTGTAAGTATTGCCATAACACCGACCACCGAGTTTCAGTTGGATGGTTTCTTTATTTCGGACCAGTTAACACCACAGGGAAAAATAAAGAGCCACAGCAGTGTGAATGCCGGACTCTCGCAGTATTTTATGAATCGTAAATTACGTGCTAACTTAAGTATCAATAATATCTTCGACGGTCTGGAGGAGACAACGATTATCGATACGAGCAAAATGCATATGGAGCAAATCCGTAATCGGGATGCCCGGGTTACGTGGTTAACGCTTACTTATAGTTTATAATCAACTTGTCCCCGTAGCCTGAAATCTGAGTTTTCAACTACGGGGATAAGTTTGTATTTTATATTGTATCCTTTTTCTTTTTGGGTATATAGAGTATCAAACGAATAGACTGATCGTAAGTAAAGTAGCTCCATACCCATTCTATCAGTACCATCAGCTTATTCTTGATCCCCAGGATAGAACGTAAATGAACCAGCATCCACACCATCCAGGCAATAAACCCTTGTAACTTCAGCTTTTTTAGATCGGCGACAGCTTTGTTGCGTCCTACGGTAGCTAGTGTTCCGAGATTTATGTAATGGAAGGCTTTCAATGTTTTTCCCGATTCCAGGCGTTTGAGGTTATCTGCAAGCAGACTTCCCTGCTGGATAGCTACCTGGGCTACTTGCGGATGGCCGTTCGGGTATTCTTCTTCTGTCTGGAAACAAACATCACCGATAGCAAATACGTTTGTCATCCCTGGCATCTGGTTAAATTCATTGACTGTGATCCGGCCACCCCGGTTCAATGCTTCTTTATCGATATGATCAAAATGCGTGGCGGTTACACCACTGACCCAAACGAGGGTTTTGGTTGTGATAGTGGAGTTGTCGTCCAGTATGACTTTTCCATCCTGATAGTCTGTTACCCGTTTATTCAGTATGATGTTTACGCCCATCTCTTTCAGGAATTTCTCTGCGTTCTCGGATGCTTCGGTAGACATTACTCCAAGTAACCTGGGAGAACCTTCTATCAAATAGATATTCATATCCGACTGTTTCAGGTCCGGATAATCCTTCGGCATAACGAATCTTTTCATTTCAGCCAGTACTCCGGAAACTTCTACGCCAGTGGCTCCACCACCAACGATAACCACATTCATCAGTGCTTGTTTTTCTTCCGGATCGGTAGAGATTGTAGCCTTTTCAAAGTTTGAAAGCAGGGTGTTCCTTAGTTCGAGAGCTTCCTGGATCGTTTTCATCGGTAATGCTTTCTCTTCAATAGTCTTGTTGCCGAAGAAGTTGGTGATGGTACCGGAAGCTATCACCAGATAGTCGTAGCTCAGTTCACCAATCGATGTCTCGATCAGGTTTCGTTCGGCGATAACGGCTTTCACTTCTGCCATTCGGAAGTAGAAGTCTTTCTGTTTCTGGAATATCTTTCGGAAAGGAAATATGATTGATCCCGGCTCCAGACCGGATGATGCTACCTGATACAATAAGGGGGGGAACTGATGGAAATTGTTCTTGTCAATCAAGACTACCTGGAAGTTGCTTCCTTTCAGTTTATTGGCCAGCTTTAATCCCCCAAAACCACCACCAATAATAACAACCCTTTTCTTATCTGTTTTTGCAATGTTGAAGCCCATGATGTTCTATTTTATGTTTTATAATAGAACAATCGGGAACAGGAATAAGTTGATGGTTAAAATAGACGAAGTCTTGATTTAGAAGGTAATTAATTTGTCGTTTTACGGTTTGGAAACCAGATATTGGCGGAACCTTTCAGAAGATTCGGTCCGGTAGTCACCGTTTTCGTCGGCATAAATGAACAGATATTCCAGTTCCGGATGCTGTTGCAGGATTTTGTGGGCTTCTTCCCGGCCCATGGCCATGAAAGCTGTAGCGTAGGCGTCGGCTGTCATGCAATCGGCAGCAACGATGGTGGCACTGAGGATCGGTTGACCTGCCGGATAACCGGTTCGGGGATCGATAGTATGGGCGTATTTCTTTCCGTCTTTGATATAGAAATTACGATAGTCACCGGAAGTGGCAAGACCATGGCGACCACATAACTGTACGATTTCCTGTAACTCCTGGTTGACACCCATCGGATCGTCTTTTGGTTTGGTGATGCCGATACGCCAACACTCTCCTTTCGGGTTGACTCCTTTGACTGTCGTTTCACCACCTATGTCGATCATATAATTTTCAATACCTTTACTGTCGAATAAACGGGCAATGACTTCGCAACTGCAACCATCTCCCAATGAAGAACAATTCAGCAGGATGCGTGGATCATCCTTGATTACTTTCTTTCCTTCCAAACGTATTTTCTGATATCCGACAAAAGCACGTATGCTATCTATCATCGCAGGTGTGACACTGTCATTTTTGCTGAACCCGAATCCCCAAAGATTGATGAAAGGGGCACAAGTAATATCATAAATGCCATTGGTTTGTTCGGATACTTCCTTTGCTTTGTTGAATACCTCCACAAAAAGATCGTCCACTTCTATGTCTTTATTCCTGTTGACCTGGGAAATGACTGAGGTTGAATCGAACGGGTTGAGGCAATGGTAATAACGTTGAAGTTCTGCATGGATCTCATCTTCCAGCGACTCGGTATAACAGAATTGAATCTGATAAGGAGTGTGAAGTATTCCTGCTACTTTAAAATACTGTTCAGGTTGTTTACAACCGATTAATAAGGAGATGATGAAAAAAGACAGACCAGCTGGAAGTAAGTAGGAATGTTTCATGCTTTAGTTGAGATAAATTATGTTCCGGATATAGCCAGCTACCTCGGTCTTTGTTCGCTTTATCCGGCAGGTTGTGTTTATTAGGTCCAATTATTTATTCATATCACAGTTGTGAAACACAAGAAACTCATCTGTGAAACAGACGGAATCCAACTGTGATATGAAAGAAATCCAGTTGTGAAACGAAATAGAGACTTCGTTTTTAGGGTTATAATCCCATCAATATCTTTTTCAGTACCGTCTGTGCCGAAATTTCGCGATTGGCGGCTTCCGGGATCACGATGCTTTGCGGGCTTTCGATCACGTCGTCGGTAACGATCATGTTACGGCGAACCGGCAGACAGTGCATGAAATAAGCATTGTTGGTCAGTGCCATCTTTTCCGTATCGACAGTCCAGGCACGATCTTTACTTAATACCTGACCGTAGTTAGGATCGGTATAAGCGGCCCAGTTTTTGGCATAGATAAAGTCTGCACCTTCGAAGGCTTTCTTCTGATCGTATTCCACACGGGCATTGCCTACGAACTTAGGATCCAGTTCGTAGCCCTCCGGATGAGTAATCACAAATTCATAATCCGTCGCATTCATCCATTCGGCAAAACTGTTGGGAACTGCCTGCGGAAGAGACTTGGGATGCGGAGCCCAGGTCATAACCACCTTCGGACGGGCTGTTTTCTTATATTCCTCGATTGTGATCAGGTCGGCAAAACTTTGCAGCGGATGGCGGGTAGCCGCTTCCATACTGAATACCGGACGACCGGAGTACTTGATAAATTCAGAGATGATCTTTTCGTTGTAATCGTCTTCCTTGTTTTCGAAGCGGGCGAAAGAACGTACACCGATGATGTCGCAGTAACAACCCATGACCGGAATAGCTTCCAGCAGGTGTTCCGGTTTGTCTCCATCCATGATGACGCCGCGTTCTGTTTCCAGTTTCCATGCTCCTTGGTTCACGTCGAGAACCATCGTGTTCATCCCCAGGTTCATCGCAGCCTTCTGGGTAGAGAGGCGCGTACGCAGGCTGGAGTTGAAGAATATCATTAACAGTGTCTTGTTCTTGCCAAGTTCTGTGAACTGAAAGCGGTCTTTCTTGATCTCGAAAGCTTCGTTAAGCGCCTGCTTCAGGTCGCCTAAATCCTGTACACAAGTGAAATGTCTCATATTATTAATTTAATGATGGATACAAAAATAGGTATTATTTTCGTATTTGCCCGTTTCCTTCGATAATGTATTTATAAGTCGTCAGTTCCGGTAAAGCCATCGGTCCGCGGGCATGTAACTTCTGGGTGCTGATACCGATTTCTGCTCCGAAACCGAACTGTGCGCCGTCGGTGAAAGCGGTCGATACGTTGGCATAGACACAGGCGGCATCTACCTGTTGCTGGAACAGGCGGATAGCTTCGAATGATTCGCTGACGATGCTTTCGCTATGTTTAGAACTGTAACAGGCAATATGTTCCAGTGCTTCTTCGAGCGATGCTACGGTACGGATACTCATCTTGTAGTCGAGGAACTCGGTACCGAAGCTGTCTTCGTTGGCAGGTTGCAGCAGTGCTGGCGGGTATTGTCCTGACAAAGCGGTGAAAGCCTGCTCATCCGCATAGATCGTGACATTGCTATCTTTCAGTTTATCGCAGATAAAAGGAAGATCGTTGAGCCGTTCCTGATGGATGATCAGACAATCCAATGCATTGCAAACGCTTACCCGGCGGGTCTTGGCGTTGTTTACGATGGCTTGTCCCTTTTCTTTATCTCCATCTTTGTCAAAATAAGTATGGCAGATACCGGCTCCTGTTTCGATAACCGGCACGCGGGCATTGTCGCGCACGAAATTGATCAGCGAACTGCTGCCACGGGGAATGATAAGGTCTACCAGGCCGACGGCATTCAACAGTTCCGTTGTCGCTTCTCGTTCGGGAGGTAATAAAGTACAAACGGCCGGGTCGATGCCGTGGCGTTCCAACACGGTATGGATGATAGTAACCAATGCATGATTGGAGTCGTCTGCATCAGAACCACCTTTTAGTACACAGGCGTTTGCACTTTTGAAGCATAGAGAGAAAACATCGAATGTGACATTCGGACGTGCTTCGTAGATAACGCCTATCACTCCGAATGGCACCGATACTTTACGGATTGCCATGCCGTTCGGGCGGATGGCTTCACTGATCACATTGCCGAGCGGCGAGGGGAGTGAGGCTACGTTCCGCATGTCTCCGGCAATACCGGCTAGGCGATCGGTGGTCAGTTTCAAACGGTCGTATTTGGGATTGGCCGGGTCCATACGGGCCAGGTCTTTCTCGTTGGCCGTAAGAACTTCCGCCTGTCTGTTTATCAGTTCGTCAGCTGTATCGGTCAGGATACGGTTTATAGCCTCGTCGCTTAACGTGATAAGTTGACGGGATGCGGTAACGCTTTGCTTTAATAACTCTGTTATATTTGTTGACATATTATTTCCTGATATTATCTTTTCCCATGATTAAACATACCTATTAATTAATCCAGATATAAGTAATCGTAGTGAACAAGCGGTTTCAAATCACGTTGACCGATCAGACCAGTAGCTTCCCGGCTGTCGTATCCGGCACAACCGACTCCGATCTGTTCACCTTCTTCATTAATGATCTTTACGATATCATTCTTTTCGAAGTCCCCGATGATAGCGGTAACGCCCACCAACAACAGGCTGGTAGCCTTGTTTCCGGTTAAGGCCTCTTCCGTACCCTGATTGATGTGTATCTCTCCTTTGGCGAAACCTTCAGAGTGAGCGATCCATTTCTTTACGCTGCTGACTGGTTTGGATGCCGGTATGAAACGTGTACATACGGTCTGGCTGCTTTTTGCCAATAACGAAGGCAGGATATTTTCTTTTTTGCCATTAGCAATAATCACGGTGATTCCTTCGTCAGCTACTTTCTGCGCGATAGTACATTTCGTCAGCATTCCGCCACGTCCGAAAGAAGATTTGCTGGTTTGTACATATTCTGAAAGATCCTGTTTACCACCGTCAATCTCCCGGATGACCGTTGCTGCCGGATCGGCCGGATTACCGTTATAGATACCGTCGATATTACTCAGGATAATAAGCGCATCCATCCCCATCATGGTAGCGATCAGGCCGGATAGTTCATCATTATCGGTAAACATCAGTTCGGTAACGGATATTGTATCGTTCTCATTGACGATAGGAATCACTTTGTTGTCGAGCATCACCTCCATGCAATGTTTCTGGTTGAGGTAATGCGTGCGGCTACCGAAGTTCTCCTTTGTGGTGAGAACCTGGCCGCAAGCGATCTTATGTTCGCGGAATAACTCAAAGTAGCGGTTGATCAGCTTGGCTTGACCTACTGCTGAATAGAGTTGGCGGGCAGAGACGGCATCGAGCTTCTTACCGGGTTTCACCTCGCTTCTTCCGGAGGCTACTGCTCCGGAAGATATTAATACCACTTCTACTCCGTTGCGGTGTAACTCCGCAACCTGATCAACCAATGCCGACATACGGGTGACGTCGAGTGAGCCATCCTTTCTTGTCAATACATTACTTCCTATCTTTACTGCTATCCGTGTAAACTGATATGTCATTTTCGTGTAATCTTCTATTTTTTATCTTTATCCCTGATTTCCACACGGCGGATTTTACCGCTGATGGTTTTAGGTAATTCTTCGACAAATTCTACTACACGAGGGTACTTATATGGAGCGGTAACACGCTTAACATGATCCTGTAATTCTTTGATTAATGCTTCGCCCGCTCTCTCCTTGTAATCCTTCGCCAGTACAATCGTAGCTTTTACCACCTGTCCGCGAATTTCATCAGGTACACCTGTGATCGCACATTCGACAACAGCAGGGTGTGTCATCAGTGCACTTTCCACTTCGAACGGTCCGATGCGGTAACCGGAGCTTTTGATCACATCGTCGGCACGACCGACAAACCACAGATAACCGTCTTCATCACGCCAGGCAACGTCGCCCGTATAATACATACCGTCGTGCCAGGCTTCATGAGTAAGCTCGGCATCGCGATAATATTCTTTGAACAGACCGATCGGTTTGCCCTGAGTCGTATGAATAACGATTTGTCCCTGTTCTCCATCTTCTGCGCGGGTTCCGTCCGGGCGGATCAGGTCTACATCGTATTGCGGGTTAGGTACCCCCATAGAACCTGGTTTCGGCTCCATCCATGGGAATGTAGCAACAGTCAGTGTTGTTTCCGTCTGACCGAATCCTTCCATTAATTTAATGTCGGTGAGTTTATAGAATGCTTCGAATACGGCAGGGTTCAGTGCTTCACCGGCAATCGTACAATATTGCAGGGAAGACAGATCGTATTTCGTCATATCTTCACGGATCAGGAAACGGAAGATCGTAGGAGGTGCACACAAAGAGGTGATCTTGTAATCCTGGATCATCTGTAACATATCGGCAGGAGTGAACTTCTCGTGATCGTAAACGAATACAGTTGCTCCGGCAATCCATTGTCCGTATAGTTTTCCCCAAACGGCTTTACCCCAGCCGGTGTCGGCGATGGTGAGGTGAAGGCTGTCACGGTGCAGGTTGTGCCAGAAACTACCGGTTACGATATGTCCCAGCGGATAAGTGAAATCGTGTGCCACCATTTTCGGATTACCTGTCGTTCCGGACGTAAAATACATCAATGAAATGTCATCATTGCTGTTCGGGTGAGACGGGCGTATGAATGGTGCGGCATTCTCGATCCCTTTGTGGAAATCGTCGAATCCCTCTGGTATTTCCGGACCGACGGATACTAATTTTTCGATAGTCGGAGATTCCGGCAGTGCATCGATAATATGTTTGGTGATAATTTCTTCGCCGGCACAAACAATCATTTTTATATCGGCAGCGTTATTACGATAGACAATATCCTTTTTTGTCAGCAGGTGAGTTGCCGGAATGACTACGGCTCCTAGCTTATGTAGTGCGATGATCGAAAACCAAAATTCGTAACGACGTTTCAGGATCAACATGACCATGTCGCCGTGCCCGATTCCTAAAGACTGGAAATAGGCGGCCGTCTGATCAGTATATTTCTTCAGTTCGGCAAATGTGAAATCAATATGTTCACCCTGGTCGTTTGTCCAACACAAGGCTTTTTTGTCGGGCTCTTCTGCAGCCCAAGCATCTACCACGTCATATCCGAAGTTGAAATTTTCGGGTACTTTTATTTTGAAGTTATTTATAAAATCTTCCTGCGACGTAAAGGTCGTCTGATCTAAGAATCTTTCTAACATGACTTTTTAATTTATAAAATGATAGCCAGGAAACTGACCTTCTCTCCATCCAACGCTTTCATACCATGAGGCAGTTCGGAATTAAAATATATACTGTCTCCTTCTTCTAGGATCAAATCTTTGTTATTGATCTGCAGGAGCATGCGGCCCTTTAATACCAGATTATATTCCTGTCCGGGATGCGAATTCAGATAAATAGGCTCATTTTCCGGTTTCGGATGAACAGTAACCATGAACGGATCTGCTTTACGTCCGACAAATCCGGCAGCCAGCGATTGGTATTTGTAGGCCTTGGTGCGTTCAACAGCGATACCTTTACCTTTACGGGTAATAAAATAAGAGCTCATTTTAGGTTCGTCGCCAAACATCAATGTTGTAAGTTCTACACCGTATGCCTGTGAAATCTGGTGTAAAAGGCTGACTGAAATATCGACTGTACCACTTTCCAGTTCCAGGTATTGCTCTGGGGTCAGGTTACAGACCTTGGCGATCTCTTCAGGAGTAATCTCCAGTGCGTCCCGCAATCCGGCCAGACGCTCAGCTATCTGTTTTATCTGTTCGTTCATCTCCGTAGATTATTAATATATTTATGTTGCCCCAAAGATATGAATAAAAAGCAAAATGACTAGAAAAATGGGGGATAGAATGTTATTTGGATATTTCCTTTGGAAAAGAGATTGTTAAATCTTATATTTGCTTTGAAGTTCAAGCGGTAACGCTTTCTTTACGATAATATTACCTTGAATCAGACTAATAAAGAGTATAATGGGGAGAAATTTTTTTCATGTTTACCTGATTGTTGTTACATGTAGGATATTCATTCTTTTTTTGTATAAAGTACAGAATAAATGTCTAGGGTATATAAATTGTACTCGTTCAACGAATATAACTGAAGTATCTCCCGAAGATCAGCTTGTATATGATACAGTGTGCAAAAGGATTAATAATTTCCTGATAAATGAAAAACACTTTCAGGATAAAAATATAAATATAGTAGTAATGGCACATCAGTGCCATATCAGGAAAGATTTGGTGAATAAAACATTGAAAGCCAAATATGATTTAACTTTTTCAAATTATCTTAGAGAAAAGCGTATTAAATACGCGTGTACTTTATTACTTGATCCATCCAATATGAAAATAGACGTGATTTCAGATGCTTCTGGATTTAAAACAACACGAACTTTTGTCAGGAGTTTTAGGTCTGTGAAAAATGTATCTCCGACCGAATACCGGCATCTTCAAGTATTCAAAAGAAATATGTTTTGTTGACAAATTGTTGACAGACCTGTCGTTTTCGGGTTTGGCATGTGACAAAAATGGCTTTGTCCTTTCTGTATCTTGCTTTTTCTTGTCTGCGTGGGATTTTTGTTATTCATTTGCTGGAAAGAAAAGGTTTAAGAGTTTGATACAAATAATGAAGAGTTAATATACCTTGACTATGAAGAAGAGAAAGAAGAAGTGATTCTTCTTTGGGTAGTCCGATAAAGACGTTTGTCGGACTACTTTTTCTAAAATATTAGTGGGCTATGATTAAGTTTACGTATTTTGTTTGGAGAGAGTTGATCAACTTTATTTTTCCATAGTTTTTTGGTTAGTAATAAGGAAGTCCCGGCTTGTGAAAGTCGGGACTTTTGCATATAAAAAAAGGATAACCTTTCGATTATCCTTTTCTTGAGAGCGGAAGACGGGGCTCAAACCCGCGACCCTCAGCTTGGAAGGCTAATGCTCTATCAACTGAGCTACTTCCGCAATTTTAATTGCTTTTGAAAAGTTAGTGGGCAGTGATGGATTCGAACCACCGAAGTCGAAAGACAGCTGAGTTACAGTCAGCCCCATTTGGCCACTCTGGTAACTGCCCCTATTATTTTCAATTGCGATGCAAAGGTACGATTATTTTTGAAACCTGCAAGCGTTTAGTCAGAAAAATGAATCATTTTTAATGCAGTCACTGCTGCTTCATCCCCTTTATTTCCGTACTTACCGCCTGCTCGGTCTTCCGATTGCTGCATGTTGTCAGTAGTTAACAGACCGAAAATGAACGGAATATCATACATCAGATTTAACTCGGTAATACCTTGTGTAACGCCTGAACAAACATAGTCGAAATGGGGAGTATCGCCTCTGACAACGCATCCCAGAACGATCACGGCATTTACATCTTTTGTTTCAGCCATACGTTTGGCTCCGAAAGTCAGTTCAAAACTACCCGGTACACGTTTGACATATATGTTTTCCGGTTTTACACCATGTTTTTCCAGCGTGTTACAGGCACCTTCCAGTAGTTTTTCTGTGATGTGCTTATTCCACTCTGCGACTACAATACCGAATGTCATTTCTGAGCCGTCCGGAACGCTGTTGAAGTCGTAATCTGATAAATTTTGATAAGCTGTAGCCATAACTCTATATTTAAAATAAAAGGATGCCTTTTTTGATGAGACATCCTCTTATATAGTTTATATCGTATGATTATATTATTTAGCAGCAGAAGCACGGGCGATATATTTATCGATATCGGCAGCTTCCATTGAGTTGAAATATTTTTCTTTAATCGTAGTATATGCTTTAACAGCATCACTGTACTGTTTCTGGTTTTCGTAAGCAATACCTGCTTTTTTCAGATAAACCGGACTGATCACTTCGTTGTCTGCTTTCTTGGCTGCTTTTTCGAAATAGCTGATACCTTCTTTTATATTACCCATATTTACGTAGCAGTCACCGATCAAACCTATAATAGCCGGAGAAATCATGTTGTCATCTCCGCTGAATGATTTCAGTTTATCAATAGCCTTTTCCGTATCGCCCATTTTGAAATAGCAGATACCTGCATAGGCTTTTGCCAGATTACCGGAAGTTGTGCTTCCATATTGATCAATGATTCCTTCAAAGCCGTCGAAATCAGCTCCATTGCCGTTCAATGCCAGATTGAAAGAGTCTTTAGCGAAATACTGTTCTCCTTTAAATATAGCAGCGGCTGCTTTCTTTTCCTGAGGAATCAAATAACCGTGTTTAATTCCCAGAACAGCTCCAACAACAAGTGCGATAGCTATAATTCCGTAAATGATCTTTTTTGAATTGTTTTCAATGAACTGTTCCGATCTCGAAACAATCTCTTCTACTTCTAACTCCTTGTTGGTGTCTTTTCCCTTAGTAGCCATAATGTGTTATAGTTATTTATTATTTTATCTACAGATTTATGCCAATGGCAATTCAAAGCGCAAAAGTAGTTTTTTTTACTGATATAATCTATACTTAGAAGTATATTTTTTAATTTTGTACGATTAATAAAGTACAGATGATACTCAGAAAGCTTTCTATTCTCAACTACAAAAATATTCTTCAGGCGGAAGTTGTTTTCTCCCCGAAAATGAATTGTTTCTTTGGAAATAACGGGATGGGGAAAACGAACCTGTTGGATGTGATCCATTATCTTTCGTTTTGTAAGAGCCATATAAATACTCTTGACAGTCAGATCATCAACAATGATCAGGAGATGTGTGTGGTCCAGGGAGAGTATGATTACGAAGGGAGGGCGGAGGATATTTTCTGTGCTATCCGTCGCCGTCAGCGAAAACAGTTCAAGCGGAATAAAAAGGAATATGAAAAATTGTCCGAACATATCGGACTATTGCCTTTAGTCATGGTTTCACCTGCTGATTCGGATTTGATCCGTGGCGGAAGTGACGAACGACGCCGATTTCTGGACCTGATCATTTCACAGCAGGACAAGCAATATCTGCATGCTCTGATACAGTATAACAAGGCGTTGCTTCAGCGTAATATGCTTCTTAAGAATCAAAGTACGGATGCCGCTTTGTATGAAGTATTGGAAATGCAGATGAGTATGTACGGAAGAATGGTTTTCGATAAGCGTCAACTACTGGTGGAGAGTTTCATTCCTATTTTCAATGAGTACTATCAGACTATTTGCCGTTCTACCGAACAGGTCGGATTACGCTATATTTCCCAGTTGGAGGATAGAGACTTGACAGAATCATTGGCTGCCAATAGGGAACGTGATCGTATCCTGGGATATACATCCAACGGCGTGCATAAAGATGAACTGGAAATGACACTGAATGAGCAGCTGATCCGCCGAGTCGGTTCTCAGGGACAGAACAAAACTTATCTGATTGCGCTAAAACTGGCCCAGTTCGCTTTTCTTAACCGAAAAGGCCAGACGACTCCCATTTTGCTTTTGGATGATATTTTTGATAAGTTGGATGCGGCTCGTGTTGCCGAGATTATAAAACTGGTTAGCGGTGACAGTTTCGGGCAAATATTTATAACTGATACCAACAGGAAATATCTGGATGAAATACTGCAAGCTATGAATCATGATTATGCCTTGTTCAGGGTAGAACAGGGTGAGGTGCAACCTATGGAGGATCGTGTATGAAACGGCGGAACACACAAGCTATCGGTGAAGTCCTGAGAGATTTCTTTGAAGATAATACGGAACTTTATGAAAAGATTCTGGAGATTCGGGTGGAACGTGCCTGGAAAGAGGTGCTCGGACCGATGGTTATGCAATATACCCGTAATATATATGTACGCGATCATATATTATATGTATCGCTGACTTCTTCCGTATTAAGGAGTGAGCTTACTTTATGCCGCGAAAGGTTGGTGAAGAGCTTGAATGAATATGCTGGTGCTACTGTTATTCATGATATAATTATCCGGTAATAACTTCTTTTTCTGTAATGATCATATCCATTTTTTTGTCGAAAGGTTCAACCGGAATCATTTCCTGTAACTGAAAATCGAAACAGATTCCAATTTTAGGTGCCTGTAAAGTGGATAATAACCGGTCGTAATATCCTTTTCCGCGTCCCATGCGGTTCAATTGGCGGTCGAATGCCACACCGGGAACAACGATCAGATCAATATCCGTTTCAGGAATAGTCGTTTCCTGATCGGCAGGTTCCAGAATGCCGAAAACACCGGGTTTTAAGGAATCTATTCCTTCGTAAGGTAATAAACGAAGATCGTCGCCAACTACCAGTGGGAGGAGAAGTTGTTTTTTATCATACCATTTTTCGAGAAAAGTGGCTGTCTGAACTTCTCCGGGGATAGCGTTGTATAATGCGACACAAGAAGCCTGCCGGAAGAGTTCAGTCTCTTCCAGCTGCTTCAGTATTGTTTCAGAAAAATCAAGCAATGTAGTCTTCTCGTACGAACTCTTTAGAGAGGCTATGTATTTTCGAAGGTGTTGCTTGGATTCTTGCAATTCCTTTATCTGCATCTTTTTTCTCTAATGTAGGAATCGATTTTCCTTCGTTTATGATCTGAATGGCACGTAATAAAGTAGGGTCGTCTTTCAGGAAGATCGGATAGAATCCGGCTTCGTCGAAGAAATTCCGTACAATATACGCATGTAACTGGTTTTCGATCAGTTTGCCTGATATATTGATCAGGTTCGGACGTTTCTTGATGCCTTTGGATGCTGCAAAATTGGTGAAATCGTACAACAAAGGTTGAGATTGTAAATATTTGTACAGATCCTGATAATCCGTGAACGATGATAACTTTTCACGATTCTGATCAGAATATTCCAAAGCATACAGATAAAGCGTTCCGCTGTTAACAATGCTGGTGAAATAAGTAGTGATGCCGCTCGTATCACGCGGAATGAAGATATCCGGCATGATACCGCCACCGCCATAGACGGTTCGTCCGATCATGGTATGATATTTTTCCGTGTGTGTATTCTTGATACTGTCAGCTGAATCGAATTCACCATGAATGAAGCGATTATACAGATCCTGATCGTAGTCTGCGGAATCTCCCAATTTATAGTCTTTTTGAATACTTCGTCCTGAAGGCGTATAATACCGGGCAATCGTCAGTCTGATTTCTGAACCATCGCTTAGTTTGATGGGCGATTGTACCAACCCTTTTCCATAGGTACGGCGTCCGATGATCAATCCGCGGTCATTATCCTGGATCGCACCTGAGAAAATTTCACTGGCAGAAGCTGAAAATTCATCTGTCAGGACAACGATAGGAGTCTCTTTGCAAGTACCGGTACCATTGGTGTACACATCGTTTCTCGGGAATGCTTTACCTTCTGTGTAAACGATCAGCCGTCCTTCCGGCATAAATTCGTTAACCATATTGATAGCAGCATCCATATAGCCACCGGTATTTCCACGCAGGTCGATGACGAAAGAACTGCATCCCATTTCTTTCAGTTTGGCAATCGCTGTGATAAATTCGTTATAGGTTGTCCGTCCAAACTTACTAACTTTGATATAACCGATTCCTTTACTCACCTCATAAGAAACATCCACGGAATTAACCGGAACATCTCCGCGTGTCACATCGAAGTAAAGCAGGTCGGGAGCACCTCCACGTTTCACACCAAGCTTAACCGTACTGTTCTTCGCTCCGCGTAGTGTACGCATAATCTTTGCCTGGCTGGTGTTATTCCCGGAATAAATGGAGTCGTTGATCGTGATGATACGGTCAAACGGCAATAATCCTGCCTTTTCGGCCGGGCCTTTAGGAATGACGCTGATTACCAGGATGGTATCTGTCTGCATATTGAATGAAACCCCGATGCCACTGAATGAACCTTCCAGATCTTCGTTTACGATCGTTGCATCTTCGGCAGGGATATAAACGGAGTGGGGGTCTAGCTCACTGAATATTTTAGGTATTGTGCCTTCCACCAACTTACCCATATTCACAGTATCGACATACTGTTCGTCGATAATATCGAGTATGGCATTTATTTTATTCCCGCTGGAAAACATCCGGCGTTTACCATGCTGGGTAAGAGAAAGATAGTTGTTCCCAATAAAGATACCGAGAGCAATACTTGCTGCAATGATAACAGGTAACCAAATAGTTAACCTTCTGTTTTTGTCCATAAAAACGTATATTTTATTCGTTTATATCAATATAATCTATGCTAATACCTGCACGTTGCAATAAATTGCATCCGTCTTCCATCCGATACTTCTCTGAATATACAACACGCTTAATACCTGATTGGATAATCAGTTTGGCGCATTCTATACAAGGTGCCGAAGTAACGTAGATTGTTGCCCCTTTGCTGCTGTTTGAAGATGCCGCCACTTTTGTTATGGCATTAGCTTCGGCATGTAACACATAGGGCTTGGTTACATTATTTTCATCTTCACAGATATTTTCAAAACCGGCAGGTGTCCCGTTGTATCCATCGGAAATAATCATTTGGTCCTTAACTATCAGTGCACCGACCTGTCGCCGTTTGCAATATGAATTTTCGGCCCAGACTGCGGCCATTCTCAGATAACGTTTATCTAATTCATATTGCTTTTCTGTTTTTTCGCACATTGTTTACCTGATTTTGTACTTATTATTTTAGCTAGCAAAGGTAAATATAATTGATTTAACTATTGTATGTTTAGCTATTTTTATATCAATTGCTATTTGCTTTCGGTTCAGCCTGTTTAATACCGTTTCGTATAAGCAGGGCATCGATGGTCGGCTCCTGTCCGCGGAAGCGTTTATACAATATAGCCGGGTCTTCTGTTCCTCCTTTCGACAGGATGTTTTCACGGAATGATCGGGCTGTTTCACGGTTGAATATCCCGGTTGCCTTGAAAACGGAAAAAGCGTCTGCATCCAGCACTTCTGCCCATTTATATCCGTAATATCCGGCTGCATAGCCTCCGGAGAAGATATGACCGAAACTGCTGCTCATCAATGTCCCGGATACTTCCGGAACAATAACGGTCTGTGCCCATGCCTGCTTCTCGAAAGCGATAACATCTCCATCAAATGGTTCTGTCCGGGTATGCCATGCCATATCCAGCATACCGAAACTCAGCTGGCGGCAACAGAAATATCCTGTGTTGAAATTGGCGGCATCGACTAGCTTGCGGATAAGCTCCTGAGGTATCTTTTCTCCTGTCTCGTAATGTACGGCGATCTGATCCAGGAATTCTTTTTCCGTCAACCAGTTTTCCATAAGTTGGGAAGGAAGTTCTACAAAGTCGCGATACACGTTCGTACCGGATAGGCTGGCATATTTCCCTTTGGCGAACATGCCGTGCAGCGCATGTCCGAACTCATGCAGGAGGGTATTCACTTCGTCGAAAGTCAGTAAGGACGGTTTGGTTTTTGTCGGACGCGTAAAGTTCATAACAATGATGATCTGTGGACGGCTGTCGTTACCATCGGCTTCGTTGTATTGCTCTTTGATACTGTTCATCCAGGCTCCCGATTGTTTACCGTCGCGTGGATGGAAGTCTGTATACAGGATAGAAAGAAATTTACCGTCGGCATCATATACTTCGTAAGCATCGACTTCCGGATGGTAAACAGGAATTTCTTTGTTTTCCCTGAATGTGATTCCGTACAATTGTGTTGCAAGTCCGAAGACACCGTTTTTAACATTATTCAGTTCGAAGTACGGACGCGTCATCTCGTCATTTACATTGAAACGGATGTCCTTCAGTTTTTCGGAATAATAACTCCAGTCCCAGGGCATGACGGTGATATTCTCTTTTTCAATCCCCATCGCGAAGCCCTGAACGGCATTGTATTCATTGATAGCAACCGGTTTATAAGCTTTTAGTAATTGTTCCAATAGTCTATATACGTTGGTCGGTGTTTTTGCCATCGTTCGTTTGAGTGAATATTCTGCATAGGTGTTGTGTCCCATGAGCCGGGCTATTTCCAACCGGATGTTGACGATCCGGCGGATAATCTCTTTGTTATCATATTCATCCCCTTTATTTCCGATGCTCATATATTCCCGGTACATAGCTTCACGCAGAGGGCGTAGAGCCGAATAGCGCATGAAGGGAATATAACTGGGGGCAGACAGGTTGAACAGCCAACCATCTTTCCCTTTTTCCTTTGCCCTGTGTGCTGCCGCTTCGCGGATGCTTTCGGGAAGTCCGGTCAGATCTTTTTCTTCTGTGAGGAGCAGTTCGTATCTGTTTTTGTCTTTCAATGCATTCTGGTCGAAGGTTAGCGTCAAGGTACTTAGCTCTGAACTGAGTTTACGATATTTCTCCTTGTCTTCCGGACTTAAATTTGCTCCGCGTACGCAGAATGATTCGAACGTATCTTCCAGTAATTTGGCGTCTTCCGTTGATAAGCTTAGCTGTTCCTTTTGTCCGTAAATATTTTTAATACGTGCGAACAGTTTCTCGTTGAGAAATATATTATTGGAACTTTCCGATAATTTCGGGGAGACTTGTTGTGAAAGATCCATCATTTCATCATTGGCTTCTGCATTAAGCACATTGAAGAATACTGAACTTACTTTTTCAAGTAGCTTGCCACTCCTTTCCAATGCAACGATTGTGTTTTCGAAAGTAGCAGATTGTTCGTTTTCTGCTATCTCCTGAATTTCTTTTTCCAGTTGTTTGATTCCTTCATCGAATGCAGGTTCGTAATGCTCGATCTTTATGTCGTTGAAAGGAGGTGTTGCAAACGGAGTATTATATTGTTGAAAGAATGGATTATTTACTGTTTGTGTCATATCTCTTATACATTATATATTATATTTCTTGATTATTTCCCTGATATTTCTTTTTAAGGTGCAAATATGGAAAAAATACCTGGGTTATAGAATAATTCCCCTGCAGATTTCCTATTCGATTCGTTATCTGTTTGCCTATCGATAATTGTGGGCAGACTTGTTCATAATTATCGACAAGTTTACCTATAATTGTCGACAGGTTTACCGACAATTATCGACAAGCAATTACAATGTGAAGAAATAGTCTTCATTACATACGATTCTTTGTTTTATAACCCGTAGAATAAATATTTTGTTCTCGTAATCAAGTGTAGTTGTCCGAAAGTAATGAAATTCGAACCTTTTTAGAGCAAGTCTAAGATATTCATAGTGTGGTGTATTTGATGTTTTTAACAACTTAGTATGTGTTTGACAACACATCTCTGGTCGTGCTACATTTTCTAATCTGTTATTTATCAATATCTTCGTTGTTTTAAAAAAATAGAGTTTCTAAATAAATATGAAAGCTAGTTTGTTTTTTTAGTTTTTAAGTGATACATTTGGTCTGGATATCATATCATTTTAATTATATAAGCATAAACTTAAAACCAAATACAAATATGAGTTATCTTAAATTTGACAAAACAGTAATGATAAACCTGGAGGAGTCGTTGACTCGTGAAGTACTCCGAACCAACCGGACGGGGGCTTATCATTGTACGACTGTTGTGGATTGTAATACAAGAAAATACCACGGATTACTCGTTATGCCTGTGCCCGAGATAGACGACGATAACCATGTGCTGCTTTCTTCACTGGATGAAACAGTGATCCAACATGGTGCGGAGTTCAACCTGGGTTTACATAAATACCAAGGGGATAACTTTAGCCCTAAGGGACATAAATATATCCGCGAGTATAGTTCAGATACAGTTCCACGTACACTCTATCGGGTTGGAGGGGTTATTTTTTCAAAGGAAAAAGTATTTTCTTTGTATGAAAACCGCATCATGATCAAGTACACTCTTGAAGACGCCCATTCTGCAACCACCCTCCGTTTCCGCCCTTTCCTTGCTTTTCGTAGCGTAAAATCACTAACCCAGGCTAACGGGAATGTGAATCAGTCGTATACAGAAGTACCCAACGGGATAAAGACTTGCATGTATCATGGATATCCGGAATTATATATGCAGTTCAATAAGAAAGTGAAATTTGTTTATGAACCTTATTGGTATAATGGGATTGAATACCCGAAAGAACAGGAAAGAGGTTATCCGTATAAGGAAGACCTGTATGTCCCCGGTTATTTTGAAATTCCTATCAAAAAGGGAGAATCAATCATATTCAGTGCCGGTGATAGTCCGGTTGCCACTACGCGTTTGAAGAGTTTGTATGAAAACGAGGTGAATGCCCGTACGCCGCGTACCAGCTTCTTTAACTGTCTGAAGAACTCGGCACAGCAATTTTATTTTCGTCCGAAAGAAGACGATGCCTATCTGCTGGCCGGCTATCCGTGGTTCAAAGTGCGTGCAAGAGACTTGTTCGTGGCACTTCCCGGTTGTACCCTGTCTATTGCCGACCCGGTGCGTTTTGAAAAGATTATGCACACAGCCATGCCGGCTGTAAGGGCTTATATGGCTGAAAATAAACCGGATGCAGTTATTCGTGAAATAGATGAACCAGATGTGTTCCTGTGGGCTATCTGGGCTATACAACAGTATGCCAGAGAGGCAGGTATCGAACGTGCCAAAGAACTGTATGGAGAATTTGTGAATGAGATATTAGAGTTTATCTCCGGGCAGAAACATCCGGATATGAAGGTGATGGAAAATGGCCTGCTATTTGCCAATGGCCGCGATAAAGCGATTACCTGGATGAACTCGACCATAAACGGTAAACCTGTTGTACCTCGTTCCGGTTATATAGTAGAGTTCAATGCCCTGTGGTATAACGCTCTTTGTTTCTATACAGAATTGATGGGCGGCGTGCCAATCGAAAAATACGATAAGCTGATCAAGGCAATGGATATTTCTTTCCAGGAAACATTCGTGAATGGATATAACTATCTGTTTGATTCGGTGAATGGTTCTATTGTGGACTGGAGTGTACGTCCTAATATGATCTTTGCTGTTTCTGTTCCTTATTCTCCGCTGACGAGAGTTCAGAAACGCAGTGTCGTAGATATTGTTACGAAAGAACTGTTGACACCTAAAGGACTGCGTTCGCTTAGTCCGAAGAGTGAAGGCTACAGACCTTATTATGTCGGTCCGCAATACGAGCGTGATCAGGCTTACCATCAAGGTACGGCATGGCCCTGGTTATTGGGAGCGTATCTGGAAGCTTATCTTCGGGTATTCGGAAAGAGCGGTGTCTCTTTTGCCGAACGTATGTTGATAAGTATGGAGGATGAAATGTCATTGCATTGCATCGGTACTATACCGGAGTTGTTCGATGGTAACCCACCGTTCACCGGTCGTGGTGCTATTTCGTTTGCAATGAATGTGGCCGCTATTCTCAGGGTAGTGGATTTATTGAAGAAGTATAACGCCGAATAAAACAAGTACCAGATGAAAGCATTGATGTTTGGATGGGAATTTCCTCCGCATATCCTGGGAGGATTAGGAACGGCCAGTTATGGACTGACCAGAGGCATGGCTATGCAGCCGGATATGGATATAACATTTTGTATACCGAAACCCTGGGGCGATGAAGACCAGAGTTTTCTTAAAATCATAGGAGTTTGTAATGTCCCGATTGTGTGGCGCGATGTAGACATGGAACATGTGAAAAATCGCTTGTCCAAGTTTATGGACCCACAGAAATATTTTGAATATCGTGACCATATATATGCAGACTTCAGTTATCGTCATGTGAACGACCTGGGGTGTATGGAATTCTCCGGACGTTATCCGGATAATTTGCTGGAAGAGATCAATAACTATTCCATTGTAGCCGGTGTAATTGCCCGTACAGAGCAGTACGATATAATACATGCACACGACTGGCTGACTTATCCGGCCGGTATCCATGCAAAGAATGTCAGCGGTAAGCCTCTGGTGATTCATGTGCATGCAACCGATTACGACAGAAGTCGCGGTAATGTGAACCCGGATGTATATGCTATCGAAAAGAACGGTATGGATAATGCCGATCATATCATGACTGTTAGTAACCTGACTCGTCAGACGGTAATTGAAAAATATCATCAGGACCCGTCGAAAGTAACGACCGTTCATAATGCAGTGGAACCAATGAGTCCCGAAATCCTGGCTATCCAGGATAAGAAGGGAGTGAAAGATAAAGTGATCACGTTCCTGGGACGTATTACTATGCAGAAAGGCCCTGAATATTTTGTGGAAGCAGCTGCTAAAGTGTTGGCTAAAGCTCCGAAAACACGCTTTGTGATGGCTGGTAGCGGTGATATGATGAATAAGATGATCCGTTTGGCGGCTGAACGCAATATTTCCGACCGTTTCCATTTTACCGGATTTATGAAAGGTAAACAAGTGTACGAAGTGCTCAAGGCTAGTGATGTGTATGTAATGCCTTCTGTATCAGAGCCGTTTGGTATATCTCCGCTTGAAGCCATGCAATGTGGTGTCCCGTCTATAATTTCAAAACAGTCGGGTTGTGCGGAGATTCTGGACTATGCGGTGAAGGTGGATTATTGGGATATTGAAGCGATGGCTGATGCCATGTATTCTATTATTACCTATCCGGCTATGCATGAATTCCTGAAAGTGGAAGGAAAGAAAGAGGTAGATAATATCAAGTGGGAATATGCCGGACAGAAAGTTCGCCGTATCTACGAACAAGTGATTAATAAATAACGACAAGACAAAAATTAAAACAATTATATTATGAAAACGATCTGCTTTTATTTTCAGATACATCAGCCGTTCCGCCTGAAAAGATACCGTTTCTTTGATATCGGAAACGACCATTATTACTATGATGACTTCCAGAATGAAGAAATTATGCGTCGTATAGCTGAACGTTGCTATTTGCCGGCTAACAAGGCAATCCTGGAAATGATCAAAACAAGTGGTGGCAAATTTAAAGTTGCATTCTCTATTTCCGGTTTGGCTTTGGAGCAGATGGAGATCTATTCTCCGGAAGTGATCGATAGCTTTAAGGAGTTGGCAGCTACAGGCAATGTGGAATTCCTGGCTGAAACATATGCTCACTCGCTGGCTTCTTTGGGCGAGAATATCGAAGAGTTTCAGGATCAGGTAAAGAAACATAAGCAAAAGATACACGACCTGTTCGGTGTAAAACCGAAAGTGTTCCGTAATACAGAGTTGATCTATTCAGACGATATTTCTGATGCAGTTTATAAGATGGGTTTCAAGGGTATGTTGACTGAAGGTGCAAAACATATTCTGGGATGGAAGAGTCCGAACTATATGTATAGCTCTTGTATACAGCCTCAATTGAAACTGCTGTTGAAGAACGACCGTTTCAGTGAAGATTTATCTTTGCGTTTCAATAACTATAACTGGAATGAATATCCGTTGACTGCAGATAAATATATTTCATGGATCGCGGCTACTCCGGATTCGGAACAGATTATAAATCTGTTTATGAATTATGAAGTGTTGGGCTCTTTAAATCCGGCTGAAACTGGTATATTCGATTTCTTTAAGGCATTGCCTCGTTTTGCTGCTGACAAGGGAATTGGTTTCTCTACACCATCGGAAGTGTTTGCTTTACTGAAACCGGTTGATTCGATTTCTGTTCCTTATCCGATGTCATGGGTTGATGAAGAAAAGGACTGCAGCTCCTGGTTAGGTAATGTCCTGCAACAGGAAGCATTCCATAAGATTAACAGCATAAGCGAACGTGTTGGCCTGGTAGAAGAACGTCGTATTAAACAAGACTGGAATTATTTACAGAGTAGCGATCATTTCTTCTATATGAGTACGAAGCATGGAAATAGCGGTTTTAGTCCGTATGATAATCCGTATGATGCATTCAATAACTATATGAATGTCTTATCTGATTTCATTGCCCGTGTAAATGCTCAGTTCCCGGAAACAATCGAAAACGAGGAACTTAACTCACTTCTTACAACAATCAAGAATCAGGGAGAAGAGATTGAAGATCTTCAGAAAGAGCTTGAAAAGTTGAAAAAGAAAACAACAACGAAGAAGAAAACGGAAGCGTGATTTTATGGAAATGAATTGCGTTACAAGACTATGAATATAAAAAAGGGGTATGCTTTTTAAGCATACTCCTATTTTGTTTAGATATGTTGAATCTTAATAGATTTAGGTTGTTTATCAGTTCTGGAATGACATGGATGAGTTTGATTTGGTGCAAGGAATAAAACAAGGGGATAACGATGCTTATAAATATCTGTTTGAGCGTTATTATCCGATTTTATGTCAGATTGCATATGAATTTGTTGAAGATGACTTTATTGCACGATCGATCGTAAGTGATGTTTTTTTTAAGTTGTGGGAAAGAAGAGAGACTATTCATATAGATAAATCTATACAACGTTATTTGATAAAATCTGTAAAGAATGCTTGTCTGGATTATTTAGATGCAAATGCTTATAAAAAAGAACATTCATGTAGTCGGGAGTTGAGAGATTTACTTTTTGAAACCATTGCAGATGAAAATATTACTCCTTTGGAACACTTGAATTCCAGTGAATTAGAAAATCGTATAGAGACTCTGTTGTCTTCTTTATCGGAAGAAACCAGAAATGTTTTTATATTGAATCGTTTTCATGATATGTCTTATTCTTTAATATCTGATAAATTAGGTATATCTATTAATACAGTAAAGTACCATATGAAAAAGGCATTGGCGTTTTTTCATGCCAATTTGAAAGACTATCTAAAGATACTTCTTATCATTATGTTTAAATAAAAATAAAAAAGCCACTACCCTATTGTACATAAATTTCGTCTTAATTATAAAAGACAGGATTATGTACATGAAAAAACAAGATATAGACCAATTGATAATTGCTTTTTTAGAACATTCCATATCAGAAGAAGATGCGGAACGTCTCTTTATGTGGGTGAATGAGCAAGAGGAAAACAAACAATATTTACTATCTTACCAGAAGGCAAATTTAGTCACAGATTTTTGGAAACAAAGCAGGTATAATGGTGATCTGGCATATCAACAATTTTTGAAACGTCAGAAGAATACGCAGAAAAAAGTGTTTGTGCATCATTTGCGATCTTTTATGAAATATGCTGCTGTATTATTTTTTTGTGTGTTTATCGGATTTTATTTCTATCACTATTTAGGTACAAGTGTTCATAAGGCAGAAGAGTTTATTGTTTGTGTACCTAATAGTAAGCATTCATTTTTCTATTTATCGGATAGCACTGAGGTCTGGTTGAATTCCGGTAGTGAATTTAAATATACTTCTGATTATGGAACCAAAAACAGGGAAGTCTATTTAAAAGGAGAGGCCTATTTTTGTGTGAGAAAAAATCAACAGCTACCCTTTATTGTTAAAACGGACTCTGTTTCAGTCAGAGTATATGGTACTAAATTTAGTATTCGTAACTACTCTGATATGGAAATCGTAAAAGTCGCTTTGCAGGAAGGTAAAATTGCATTAAATCTTGAGTCTGAAAAAGATCAGTTGTTTGTTCAACCTGAAGAAGAAATCGTTTATAGAAAAGGACAGTCGGGGTATAGCAAAAAATATATTGATATTCATAAAGTGGCAGATTGGAGAAGGGGAATTCTTCGTTTTGATATGGAACCATTGTCTGATATTATACAAACTCTTAGGCGACAGTATAATGTAGAAATTCAAATGGAAAGTACGACTTATAATCAAAAAGTCTTTTATGGTAGTTTTTCAGTTAATCAATCTATTACGGAAATACTGGATATTGTAAGTAGTAGTCTTGATCTTCAATATGTATATAGAGATAATGTATATAGTATTTATTCTAAAAAATAAAAGAGTATGGAGAAATTAGTTTAAGAAATCAATTGTAAAGGAGAGAGAAAAGGCTATGATAGCAATAGTATTTAGTTAATCTATTTATTTGTAATTTAATAAAATATGAAAACACACTATTTTCGAAGGGAAGTGAGAACCTATTGGAGGGCGAGGAGCTTTGGGAGTGCGATAAGGCAGTTCTTTTTTATTATTATTCTGATGTTTTGGGCACAAAATGTTTTGTGTAAAAATGTAGAGGCATTAACTACCGTATTAAGTGTAGATTTACAAAAAGTGACGATTAAGGATGTTTTTTTGTATATAGAGAATAAAAGTGATTATTCTTTTTGGATTGATACAGATGTCATTTCTTTAGATGATGAAGTGTCTGTTTCTTTAGAAAATAAATCTGTGACTCAAATATTGGATTACGTATTAAAAGACAGGAGTTTGAGTTATGAGATCAAAGGAAAACATATCATTATAAAAAAACAAGTAGCTACGAAGGAAAAGACTGAAATAAAAAAGCTTATCCAGCAACCTGTTGATAATAAATATGTAAAAGGACGAGTGGTTGATGCTATAACTCAAGAACCTGTTATAGGAGCCAATATTATAATAAAAAATACGACTACAGGTGTTTTGAGTGATGTGGATGGATATTTCTCTATTCGTATGCCAAATGAGGAAAAGGAATTAACTCTTGTTATTTCCTATATAGGCTATTTTACCCGAGAGATTTCGGTGAAGGAAAGCCAAAGTGTAGAAGTTGAATTAGAAATTAAGGCAGAACAACTGGAAGAGGTACAAATAGTAGCTTATGGTGCACAAAAAAAAGTAACGATTACAGGTGCAATTTCATCTATAGACACTAAAGCATTAGTAAAGTCTCCTAGTTCTAGTGTCGGAAATATATTGGCAGGAGCAGTGAGTGGGGTATCTTCTGTACAGGTTTCCGGCCAACCCGGAGCTGAAGATCCAGAAATATTTGTTCGTGGAACTGGCTCTTTATCAGTAGATGCTTCTCGCCCATTGATTTTAGTAGATGGAGTAGAACGTTCTTTCTTTCAAATGGATCCGAATGAAATAGAGAATGTTACAGTTCTGAAAGATGCATCGGCAACAGCCGTATTTGGTGTAAAAGGAGCTAATGGTGTTATTCTGGTAACAACAAAGAGGGGAGAAAAAGGTAAAACGTCTATATCGGTGACTTCATCGGCCGGTTTGACTCATGCGATCCGACATTTATCTATCGTGGATAGCTATAAGCATGCTTTGTTGTATTCGGAGACAGAGTTGAATGATAATCCCTCTTTAAAGCCGGAAGAACTTACATTTACTCCTTTTGTTACTCAAATGTTTAAGGAAGGAAAAGATCCTCTTATCTTTCCAAGCATTGATTGGGAAAGCTATATAACGAAAAAATATTCCTGGCAAACCCAGCATAATGTGACGCTTACCGGTGGTACGGATCGAGTTCGTTATTTTGTCTCTTTAGGATATATGTATCAGAATGGGATGCTGAGAAAATTTGAAGAGACTTATAATCCTAATTACACTTATAGCCGTTATAATTACAGATCAAACTTAGATATTGATGTAACTAAGACAACGTTAGTCAAAGTCAATATCGGAGGTCGTGTAGGGGTGACTAATGAACCTAAAAATACAGATTTGTGGCGTTCTATTATCTGGGGACAACCTTTTGGTGGTGCGGGTATTGTGGATGGAAAGTATGTGAAGAGTAGTGATTATTATATTCCATTATCTAAAGATGATGGCTTGAGCCGATATTATTTGTATGGATATGATAAATCGACTCAAAACGTTTTAAATTTTGATATTACAATTAATCAGAAACTCGATTTTATAACAAAAGGACTTTCAGCGGAGGTAAAAGCTGCATATAATACATCGTATTATTTTAAGAAAAGCCGGGCTAACAATGCTCAGGACAATTATATAGCTCTTTATAAAGGGACAATTGATGATCCGACAATATCGATAACAGATCCAGGTTTTGATAAGACGGTTGTATTTCGTCACTTAGGTGCAAAAGACGTTCTTTCTTACAGTGAGTCATATGGAAAAGATAGAGACTGGTATGGTGAATTCAGCCTACGTTATAACCGGCAATTCGGTGACCATAATGTATCTGGTTTGTTACTGTATAACCAGCAAAAAACATACTATCCTTCGGTATATACAGAAATACCAACCGGATATGTCGGGTTGGTAGGTAGAGTTACTTATGATTACAAAACCCGTTATATGATTGATTTGAATATGGGATATAATGGTTCTGAAAATTTTGCTCCGGGACTGCGTTATGGCTTTTTTCCGGCAGCATCTGTCGGTTGGGTAATGACGGAAGAAAAGTGGATGAAAAATCAACGAGTATTGGACTACTTGAAATTGAGGGCTTCTTACGGATTGGTGGGTAATGATAAATTTTCCGGATATCGTTTTTTGTATCTGGCAGGAAGTTTCGATCCTAGTACTGGTAGTTATGGATATAATTTTGGTACAACTTCTACTATTCAACCGGGAGCAATAGAAAAAACATTAGGAAATCCGGATGTGACTTGGGAAACTTCGGCAAAACAAAATTATGGAGTGGATATTAAAACTTTGGATTCCAGATTATCACTTTCTGCTGATTTCTTTTATGAAAAACGTCGGGATATATTGTCTCAACGTAAAACTATTCCTTCGATTATTGCAGTCGATCTCCCTTTGGTAAATATAGGTAAGGTGGATAATTATGGTTATGAATTGTCTTTGAGATGGCAAGATCAGGTTAATAAGTTTAATTATTGGACAGGTTTCAACGTGTCGTTTGCACGGAACGAAGTAAAATATTTTGATGAGGTGGAACCGAATGAACCTTATATGGCTCAGACCGGGCGTCCTATCGGATTGAATTACGGGTATATTTTTGATCGCTTTTTTTCTGAAGACGATTTCGATGCAGATGGAAAATTGAAAGATAATATTCCTGTCCATTCTGTAGATGCTAAACCAGGGGACGCTATGTATAAAGATTTAAATCATGATAATGTAATAGACAGTGATGATAAAACTTATTTTGGATATAGTGCTCGTCCGGAATATATATTTGGTTTGTTAGGTGGTTTTTCCTGGAACAATTTTGATTTTTCGATGCAGTGGACAGGTGCTACGAATGTGTCGAGATTATTGCAAGTTGAATATCGTACTCCTTTCGGAACAACGAATGATCGTGGTCTTTTGGAGTATATGGCCAATGAACGCTGGACACCGGAAACGGCAGAAACAGCTACTATGCCTCGTTTTACATTTGCTAATAAAGTCCATAATCAGCAAACATCCAGTCTATGGTTGTGGGATGCCTCTTATATCCGGTTGAAAAATGTGGAATTGGGATACAATATGGCTTTGCCTGGATTGAAAAAGCTAGGGATTCAATCGCTACGTATTTTTGCGAATGGGTATAACTTATTAACCTTCTCAAAATTGAAGAAGTTGGATATCGATCCCGAAGGAAATACGGGTAATTCTTATAATTATCCAAATATTCAGATTTTTAATTTGGGTTTCAACGTGAAATTTTAAACTTAGATCTTATGAAAAAAATGATGAACAGAATATCTGTATTAACCACAGTGTCTCTAATCGCTTTATGTTGTGCATGTAGTGATATAAAATTCGGAGATAAGTTTCTGGAAAAAGCTCCAGGGGTAGATGTTACCCAGGATACAATTTTTTCTTCTAAAATGTATGCTGACAGAGCATTGACAGCCGCTTATTCGACATTACGTTATGGTATAGTAGGTCCCAATCAGCCTGCCACAGAATTCCCGTTGACTTATATGGGAAATAAATTAGGGTATGACTGCTTGGAGGCATTGACTGATATTGACCAAACTTTTTGTACTTGGGGTGGTGTTGATGGATTATATTATAATGGACAGTATAATGCTGCAACGGAAGAAGAATCTTCAAGTACTAAATATGGATATAATCCGGATCGGGAATATAGTTGGATCGGTATTCGCCGGGCATATATTTATATAGAGAATGTAGATCGGGTTCCGGATATGACAGAAGAGGATATCAAACGCGGTAAAGCAGAAGCTAAAATGATAATAGCTAGTCATTATCACGAGATGATGAGACATTTTGGCAGTGTTCCTATAATTGATCATGCAGTAACTTTAGATGAGGGAAATGAGTATCCAAGGGCTACTTTGGAGGAAATGGTTGATTTTATTGTAAAATTGATTGATGAAGCAGCTGTAGATTTACCCTGGCAGGTTTCAGCAGAAAATGATGGTCGTTTTTGTCGAGCTGGTGCATTAGGATTAAAAGTTCGTGTCCTGTTATTGGCAGCAAGTCCTATATTTAATGATAGTGAACCTTATATGGAAGGAGAAGCTAGTGATAAGAAAATGACTTGGTATGGAAATAAAGATTTTCAGCGGTGGGAAAAAGTGATTAAAGCATGTGAAGATTTCTTTTTGGAAAATAATAAAAATGGGGAAGTTTTCCAGTTGGTAGATACTGGGAATCCGAGGGAAGATTTTATAAATGCGTATTGGAAAAGGCATAATAACGAAATTTTGATTGCGACCTGTCGTTTCAGACATGACTTTACTCCTTATTGGTGGTCTAACCTCTATCATCCTCAGTATATGGGAACCTATGGAGGAGGCTGTGTCACGCTGGATTATGTGAATAAATTTGAGTTTATGGATGGCACTAAGTTTGATTGGAATAATCCGGAACATGCGAAAGATCCTTTCACTAATAGAGATCCGCGCTTGTATGAAACGGTATTAGTTAATGGCGATTATTTCCAGGGAAGGACAGCGCAATTATATATAGGAGGAGAAGAGCGTGGTCCAATGAACGATCTTCAATGTAAAACTGGGTTTGGTACACGTAAGTTTTTATGGGAACGTGATGATGCAACTTTATCTTATCGGGTTGTGAATTATCCTTATTTGCGTTTACCGGAAATCTATCTGAGTTATGCTGAGGCTCTAAATGAAACAGGTCGGATAGGTGAGGCTTATTCCTGGATTAATAAGGTTCGTAACAGAGTCGATTTACCGAATTTGCCTCAAGTCTATTCGAAAGAAGAATTGCGGGAAGAAATTCTGGATGAAAGAGCGCGAGAATTTGCTTTTGAAGAAGTTCGCTGGTTTGATCTTGTACGTTGGAAACGGGAAGATATTTTTAAGCAAGATCTGCATGGTTTGTATATCTATAAAACGAATAATCCGGACAATCCGTTTACTTATGAGCAATGGAAATTACCGGAACGCTACTGGAAGAAAAACTGGTCTCCCAAATGGTATTTCAGTGCTTTTCCTCCCAGTGAAGTGAATAAACGGTATGGCTTGATTCAAAATCCAGGATGGTAATGGTTAATTTCAAAATTTAATATGATGAGAAACAAATTATATACAATAGGATTATTTGTTTTTTCCGCGTTAGTCGGAAATGCCCAGGAAATAGATGTGAAGGCTACTGTACTGGACGCAAATAATAAACCGATAGAGGGAGCTGTTATTGTCGTAAAAGATGTACTGTATGAACCGGTGCTGACGGATAAACAGGGGAATGCCCGGTTTACGATAGAAAAAGGTAAGGTAGCGACAGTCTGTATTTTTAATGAGTATGAGAAAACAGTAGTGGTGGACAATCCCTCTTTAGTGGTTAAGATGGATAAAAATGCCAAAGAAATACAGTTGGGGTATATTTCTACATTGAAGAATATATCTACCGGATCAGTTTCTACTGTAACTCACGAAGATTTGTCTATTTCTGGTCAGGTAAATCCTGAGTTTGCATTGTATGGGTTATTGCCGGGGTTGACAGTTCAGCAGAATTGGACTCTGCCGTCTTATGAAGGTCCTAAATTTCAATTGAGAGGACGTTCGCCTTTAGTTATAGTCGATGGTTTTGAGCGCCCTATGAATACACTCTCACGGGAGGAAATAGAATCGGTCTCTGTGATAAAAGATGCTGCGGCATTAGCTATGTACGGAATGAGAGGCAGTAATGGGGTTATTTCTGTTACGACTAAACGGGGTAGTAATAAATCAATGGATATTAAAGTCGATTATCATCATGGTATTACAACTCCGGTTAGATTGCCGGAACTGGCGGATGCTGCGACATATGCAGATGCGTTGAATGAAGCATTAGCAAATGACGGGTTGCCTGCCCGCTATTCATCATATGATATAACCGATTTTAGAAGTGGGGGTCATCCTTATTTGTATCCTAACGTGGATTGGTGGGGAGAAACGCTGCGTAAACATGGTTCGACAAACGAATTGAATATTTCTTTTGCCGGTTCAGGAAAAAGGGTACGTTATTATGTATTGGCAAATTATTCTAATGTGACAGGGTTTCTGGATCATACGGATTTGAATGAAGGGTATTCAACGCAGGCTCTTAGCCATAAATTAAATTTCAGAACAAATTTGGATATTGAAATGACTAAAACGACTCAGTTGAAGCTGAATTTATTGGGACGTTTATCACAGTATAATACTAATAACGGGATGGATGGGATAATAACAACTTTATATAACTTACCTTCGGCTGCTTTTCCTATACGTTCGGCTGGAGGTATCTGGTCGCAGAACAGTACTTGGAGTAATCCGATTGCTAAAATTGCCAGTACAGGTTTTACTCAAGTGCAAGATCGAGCGTTATTTGCGGATATAACACTAAAACAAGATTTATCTATGTTGGCGGAAGGATTGAGTGCAGAGTTGGCGATAGCTTATGATAACCGGGCATCTTATAAGGATGTGAAGTCGAAATCATATGCTTATGAAGAAGTTATTCCTCATCGTGCATCCGACGGATCACTGTTGGATAGTACTGTTACCCGTTATAGTAATGAAACTGAACTCGATTTTAATCACTCGCTGGAATCACAAAGTATGCTGACCACTTTGCGTGCCACGATCAATTATGAAAAAGACTGGAATGCGGGTAATTTAAATGCAGCGTTAATCTATGATCAGTTTAGTTATACATATACAGGTAGAAACAGTTCTCGTTTGGGACAAAGTTTGATCGCAAATGTGAATTACGGATTGTATGATAAATATCTGTTTAATCTGGCTGTATCTTATGCCGGTTACAGCACTATGCCTAAAGGTGATAAGTTCCGTTTATTTCCGGCTGTTTCTGCAGCATGGCTCCTTTCCCGTGAGAATTTTATGAAAGATATGGATTTCATAAAGCAATTAAAGCTAAGGGCTTCCTGGGGTATGACTGGAAAAGCTCCTTATGCTTATGAACTAGATAAACATTTTTATAATCTGAATGGTGGTAATGGCTATTATTTCGGAAATAATTTGGTTTGGAATAGTGGAAGTGCGGAAGGTGGTTTGCCTGTAAGCGGTTTGAAAAACGAAACGACATTTAAAACGAATATCGGGGTGGAAGCAAATTTGTTTGATCGCCTGTATATAGAATTAGAAGCCTTTTATGAAAAAGAAAAGGATGTGTTGGTTTCTTCTTCTGGTGCTGTTTCTTCTGTACTGGGGAAATCTGCACCGATGATGAATTCCGGTATTAATGAATATTATGGGACAGAATTGTCTTTGAATTGGACGGACGTCATAGGGAAAGACTTCCGGTATTATTTAAGAGGTAATTTTTCGTTTTTGCGGACTAATATTGTAGAGATGAATGAAGAATACAAGACGGAAGACTATTTAAAAATGACCAATCGTAGAATCGGACAATATTCGGCTATGCAAGCAATCGGATTTTTTGAAGATGATGATGATATAAAGAATAGTCCTCAACAAACTTTTTCCGATGTGAAGCCCGGTGACATTAAATATAAAGATCAGAATGGTGACGGAATTATTAATGAGTACGATAAAGTCTGTATGGGATATAGTACCTCTATTCCAGAAATTTATTATGGGTTTGGATTAGGATTTGAATATAAAGGTTTTGGGGTGAGGGCTGATTTTCAGGGATTAGCAAATTATACTTTAGTTACACAAGTAAATAGTGTATACTGGCCTTTAGGCTCTGATAAAACAGTTTCAAATTATTACATGGCTAATCGTTGGACTCCTGATAATAAAGTTGCTAAATATCCAAGATTAACAACGTTGGCAAATGATAATAATTTTCGAAATAATTCGGTCTGGATGGAAAATGGAGCTTATATGAAGCTTCGAAATTTGGAAGTATATTACAATTTACCGGCATCTTTATGTAAAAAGATCTTCCTGTCTAACCTACGTTTTTTCGTAAAGGGTAAAGACTTATTTATGACAGATCATGTAAAAGTAATGGATCCGGAATTGGTCAGTGCATATTATCCAACATCGAAGGCTTATTTGATCGGATTGAATATCGAATTTTAATTTAAAGAGTTGAATTATGAAAATGAAAAATATATTATTTACCGGATTATTGGGCTTATGTACTTTTACCGGTTGCGACTATTTGGATTTTGATGAATCAGTAGGATATGAAAAAGAAGATATCTTTTCTGTTTTCGTTCGTGCAAAATCTATGTTGACTCATGTTTATTCGTTTCTTCCTTCTGATTTGGGAGGCGGTGCTATGCTGGATGCTGCTACAGATGATGCCATTTATGTTTGGCCGACATCTTCTATACATATATTTACCAATGGAAGTTGGAGCTCTATCAATACGATAGATGATCAATGGGGAAATCTGTATGCAGGAATTCGGGCAGCTAATATATTTTTGGAGTCTTATCAGGGAGATTTCCCGGATAATCAGTATAATGTTGATTATGAGGAACAGATGAAGCAGTATCGGTATTATCCGTATGAGGCTCGTTTTTTAAGAGCATTTTTCTATTTTGAGTTGATAAAACGATATAAAAATGTTCCTTTGGTTGAAAAAACTCTGGAGATAGAAGATGTGAATGAGTTGTTACAAACTGATTATGAGGTCATGACTGATTTTATCTCATCTGAGTGCGATGCAATAAAAGATCATTTGCCTGTTAACTATAATGATGTTCCGGGAAAAGAGGTTGGACGTATAACAAAGGGAGCCGTTTTGGCATTGAAGTCAAGAGTTTTATTATATGCAGCCAGTCCTTTACATAACCCGACGAATGATAAGGAAAAATGGCTGAAAGCGGCAAAAGCGGCAAAAGAGTTGATTGATCTCTCAGAAGCTGGAGGATGGTATCAGATTATAAATGAAGAAGTAGTTAATAATCCGGATGCTAAAGGTCTGATTCTTCAACGGATGGAGGGAAATAGCAATGTATTTGAGTCTACTAATTTTCCGGTAGGGTATGAAGGTGGTAATACAGGCATGTGTCCCAGTGAAAATTTGATGGAAGCATTTGAAATGATTGATGGGACTACTTTTGATTTTAATAATCCTAAACATGTGGAAAGTATGTATGATGTGAATAGCAGGGATCCTCGGTTATTCAAAACGATGCTTTATAACGGTGCCACATGGAAAGGTGAAACTGTTGAATCTTACCAAGGTGGGAAAAATGGATATCCTCGTAATGGAGCTTCCAAGACTTCTTATTATTTGAAAAAATATTTGAAAGAATCTGTTAATTTGACTACTGGTAGTGCCACTTCAGAACGTCATGTATGGGTGATTTTCCGTTATGCAGAGATTTTTTTGAATTATGCAGAAGCTTTGAATGAGGCTTATGGACCAGAATACACTGGTGGAGAGTTTTCATTGTCAGCGAAAGATGCATTAAATAAAATTAGACAGAGAGTAGGTATGCCTCTTTTAACGTCTTTGTCGCAGGATGCATTCCGTGAAAAAGTACGTAATGAGAGAAGGGTTGAATTTGCTTTTGAAGGCCAGAGGTTTTGGGATATCCGCCGATGGAAAATTGGAGATAGGACCAATGTGATCTATGGATTGGAAATAGAGAAAGGTGTAGATGGAGCGTTTGAATATAAACGTGTTTTAGTAGAGCCTCGAAAATGGGAGGATAAAATGTATATATATCCGATAGCCAATACAGAGCGCTTTAAAAATGTCAATTTGGTACAAAATCCAGGTTGGTAATTGTTAAACTTAATAAGATAATCATATGAAAAGCTTTTTGGTTTTTGCATGGCTCTCCTTGGGACTTTGTTCATGTTCAGAAATGATGGATGAAATACCCAATAAAGTTTATATTGTGAATAATGCCTGTCAGATAGAAACAGTTTATAATATGGGGGAAACGTATATTTATCCGGTGGCTGTTTATAAAAGCGGAGAGACGGATGAAGTAGGAATTGTCAAAATATCGGAAGACAAAGCCTATTTGGAAGAGTATAACAATATATATCAGACAGTGTATAAACTGTTACCCGAAGCGTATTATTCTATGCCTGAAAGAGAACTGGAAATTCCAGCGGATCAGACACGGGCAATATCAAATATTACTGTCGATATAGCTAAAATAGCTAATGATCTTGGATATCGTTCGGATTACGTCATACCTCTTAAGATAGAATCATTGAATGGCAATATTCAGGAAACGAAGGGGAAATCAAATTTGTTGTTGGTGCTGGATATACTTCGTCCCACGTTTAAGTTCTCAAATGAAGAAGTGACGGATGTTTGGTTTTCACAGCATTATGATAATATGAATTTTGTTTATGATGTAGTGATAGGAAGTGATTTTATTTGTAAGGAAGATATTCATTTTGAATTGGAAATTGATCCGGACGCAGTGGATTCCTATAATAAAGAAGGGAAAGACTTCATAGAAATGATGCCTAAAGATGCTTATTCGATAGAAACAACCAGTATTATTTTGAAATCAGGAGAAAAAGAAGTGAAAACGTCTGTGTCTGTCGATGGAAAGTCTTTAAAGAACTGGCATTCTTACGCTATACCTATAACAATGAAGTCAGTATCTCAATATTATTTTGAAGAGTCGAAGAAGACTATCTTTGTTATTTATAGGCCTGATAATTTGCAGGGCTGGTATACCGTTGAGGGATTGGAGAAGAATTCGAAGGACTGGAGTGTGAGTAGTTATCCGATACGTCGGTTCATAAAGAAAACAGGTCCTTATACGTATGAAACAGGATATGGTGCTCGTTGTTATTGTGATGCGGAGACAACAGCCAATGCTTCTAATGACCGGCAATATATAGTTCGCAATCCCGTCAATAATCAATTGATAATCAGAGAAGGTGTCTATGTTGATATGAATGCTTCAAATTATTACGATCCGGAAAAGGAAGAGTTGTATATATGCTATGAATTTGAAGGGTGGCCTGGTACGTGGACACATGAGTTAATGCATTCCAGGTCAAATACAAGTAAATGAAATATTCAATAGTATTCCTGAAAAATTAGATTGATGTTAAAAAAAAAGAATCCGGTGTAAACCGGATTCTTTGCTTATAAATGAATTTATCACTTAGTCTGTTTAGGAAAGTGTTTTACAGAAATTGTCTGTGGTATATTACTTGTACTCTGTTGTAGTTACAATAATTTTTGTAGCATCTTCGGATTTAAGTAATTTCACTCCTGAAGGTAATAAATAGTTATTTAATGCAGTTGTATATGTTTGAGATTGGCCGTAATAACTATTTGATTTAGCTGTAATACGTTCAACCGGAATCAAAAGTAATACCATATCTTTATCCGGATTGTTCTTTATATGCTCTTGCATTAAATTAGCGATATTTCCGAATGGATAAGACCGACTGCTGGCATTATAGTCTGCACGGAATGCCGTTTTATTATCCTCTATCTTATTATTAACAAAGAATGTTGGCAAAGAATCTTTAGGTAATAATAATAAATTAGCAGGAGCCGGAAGTGCCCATTGCCATTCTTCCTGTGGATACGCTTTCATTGTCAGAGGAATATTGTTGATAACCCGGTCTCCTATTCTATCAACGATATCCTGTGCAGGAATAGTTAACTGGGTATATACACCGGCTGGTGTTTTCAGATAAGCTATTGAATCACTCGGTTCCAATAACGAGTTTAAATCCGTATTCTTGAAACGGTTCAACTGCAATACTTCTTTCGTTACATTGAATGTCTCACTTGTAAGTACTGTTGAATCCTGATCCTGACTACCTTTCATATTGAATTTATAATAGATAGAAATGGATGAAAAGCTGATCTGCAGGATATTTCCGCTACCATATGTATTCGTCACATATATACCCTGGAAGAATTTATTGAAATTCTCCTGACTGCTGAATGTTCCCGGATTCTTGATGGACTCGTCATAAAACTTCTGTCCGAATTCTTTGGGCATCCGGATCGTGATAGTTGGAGTATAAGTATTATTGCCACTGCTATCCAGATGATTTCTAACGCTGTCCGGAACTGAGTTGTCATACGCAGTATAAGTCTGCATACCTAGTGATTGCGTCATATCGCAATATTCCAACGGATCGAAGTTTGTATAGAAATCCCTTTCCAGTTCTTTAGTTACCTGATATATCTGAGCACGCATAGGAGCTAATGAATCACCAACCCAGGCACTGTTCTGATATATGATCTTAAAATCGACAGAGTCAATCTGACCGTTGATCGGTTCCTTTTTAAATTTGAAATCCTCCGGACAGTAGAACTGGCAGATGTAATCAGATTTCACATTACCGTACAACGGATCATAAAACTCGCCGAGTAGTCCACTAGTAGTTCTTGCATATACCGAATCCATCAGCAAGGTTGTTGCTTGCATCTGGAACGTATCTACATACACGGGCATTTTGTCTCCGTCAGGCTGAATTGTCGAGCCAACCAGATTCAAATCATCACTACACCCACTCAGGATTGTTATTCCCAAGCCCAGGCCAATTAATAAAGGCTTGATATTCATCATTTTTCTCTCACTTATTTAGAATCTAATACGACATCGTAAAATTCGTTGAATGCATCCATATAAGTTTCCGGCGATTGATAAGGAAGGAACGGAGTGTCCTTTTTAGTGGCGATATAATCCAGGATATCCTGATTGATCGTTTCACTACCTTGTATCACGCCATCTGCCATATCGATAGCCAGTTTAGTCAGGCCGACAAAGCTGGTATCAGCTTTGATGCCTTTCAGGTCACTGTCTTTTGCACCGTCAGTTTTCAGCTTGTGGGCCAATTCTTTTCTTAACGGTGAATTAAAGTCATCATTATAAATAGAGTAGACTATTTTTGCATTTTTAAGACATGGATCGTCTGCATACATTCTTTTTATATATAATGCAGTCAGTGCAGACATCCATCCGTGACAATGTATCACATCCGGGATCCAGCGAAGTTTCTTCACTGTTTCCAACACACCACGTACATAGAAGATCGAACGGTCGTCGTTATCTTCATAATCATTCCCATTCTCATCGCTAACAGTATGTTTACGCTGGAAGAAGTCTTCATTATCAATGAAGTACACCTGCATGCGTGCGGCCTGAATGGATGCTACCTTGATGATCAGCGGGTGATCCGTATCATCAATGATAAGGTTCATGCCTGACAAGCGGATCACTTCATGCAACTGATTGCGTCGCTCGTTGATATTTCCGAATTTAGGCATGAAAGTTCTGATCTCGCGACCACGCTCCTGAATGCCTTGCGGCAGATTCCTGCATATCGTTGCAATCTCAGATTCGGGAAGGTAGGGTGTTATTTCTTGGGCTATAAACAAGATTTTTTTTGCATCCATTCTGTAAACTAGTTTTATAAAGACGGCACAAAGATAATAAATTTCTTTCATTTACGGTAATTATTTATTTGCTTTGCACCGTCAATAAGCATCTAAAAAAGATGAAAATAGTAAACAGCATCCAAGAATTGAAGCGTTATCTTGCCGAAGAAAGGCAGCATAACAGGAAAATAGGCTTTGTTCCCACCATGGGAGCATTACATAACGGACACCTGAGCCTGGTTAAGCGTTGTGTAGAAGAGAACGATGTATGCGTTGTCAGTATCTTCGTTAATCCGACCCAGTTTAATGACAAAAATGACCTTGCCACTTATCCCCGTACACTGGATAATGACTGTGCATTATTGGAACCGGCCGGTTGTAATTATGTATTTGCTCCTACAGAAGCAGAGATGTATCCCGAACCGGATACACGGACTTTTGACTTTGGAACCGTATCGGCAGTGATGGAAGGTGCTCGCCGTCCGGGACACTTTAACGGTGTTGCCCAGATTGTCAGCAAACTCTTTTATGCCGTGGAACCGGATAATGCTTATTTCGGGGAAAAGGATTTTCAGCAGATCGCCGTGATCCGTGCGATGGTAAAACAGTTGAACATTCCGGTAAAAATTAATGCCTGCCCGATTCTCCGGGAGGCTGACGGACTGGCTTTAAGTAGCCGTAATGTCCGATTAACGTCGGAACAACGTCAAAAAGCGCCCCTGATTGCACGTACGTTAAAAGAAAGTACTAACTTTGCAGCCGGAAAAAGCGTACAGGAGGTGATCGAATTTGTTGTGAATACAATCAATGCGGATCCTGTTATGCGTGTTGAATACTACGAAATCGTAGACGGATACACGATGGAATCGATTAAAAACTGGTCGGATGCCGATTATGTAGTGGGCTGTATCACCGTTTATTGCGGTGAAGTTCGGTTGATCGATAATGTAAAATATAAATAGCTGGTAAATAAGGAGATATATCTGTTCGGAAAAAGTCAGGACTTTTGATTATAAAAGTCCCTTATTTTGAAGACAAAAGTCCCTTATTTTAAATGCAAAAGACCCTACTTTTGTTTGAGGGACATTTAATGATAATCAAATTATATAAAAACGATGTTTATAGAGGTAGTTAAATCAAAGATTCACCGGGTGACGGTAACGGAAGCTAATCTGAATTATATCGGTAGTATTACTATCGATGAAGATTTGCTGGATGCCGCCAACCTGATTCCGAATGAAAAGGTGGCTATTGTGAACAACAATAACGGTGAACGTTTTGAAACGTATATCATTAAAGGCGAGCGAGGCTCAGGCGTGATTTGTCTGAACGGAGCGGCAGCCCGAAAGGCACAGCCTGGAGATATCATCATTATCATGTCATACGCCATGATGGATTTTGAAGAAGCCAAAACATTTAAACCGGCTGTTGTGTTTCCAGATACAGCAACCAATAAACTGATATAGAGCATCGAAGCAGCAATTGAAATGTTTTAGAAATAAAAATAAGAAAGCTCGCCGGATGCCGGCGGGCTTTTTTTGTGACCCTATGTTTTCGTTTTGAAATTATTATAGAGTATGTATACAAACAAACAGATCTGGAATGTAAGTTACCCTATCTTTCTGAGTTTATTGGCGCAGAATATTATTAATGTGACCGATACGGCTTTCCTGGGAAGGGTAGGTGAAGTTGAGTTGGGAGCCTCTGCGATGGGTGGGCTCTATTATATATGTGTGTTTACTATTGCATTTGGTTTCAGCACCGGGTCGCAGATCGTGATGGCACGAAGGAATGGCGAGCAGCTGTACAAGGATGTAGGACCGGTCATGATACAGGGGGTATTTTTCCTTCTGGCACTGGCTGCTGTGATGTTTACTTTGTCCCGTTTCTTTGCCAAAGACATTATGCGGGTGATGATCTCTTCCGATACGATCCTGATGGCGACGGAAGAGTTTCTCGACTGGCGTGTGTTCGGTTTCTTTTTCTCTTTTGTGAATGTGATGTTCCGTGCCTTGTTTATCGGTATTACCCGGACAAAGGTGCTGACATTGAACGCTATTGTGATGGCATTGACCAATGTGCTGCTCGACTATCTGCTGATATTCGGAAAAGGAGGTTTTCCTGAAATGGGTATCAAGGGGGCAGCTATCGCTTCGGTGGTGGCAGAAGGTGTGTCGATCGTTTTCTTTTTAGTCTATACCCGTTTGACGGTCGATATAAAGAAGTATGCACTGAATCAATTCCGGTCGTTCGATATTGAATTACTGAAGCGTGTGTTGAATATCTCCATCTTTACGATGTTGCAGTACTTTATATCGCTGAGTACTTACTTTTTGCTTTTTGTAGCAGTAGAACATCTGGGACAACGGCAGTTGGCGATAGCCAATATTGTCCGTAGTGTGTATATCGTTCTGTTGATCCCGGTCAATTCTTTATCGACCGCAACCAATTCTTTTGTCAGTAACAGTATCGGTGCCGGTCATAAAGACCAGGTTATCCCGATCATTCGTAAGATATCTTATATCTCTTTGAGCATTATGGCAGGCTGTGTTTTTATTGCTTGTATTTTTCCTTCGGCCATATTGTCGATTTATACGAATGACATTACTTTAATACATGCGTCGGTTCCTTCGCTCTATGTTATCTCCGGAGCGTTGCTGATAGCAGCTGTTGCCAATATCGTATTTAATGGGGTGACAGGTACGGGAAATACCCGTTCGGCTTTTGCGATGGAGGTGGTGACGCTTGTCTTTTATACGCTGTTTATCTATGTGGCGGGGATGCGTTTGCATCTTCCGGTGGCGATTTGTTTCCTGACCGAGGTGATTTATTATAGCGGTTTGTTGTTGGCTAGTGTAATTTATTTGAAAAAAGCGGCGTGGCAGAATAAAAAGATTTAGAGGATTACATCCTTTTTCTTACCTTTGCACCCTATTACATTAGAAATTAGAAAGAAAAAAATAAATACACATACAAATTATGTTTGAAAATTTAAGCGAAAGGTTAGACAGATCGTTTAAGCTGTTGAAAGGTGAAGGCAAGATCACCGAGATCAATGTGGCTGAAACACTGAAAGATGTGCGTAAAGCCCTGCTTGATGCCGACGTAAACTACAAGGTGGCTAAGTCATTTACCGATACGGTAAAAGAAAAAGCGTTGGGACAGAATGTACTTACGTCTGTTAAACCCAGCCAGTTAATGGTAAAGATTGTACACGACGAACTGGCCAGCCTGATGGGTGGAACAGCTATCGATATCAATCTGGCCGGTTCACCAGCCATCATCCTTATGTCTGGTCTGCAAGGTTCGGGTAAAACCACTTTCTCCGGAAAGTTGGCGAATATGCTGAAAACCAAAAGAAATAAGAAGCCGTTGCTGGCTGCCTGTGACGTTTATCGTCCGGCTGCTATCGAACAGTTGCGTGTAGTCGGTGAACAGGTTGGCGTTCCTGTTTATATGGAACTGGAAAATAAGAATCCGGTAGAGATCGCTATGAACGCAATCCGTGAAGCCCGTGCAAAGGGTAACGATGTCGTAATTGTCGATACCGCCGGTCGTCTGGCTATCGATGAGCAGATGATGAAAGAGATCGCTGCTATCAAGAGCGCTATCCAACCGGACGAAACATTGTTCGTCGTGGACTCCATGACCGGACAGGATGCCGTTAATACTGCAAAGGAATTTAACGAACGCCTGAACTTCGACGGGGTTGTTTTGACTAAGCTCGACGGTGATACCCGTGGTGGTGCCGCTCTTTCTATTCGTACGGTTGTCGATAAACCGATCAAGTTTGTCGGAACCGGTGAAAAGATGGATGCACTCGATACATTCCACCCGGAACGTATGGCCGACCGTATCCTCGGTATGGGTGATATCGTTTCTTTGGTAGAACGTGCACAGGAACAATACGACGAAGAAGAAGCCAAGCGCTTACAGAAGAAGATTGCCAAAAACCAGTTCGATTTCAACGACTTTATCGCCCAGATCCAACAGATCAAGAAGATGGGTAACCTGAAAGAACTCGCTTCCATGATCCCCGGTGTCGGCAAAGCCTTGAAAGATATCGATATCGATGACAATGCCTTCAAGAGTATTGAAGCGATTATTTATTCAATGACTCCGGACGAACGTGTCAATCCGGCTATCCTGAACGGTTCTCGCCGCCAGCGTATTGCCAAAGGTAGCGGTACGACGGTGCAGGAAGTAAACAAACTGATCAAACAGTTCGACGAAACCCGTAAGATGATGCGTATGCTTACTGCCGCTAAACCGGGAAGTAAAAAATTTCCTTCATTAAAGAGATAAACATTAAAGACATATATTATGGAAGACAATCATTATCAATTACTGGACGGAAAAGCGGTCTCTGCTCAGATGAAGAAAGAGATGGCTGAAGAAGTCGCCCAGATCAAAGCGGCAGGAGGTAAGATCCCTCATTTGGCAGCCATTCTGGTGGGTCATGACGGAGGTAGCGAAACCTATGTGGCCAGTAAAGTGAAAACCTGTGAAGAGATTGGTTTTAAATCCACATTGATCCGTTATGAAGATGATGTGACCGAAGAAGAATTACTTCGTCGTGTGGATGAACTGAACAATGACCCGGATGTAGACGGTTTTATTGTACAGCTTCCGCTTCCGAAGCATATCTCAGAGCAAAAGATTATTGAAGCGATCGATTATCGTAAAGACGTTGACGGATTCCATCCGATCAATGTGGGACGCATGTCGATCGGTCTTCCTTGTTTTGTCTCCGCTACTCCGGCCGGTATCCTTGAGTTGCTGAAACGCTATGAAATAGAAACCAGCGGTAAGCATTGTGTTGTGTTGGGACGCAGCAATATCGTCGGCAAGCCGATGGCTATGTTGATGATGCAGAAAAGTTATCCGGGTAACTGTACGGTAACGGTTTGCCACAGTCGTTCAAACAACCTGAAAGAAATGTGTCTGAGTGCCGATATCATTATTGTCGCTTTGGGTGTTCCTGAATTCCTGAAGGCCGATATGGTGAAAGAAGGTGCTGTGATCGTTGACGTGGGTACTACCCGCATGCCGAGCAGTGTTACTAAGAGCGGATATAAGCTGACAGGCGATGTGAAGTTTGATGAAGTAGCACCGAAATGCTCTTATATTACTCCGGTTCCGGGAGGTGTCGGTCCTATGACAATCATTTCTTTGATGCGTAATACGCTGTTAGCCGGGAAGAAAGCAATTTACAAGTAAAATATTTGTATTTTTTCTTTGAAAAACGCTTGCAGAATAATAAAAAACATCTATCTTTGCACCGTCTTAAAAGAGAAATACTCAAAGAGACTGAAATGGTGAGCGTAGCTCAGTTGGTTAGAGCATCGGATTGTGGTTCCGAGGGTCGTGGGTTCGAATCCCATCGTTCACCCAGATAGAATAAAAAGCCATCCTGTTAAAGGGTGGCTTTTTTGTGTTTATCCTATAAATACTCCTAAATACTCCGCCAGAGATTTTCTTCCCTCTTAATAGTAAAAGGCTTGGCTAGTGTGAGTGTTTTTATACAAACATATGCTATGAAAACTTGTGTGTCAATATTGTAGGCATAAATGTCAGAATTGTGAATTGATACAAATAAAGGAATTCTACTTTTGTTGCATAATATTTGAATTACTTAAATTTAGAGATTATGGGAAACACAATAGTAAAATGGACTTTATCTGTGTTTGTAGGAATAGCTTTGGTAACCGGTAATGTAAAAGCACAGACAATTATTCTGACAAGTGATCAACAATTGAATGATTTAACAGATCCTGATAAAAAGATAGATAATTCATTAGGATATGATTCTCGGGTGGAAAGTCTTCGTGATGTTTGTAAACGTGGAAAAAGTTATGGTTCAAAAGAACTGATAGTTGCATTTGATGAATTTTTCCGCCAATATCGTACTGATAAAAATACGGAACGCAATCTGACTCCTGATATGGATGAATATGTTGATAAGATAAGAATTATCAGTGATTTTGTATCTAAGCAGGATATGGGACTGTGTCTGAGTTTACTTAGTCCGCTTGAATTAGGTTTGGCTTATAAGAATCAGACAGGGAATAGTGGGCGCTGGCTTGCTTATAAAGTCGGGTTACGGAATCCTAGGACAGGGCAATTCAGTCTGCAGATGTGGCAACAATTGTTTTGGACAAATAATAAAGGACAGACTCCGGTTAAACTTAAAGGTGTAAAGGCTTATGCTTTTAAAGAAAAGGTTGTATCAACCTCTATGCGGTCAGTAAACCCGGAAGATATTGTTTTATTGAAAAATGTAAAATATGAGGTGATTGATTCTATCGGAGTTACGGAGCAAGGAACGATTCCGATGAAGCGCCTGCGTATCTATGGTGATGGTACACAATGTGTAGGTTCTGACCGGGTCATGGTTATGTTGGAATATGAAACTCAGGAAATGGACTATTTTGATCCGGATGCTCCGGGTTTTCTAAATAATTTATTGAAAAAGTACCATGATAAAAAAGTAAATTTGACTTCTCTCTACTCTGATGAAATGCATATTCAACAGGATTGGTTTTATTTTGGTCATCACGAAGAGGGGCAGTTTGCAGAACGTTATTTGACTGAGAATATGGCACGTCGCTATACGGAGAAATATAACCAGAAGTTTGACGATCGTTACATGCTTTATTTTGCTTATGGAGCTCCGATATTTCGTCCAACGACTGATGCTGTTGTTAATATTCAATATGTTTTGGGAGAAACACCGGAGGCAATACATCGTACGTTCTTGCTGCGTGATCGATATTACCGGATGCTGAATGATGATGTTGTTGATTTATTCAGAAATGCAAAAGAGTATGGTGAAAAGCTATTTGGCCATGAATTGAGTACTTCAGCGCATGCTTCGTGGGCTCAAAGTCCGACTATTGATTACTGGAATTGTGAGAAACTTTATAGCAATCGTTATAAATATGAATATACCTCCAATTTTGTTTGGGGCAATACAGTGCATCAGGCATCTGCTGCTTGCTACGATTATTTTAAATGGAGTGAATATTTGCAACCGACCGGTAATGATTTTGCAGAAGGTGGATGGAGTGACCGTAATTATTATGGGGCGGCAATGGCTGCGTCTATTGGTGTGATCAATAAATATCCGAATGCTTATGCTGCAGCCTGGGGTATGCCGGATAAGGCTTTGGAACGTAAAATGGCAGTGAATTATGCCTATGGAGCCAGTCCGAGTGAGCCGATACGCCTGATGACGGGAAATGTGCACCGTGATACTGAGGTATTGATTCTTTATCCGATGAATTTAGTTGCCGTAGAACCGCGTTTTGGCAGTTGGATGACACAATATGGATATGCTAATTATCTGACAGCCGATAAGCTGCTTGAAATGGGTTCCGTACAATCGGACGGACATATTCAGGTTGCAGAAAAGAAGTACGGAACATTGGTCGTTATGTTTGAACCATTGCCGGAAAGGGGATTGCTGGATATGATGGAGTCTTTTATTAAAGCAGGAGGAAAAGTCGTTTGGTTCAGTACTCCACCTCTGGTTGACAAGAGTGGGGTAAATTGTATTGATCAATGGCAAAAACTATTTGGAGCTCAATATCATCATGATTGTTATATGGGAGAAATAGCATCCGGAAAAATAATTGATTTTTCAGAAAGTTTGTCTAATGTTCCGGAGCAGGCGATTCTGACAGATTTTATTGTCGACCGTATTTACCCTGTAACACCGGCTTCCAATGCGGAGATTGTAGCTCATTCTGATAAGAAAGTGATTGGGACAATGGTAAAATATCCGAATGGAGGGATTGCTTGTTATTGTGGTTTCCGTCCGAGGGATGATCAATCGGCAAGTTTGGGTTATGAAACCCGTACATTGTTTGAAATACTGAATGCTTGCGGAGCTTATCCTTCTACCGGGAAATTCGCGGTGAATGATAATCCGTCATATCTTTCAAGGACAGGTGATTATTTTGTCTCTTCTTTTCCGAATTCAACGACGATGGTAGTAGCACATTACCGTACACATGCTGAAAGTTGGTTTGGCGGATTTTCAAGAAATCAGGAAGACGATGCAAAAGTATTACTCGAAAATCCTCTTCCATCAGATCGGATAAACCTAAAACAAGCGAAAATAAATGGGCATGAGGTGTCATTTGACGGACGTTTATCGTTAGGGTTTCGTTTGGACGGTCAGCAGTTGATCGCATTCTCCGGACAGCAATGTAGTGAAATTACTATTGATGGAACCTATTATAAATTTGCTGATAGTCCGGTGGATCTTACATTCTCGCCTGTAGATGATAATATGTCCTCTTACCAAATATATGTGGCTGGTGAAGGTAAAGTAAGTATACCTCTTCCTGAACAGGTGAAAAAAGCAGATGTTCACTTTAATGGTAAAAAGATCAATTGCTCGGTGATCGGTCGTTATCTGACTATGGCGATTTCACCTGCTTATTCCGGAAAAAAATTAGATGTCGTTTTGAAATGATCGTGTTTTATATTGAAGATAAATAAAAAAATATGTTGTTATGAAGTACTATTGGATATTAGGGATAATGTCTTTGTTGTTACTCGTTCCAGCACAGGGACAGGCGCAGGATAAACTTAATTTGTCTGCACAAATGCCGATAATAGCTTGGTATGGTATTAGAGCAAATGAAGCGACAGTTGAACGTTTTAAGGAGTTGAAAGAGGCTGGGTTTACCATAAACTTTAGTGAATATTCGACTATGGAAGAGGTGGAAACAGCACTTGATGCAGCAAATAAAGTTGGCATTCAATTGATAATTGCTTGTCCTGAATTGCGTAAAGAACCAGAGAAAACTGTTCGGAGGTTTATGAAACATCCGGCTGTTGCTGGGTATTTTTTAAGGGATGAACCTGTTGTAGCTGATTTTGCTGCATTAGCAGCCTGGGCTAAAAGGATACAAGCAGTAGACAACAGTAAATTTTGTTACCTGAATTTATTTCCAACAGGAGGAGAGGAACATTTAAAATTTTTAGGTGTTCAGAATTACCGGGAGTATGTTTCCCGTTTTAATAAAGAAGTTCCTTTACCTTTTCTATCTTTCGACCATTATCCGGTTCTTGGTGATAATGTCTTAAAAGCGGAATGGTATGAAAATCTGGAAGAGTTTTCCGATGAGTCTGCGAAAGTCGGTAAAGATTTCTGGGCGTTTGCTCTTGCGACCAAACATGGACCGTATCCTATTCCGACACAAGCTTCTTTACGGCTACAATTATACAGTGACCTGGTTTATGGAGCTCAGGGATTGCAATATTTTACTTATTGGACGCCGGCTGGTGACTCTTTCTATGATTATCAACATGGACCGATTGGTCTGGATGGTAAACGGACGGAAATTTATGATTTAGTAAAAGAGATGAATGCAGAGATCAAATCAATTGCCGGAATTTTCTTAGGTGCAAAAATTTTATCTGTTAGACATACAGGAAGTGTGATACCAAGAGGAACGAAACGATTGACTAATCTTCCGGAAAAAGTGAAGGTGCTGGATACACATGGATATGGAGCTATTGTTTCGTTGATTGAAAATGGCGATAAAAAATATCTTACTATTGTAAACAGAAACCTGAAAGATACGATGGAACTTACTTTTTATGCAGATCCGTCCGTAAAACGTGTATTAAAAGATGGTAGTCTTGTTCAGGCTGACACATATACAGCAACCCTGATGATATCTCCGGGAGATATATTGATTTATTTGTTAGAAAAATAGAAAACAGAAAATATATTTATCAAAATTGAAACTTGAAAAATCATTTTTTTAATATTTAATAAAAAAAGAATTTGTTCCTTTGATATTATTAAAATCTATATCACGTATAAATAAATGAGACAGATGGACAGAGACCTAAAAAAGCAGGTTATAACCTGTATGATTGACAAAAAGATTTGTCAATCATACAGGTTATAACCTGTATGATTGACAAAAAGATTTGTCAATCATATTATTCTATAATAAAATCTTGTGTCTGGTTAGTGTTATTAAAAGATTCCATTTTGGTTATCCTGTGTAAATCATCCCTGGTAGTAAGTAGGGAAACTGGATAAATAACTATTCTTTCCCGTCCTGGGAATTTTCATTCAACTTCTTGTATTTAAAAAAATCATTCATACGAAGCAAATAATCTGTTTTTGATTCGTGGCAGGATCTTTTTTGTCGTAACTGAAGTACTGCCTAAATAATAAATACTTGCAATTAGTGAATAGAAGTTGTGATTTTTTTGTCATAAAACAAAATGTATATGATTGAAAAAATTAACAAAATACACTGAACTGCCTCGGAAGTGAGTTTTCTCTGTTTTGTTGGGATAGGAGAAACTTATGAATCTCTCAAATACATATATAATGATGTATATGCTTTGTTATCAAACTGCTTATAATTAACAATAAGCTAATCTTTTATGAAAAATGTCAGATTAACAAAATTAGGAGGTAAATCCGCCTTACTGATTACCTCATTGTTGTTAACCCCGCTCTATGGTCATTCCGAAAAATCTTATGTTATACCGGAAGGTCAGGAAAAGACTGGAGTTCTTCAGCAAACATTCCAATTAACAGGGATTGTCTTAGATAAAGACGGTTTCCCGCTTATTGGTGTAAACATCATGGAAAATGCAACCAATGGTGCAATTACCGATGCGGATGGTAGATTTTCCATTAAAGTAACTTCACAGTCCGTATTGCGTGTTTCCTATATTGGATATGTAACGCAAACGATAAAAGTTGGGAATCAGAAAGAACTGTCCATTACATTACTGGAAGATACAGAAACACTTGAAGAGGTGGTAGTGGTTGGATATGGTTCTCAAAAGAAAGTGTCTGTAACCGGAGCTGTAGCTGCTATACAGACAAAAGAGTTAAAACAAAGTTCTGCTGCAAATTTGTCGACAGCCCTGGCCGGACGTTTACCGGGTTTGACTGCTTTACAGACATCCGGACAACCCGGAGGTGATGATGTTACATTCTATTTGCGTGGTGCAAGTACGACAAATGGAGCAACTCCTCTGATTTTAATAGACGGCGTGCCACGCGACAATATTTCTACACTGGATCCGAATGAGATTGCTTCCGTATCCATTTTAAAAGATGCTTCCGCTACTGCTGTATTCGGTGTTCGTGGGGCTAATGGAGTTATCATGATTACTACACGCCGTGGCGAAGTTGGAAAAACAGAATTAAGTATTTCTGCAGATTATAGTTTGCAGCAATTTACCGCACAAGCGGATCGTATTCACTCCTGGGAGTTTGCCGAGTTACGTAATCAGGCATTTCGTAATGATGGGTATTCTGAAGCTGATTTACCTTATACGGACTATATGATTGATATGTATAGGAGTGGCAAAGATCCCGTATTTTATCCGGATAGAGATGTTTATAGTGAATTTTTTAAGAAATGGTCTCCTCAAACTCGTGTTAATGTAAATATGAGCGGAGGTACTGAAAAATTAAGCTATTTTATGAATGCGGCTTATTTGGGACAAGGAGGACAGTTCCGTACTGAATCAGAGAAAGATTTAGGATATGATCCAAGTTATAAGTCGGATCGTTATAATTTTCGTGCAAACTTAGATTATAAGGTTGCCTCCAATTTGAAACTCTCTCTGAATCTGGCATCTTATTTGGAAAAAGTAAATACTCCGCAAACAAAAACTCTTTTTGGAGGTAGCGTTCCCGCTATGATTGAAAATATGAGGGCTTATATTTGGGGAACACCTCCAACAGATCCGGGGCCATTGACCGCAGATGGCTATACATTGATAGATGGAACATCTGTTCCGGCTGGTGAGGTCATAAATCAGTCCGGTCAGGATCGTAATACTTACGGGGAAATAAATCGTAGAGGATATCAGCAGGAAACAAATACCAATTTAAATTCCTCTTTAATAGTAGATTGGGGACTGGATTTTATAACGAAAGGACTGAGTACCAAATTTATGATCTCTTTTGATTCAAAAGCCGTGACAACCTTGCAGGGAGTTCGTTCGTATGATGCTTATGGTGTATCGGTCGCTAGAACAGCAGAGGAACAATCTTATTATACAAAAGTAAGAACAAATGAAAATAATGCTATTTCTCTTTCGAAGTCCATGTCGACCAACTATTATATGAATATGCAATATTCGTTGAATTATGTCCGGAAATTTGGGGTACATGATGTAACGGGGATGGCTTTGGTTCAGCGTGATAATTGGCAGGAATATGCAGCGGATCTGCCTTATAATATGTTAGGAGTTTCAGCGCGTGCTACTTATGGATATGATTCTCGTTATTTGGCAGAAGTAAATATTGGGTATAATGGTTCCGAGCAATTTGCCAAGGGACATCGTTTTGGCTTTTTCCCGGCTTTCTCTGCAGGCTGGGTAGTAAGTAATGAAAGTTTCCTGAAAGATAATAAGGTTGTTTCTAACTTGAAGTTACGGGCATCTTATGGTAAAGTCGGTAATGATAAATTGGGTAGTACACGTTTCCTGTATATAAGTAACATTACGAGTGGTGGTGGAGTGATACCTTCTTTAGGACGTGGACAAGCCATATCACAAGGGAAATTAGGAAATACCAATTTGAGCTGGGAAATTGCTTATAAACAAAATTATGGTATTGATATTCAGTTGTTTAATGAGCTTTCTTTTACGTTTGACTATTTTAAAGAAAAACGTGAAGGTGTATTGATTTCCCGTGGTACGGTTCCGGAAATTCAGGGAGTAGCTCTTGGCAATTTACCAAAAGTCAATATGGGACGTATTGATAATCATGGATATGAATTAGAAGCAACTTACAATAAGCGATTAAATGATGATTGGTCATTTACGGTAAAGGGAAATTTTGCGTATAATAAGAATACCCAACGTTTTATGGATGAAGCACAGAAGACTGCTGATTATGCATATCGCTACAGGAGTACAGGATACAGTATCGGACAGTGTTTCGGATATAAAATAGACTATAGTAACGGTAATGGATATATCAATACACAGGAAGAGCTGGACAAAGCTTTGGCTACTTATCAGGTAGGAGGAACTCCTCGTATGGGGGATTTTCTTTATATCGATATAAATGAAGACGGTGTAATTGATGAGAAGGATCAGGCCCCGATCAAGTATAGTGATATACCTCGTATTACATATGGTTTTTCAGGTTCTGTAAATTGGAAAAATTTTGATTTTTCATTCTTATTTTCCGGTATGGCCAAGGCATCCCGTGTATATACTGGTTGGGGAGCTACAGAATTTGGTTTGGTTGGTTTCTATAGTGATTATCATTTGCAGGCCTGGACTCCTGAACGTTATGCAAATGGTGAAGAAATTAAATACCCGGCTTTGGCGTCCTCTCCCGGAACTAGCCAGAAGGCAAATGATTTCTTTATTATGGATCGCTCTTTCTTACGTTTGAAGAATATAGAACTAGGGTATACATTACCTAAAAAGCTTTTGAAGAAAGTCGGAATTAATAGTACACGAATTTATGTAAACGGGAATAACCTATTGACATGGAAAGCCATGAAAACAGATGCAATCGACCCGGAACAAAGTGCAGAGCTAAATTATCCGATTACTAAGATGATGAATTTTGGTATTAATGTGACATTTTAATCATTGAAAGGAGAGTTATATGAAACTAACATATTTCTTAATATCTTCAGTTGTTCTGCTGGGAACATTGAATTCTTGTTCTGATGTCCTGGATGTAGCTCCTGACGGAACGCTCACTATGGAGGAAGTATATGCAGACCCGGATAAAGTAGGGGCTTTATTGAATGCTTGTTATAACAATATTCCTCAAAAGGGGTATGCCTATTGGTTTTTCGATCCTTTATTGACGGCTTGTACTGATGAAGGATGGTCTTCGGAAGAGGTGCAAGGTACAAGTATTCAGGCAATGTATAATGCGAATGAATCGGCTTCATCTCATCCGATAAGAGATATGCACGACGGACATGGTGCTGCCAATAGTGCTTATTGGACCAGATACTGGCAACAAATACGTCTGTGCAACCAGTTTTTGGAAAATATAGGAACGGCGGCAGTTAACAGTGAAACCGAACGTGCTCGTTTTACTGCCGAGGCACATGTTATGCGCGCATTTTTTTATTCCGAGTTGGTTAAATGGTTTGGGAAAGTTCCTATCGTGGATAAAACGGTGGCGTTTGATGCTGATTTTTCTACATTAAGACGCGAAACGGTATATGATGTGGTTAAATTTATTGTAGAAGATTGTGATGCCGGTCTCAATTCTACAGAACTTCCCTGGCGTATCACAACAGAAGATGAAGCTATGCGGGCAACCAAAGCATTGGCTTGGGCTATTAAATCTAAAATGATGTTGTTTGCGGCCAGTCCTTTGTTTAATGAGGGAGAAGATCATTGGGAAGAAGCTTATCAGATGAATAAGCAAGCAGTGGAGGAATTGAAAGAGAATGGGTATGAATTATTTTCCACATGTACAAATCCTTCTACATTTGGAACATATGGTGCCGCGGCTTTCCATCAACTGGTTTGTCAGAATGCAGACTATTCAGCAGGACCACGTGATAAAGAAACGATTTGGCAGCATCGCGCCGGTGGTGTTTTTGTGTGGCATGTCGGTTATATAGGAAGTAGTATGGATGGTACTTACAAATGTGGTACATGCCCTACTCAGGAGTTGGTTGATGCTTTTGAAACAGCAGATGGTCAACCGATACTCGATTTGTCTAAACCTTATTTGGACGACAAACATTTGCAACCGAACTATAATCCTGCGAATAAACTGTATGATCCTAAAAATCCATATAAAAATCGGGATCCTCGTTTGACTGCAACTGTTTTATGTAATGGTGATTCTTTAATATGGAACAATGGAGAAGTTTTTACAGTAGAAACTTATGTTGATGGTCGACATGGGATTAGTCTGGATCCGTCGGACAGAGCTCACAGTCGTACAGGTTATTATCATCGGAAATTAGTTACTCCACAGGCTTCCAATACGAATCCGATAAATAATTCAAACTGGAAGTTCTTCCGATTAGGAGAAATTATCCTGAATTATGCAGAAGCGGCAGCAGAATCGGGACATATAGCAGAGGCTAAAGCTGCTGTAGATGAGATAAGGGCCCGTGTGAATATGCCAGCTTTACCTGCAGGTTTATCAAAAGATGAAATGATTTTGCGTGTCCGCAATGAACGGCGTGTTGAATTAGCCTGGGAAGAGGTACGATATTTTGATTTGCGTCGTTGGCAGAAGCCGGATGGAAATTTGAATGCTACATGCCGCTGGTTGACAGGAATGAGAATTACAAAAAATAATGATGGCTCATTTAATTACCAACGGTATAACATCTCGTCAAATCCACGTGGTGGATATCAGAATAGAGATTTATTATTGCCATTACCGTTGGACGAGGTGTCCCGTTTAGAGTCAACAACAGGAGTTTCCTGGCAAAATCAGGGATGGTAATATGCTGTATAACTTGAAAAGAATCTAATTATGAGCTACATAAAAAATAAAATATCCATATTGGCAATTTGTGCTTGCTTGAGTTCTCCGGGAATATTAAGTTGGGCACAGAATGCGGATCCTTCTATTCAATTGAAAGGGTTTGTCATTGATGAGTTTGGAAAGCCGGTTTCCGGAGCTCTTTTAAAGTCGGAAAATGGGAAATGCGAGTATCTGACAAGAGTTGATGGTACGTATGAAATTGATATAAAGGATGGTAGTCGATATATTACGGTTTCATATATCGGTTATGATGATAAAAAGGTTTCTGTTGTAAATTTGGAAGATCAGGAATCTATTCAGTTGTCATATGATGCTGAGAAAATGGATGAGATGATCGATTTAGGATATATGTCGTTACCCCGGAAGGCGGTAACCGGAGCTGTTTCCAGAGCTTTGGGGTCCGATTTGGATAAATCTCCTGAATCGAACTTAACAAAAACTTTTGCAGGTCGGTTTACCGGACTGACGACCATAGAAACAAATTCTGAATTATCCCGAGGAGCGTTGAGTTCTTCATCGACTGGGGTAACGCAACTGATCCGAGGACTTTCGACTATCAACGGACGGGAACCTTTAGTTATTGTGGATGGTATCATTTGTCCTAATACGAATTATACGTATATTACTCCTAAAGAAATAGAATCAATAACTATACTGAAGGATGCTGCGACAACTGCTATTTATGGTATTCAGGGTGCAAATGGTGTAATTTCGATTAAGACCAAGCAGGGACACATCGGAAAAACAAAAGTAGAGGTGAATTTCGACCAGTCATTTCAGCAAATGACGAAAGAACCTCTGTTTATTAATTCTTCTGATTACACAACAATGAGAAATCAGGCTGGATATAATGATGGTTTGGGGGCTTATTCTCAGTTCTCTAAAACAGAGATTGAACAATTTCAGGCTGGAGGCAATGAATTATATCCGAATAATAATTGGTATAAAATGTTTATACGGCCTTTGACTTTAATGTCCAGAGTTGGTGTTAATGTAAAAGGAGGAACCGACAGGGTTCGTTATTTTTCAAATGTGAATTATATGCACCAGCAGTTGCCGTTTAAAACGGCTAATGAAAGTGATTCCAAATATGATCCGACTCCTAAAAATAACTGGTTTAATTTCCGGTCGAATATTGATGTGAAAATAAATGATTATTTAAGTGGCTTCATGCGGTTGTCCGGAAATATTAAAACAGAAAAGACTGCGGGTTATGGAAATGAGACTATTTATAATCATATATTTAATCTGCCGCCGACTATGTATGGTCCGTTGACCCCGGCTGGAGAAGGTCTTAGCAATGGCAATCAGGTCGTAACACATGATAATGAAAAAACTCCTGTATATGGGATGTTGAACCGTTCGGGTTATATTCAGGCTCTTGTCGCTAATATCAACGCACAGGCCGGGTTGACTTTGGACATGGGTTTTCTAACTAAAGGTCTCTCCGTAAGTGGGACAATGGCTTATCAAACGAATTCGGTGAATCAGACGACTACGACTCAGAATTTTGAACGTTATGTTCGTTCAAAGGATTTGTCAAAGTTGGATTTTTCATTATTGGGTTCAGATAGCAATACCCCTCTTTCTTACGGAAAAAGTTCCACTTTCTATTATAATTTGAATCTTTTTGCGAATGTAGATTATAAACGTACGTTTGGTGATCATAGTGTTAGTGCTATGGGATATGTTTTTTATTTGCAACAGGAGAAAGAAGTCTCTTCCGGATCCGGTATGTTACCGTATAAGCGTGAAAGTTTGGGACTTACTGCAACCTATGGTTACAAAGACCGTTATTTTGTAAAAGCAGATCTGGGATATTCGGGTTCTGAGCAGTTCCATCCGGATAACCGGTATATCGTGACTCCGGCTATTTCCGGTGCCTGGATCGTTTCTGATGAAGCTTTTATGGAGAACTTGAATTGGTTAAGTAATTTGAAATTAAGAGCTTCGTATGGTATTACGGCAAATGACCAACTGGGGGGAGAACGATTTTTATATCTGGATTATATCGATGTAAACGGAAATGAAGGGTTAAAAGGTAATCCGGATTTGATGGCAGAGAAGATGAAAAAGCAGAATTATGGTTTTGACCTGGGGGTGTTCAATGAATTAACCGTTTCGTTTGATTGGTATAAATCTTTATGTGATAATATGCTGGTCAGTAGTGCCGGTCTGGTTCCTGAATATCAGGGAACTGTACTTTCCAACTATCCGAAGACAAATACGGGAAAAATGGAAAATCATGGCTTTGAAATAGAGGCGATGTATGATAAAAAGATAAACGAAGACTGGTCTTTTTACGTGGGTGGCGCTTTCAGTTATAATAAGAATAAGGTTATTAATATTAATGAATCTCCTTATTCAAATGAATATGCTTATCCGTATCGTACAGAAGGTTTTAGTTATGGTCAACAGTGGGGATATCTGATTGATTATAGCAATGGCAATGGTATGTTTAATTTTCAGGAAGAATTAGAAAATAGCGGTTTAAAGTATGCATTTGGAACTCCTCGTGTCGGTGATTTTATTTATCAGGATTTAAACGGTGATAAAATAATAGATGAAAAGGATAAGGCTCCAATCTTGAATACTTCAATTCCGCAGCAGTACTATAGCTTCTCCGGAGGTTTTAAATATAAGGGTTTTGAGGTAAATCTATTATTTCAGGGTGTAGGTAAATTTTCCAGAACGATCAGTGGTGTAGGTGCATATGAATCTGAATATCAGGGTGTATTTACTGATCTTCATTTAAAAGCATGGACTCCTGAGCGTTGGAATAATGGAGAAGAGATTACTTACCCGGCTTTGTCGTTGAAAGCATCTACTAATCATCAGCCGAACAGTTTCTTTATTATGGATGCATCTTACTTGCGTTTAAAAAACGCAGAGATCGCTTATACATTGCCTTTGAATACATCAAAGAAAGTTTTTGCAGAAAAAATCCGTTTTTCTTTAAGCGGACAGAATTTGTTTACGATCGATAATATGCGCTCTAAACATATAGATCCGGAAGTGGCCAACATGGGTACTTTCCAACCGTATAGAGTGTATAATATCGGGGTGAGCTTAACATTTTAAATATAGATATTATGAAGAATCTGATTAATATATTGATAGTTGCCGCTTTCGCGTTGTGTTGTTCTTCCTGTGCGGACTTGGATATAGCTTCCGATGGTCGTGTGTCGTTGAATGATATTTTCAATCGGTACGAACGTACATCTGCTTATTACTCCAATTGCCTGGGATATATGCCTCAGGTTGGATTTACGTATGAAAATACCAATACACCCTTGGCTTCTTTTTGTGATGAAGCTCATGATGCGAATGACAATCAGGATGGTCCTGTATCCAAATGGTATAAAGGGTATACAACTTCTGAATATAATCCGTTAACAGCCAGCTATATGGATCCCTGGTCGCATTATTTTGAGGGTATTCGTCGTTGTAATACATTTTTACTTTGTATCGATGATCCGGAAATGGCCACTTATGCTTTTAATGAAGTGGAAAAGAACGGTTGGATTGCAGAGGTCCGTGTTGCACGTGCATTTTATTATTTACAACTGATAAAACGTTATGGGGGAGTTCCTTTAATTGAGACTCCTTACGAGACAAATCATGATTTCTCAACAGACAAACGTTCCTCTTTTGAAGAATGTGCGGATTTTATTATTGCAGAATGTGATAAAGCTTTGGCTACAGCAGAATCTGAGGGACAATCAGTTGGTTTCCGTTGGCAAATTAATGATAATGAAAGAGGGAAACTGACACGGGCTTTTGCTTGTGCTGTAAAATCTCAGACAGCTTTGTATGCAGCAAGTCCTTTGTGGAATGATAACGGTGCTGGTAAATATACCTGGGAAAAAGCAACAGAAATAACAAAAGAAACTTTAGATCTTTGTTTGAAACATGGTTTTGAGTTGTATAGCCAGGCTCCGGATCCTACAATCGCCCAAAATGCATATGCATATTATTTTATTACCCGGTCGGACCCAAGCCGTTCGTGGGATAAGGAAACTATTTATGAAACGACTTCCTGGCGTACAAATGTTTGGAAATTTGCAGGTACTCCTATCACAAGTGGTATGGAGAAGGCTGGTGCCGGACCTTCGCAGGAATTGATAGATAGTTATGAGATGATTGATGGTACTCAACCTATTTTAGGTTATTCGGATGCTGAACATTTACAACCTATTCTGAATACGGCTTCCTCTTATGATCCGAAAAATCCGTATGCAAATCGTGATCCTCGTTTTTATGCATCGATCTATCATAACGGATCAATCCGTTATTTGGATCAACCGACTGGAGATGTTGTAGAAACATATGTGGGTGGAAATTGTGGTATATCTGATAATGTGACAGATATTCGTTATACCCGTACTGGATATTACATGCGTAAATTCAATAATTTCAAATCCGGAATTGGGCAGGATGCAGATGGGCTTATGCGTATTTTCCGTTTGGGGGAATTGTATTTGAATTTTGCAGAGGCGGCTTATCAGGCTGTAGGCCCGGATGTTCAGGTCGCTTCAAAAGTAGGGGCAGAAGCATTGTCTGCCAGAGATGCGGTTAATAAGATCAGAACTCGTGCCGGTATGCCGGTTTTATCTGCCGGTATGTCGAAAGATGCTTTTGAAAAACGTTATAGAAATGAACGGCGTGTGGAATTGGCATTCGAGGAACATCGTTTCTTTGATGTTCGTCGTTGGAAAATTTTAAGTGAAACAGACAATTTTGTGACAGGAATGAAAATTGTAAAAGAAGATGATGGAACTTTCACTTATAATCGAATCAAACTTGCATCCCGCGGAACAAATACTGATAAATATTTGCTTTACCCGATTAAACAAACAGAAGTAGCTAAGATGCTGAAGCATACGGGTACTAACTGGCAGAATCCGGGGTGGTAATTGAGAATATAATTAAAAAAAGCATACAATGAAGAAATATATTCTATTCATAATGTTCATCTCGCTTTTTATATATGGATGCGACGATGATGACAATAATAAGGGAAATATAGATCCTGTCACCAATGTGGAGTGTACACCTTTTATTGGTTCTGTGACATTGAATTGGACGAATCCGACAGAGGCCGATTATTATTATACATTGATTTCTTATCAAAATTCTCAGGGAGAAAATGTGAATAAAAAGGTTAGTAAATATAGTGCTGATACAAGTAATAACGTATCGGTAGTTGTTGGAGGATTTACGGATACGGAAGAACATGAGTTTGTTTTAACCTCTTATGGCTATAGTGGAGCGTCCTCTTCGTCCGTAACGGTGAAAGGCATTCCTCTAGGCATAGAGAAGGCAAAAGATTATGTGATTGAAACTGTTGGAATAGAGTCTGCCAGTGGAGGTGCTAAAATTACCTGGACGAATGAGACATTCGTTGGTGTCGACTTAATAGTTTCATATTTAGATAAAAAGAATGTGGAGCAGGTAGTTACGATTAATGCAACTCAAACAGGGGCATATACTGTTACCGGTTTTATTGCTGAAACAAAATTGACGGTTTGTGCAGTGAATCAGTTAGATGGCAGTAAGTCTGTTGAAAGAGAGTTTATGATCACTCCGACCATAGATCCGGATGATGTCGTTTATCCGGATGTGGAATATGTCACTTTCCAGGCAAATATGAATGATATGACATTAGTTGCTTCTAATCCGGAAAATTCGAATGAATATACAATTGTTACGACCGGAGGGGATCCTTATATTTATTCAAACGGTTTGTCTGCGGCAAAAGAAGGTTCTACTATGGTGTTCCGATATAAGTCTACTAAGAGTATTAAACTTCAGATATTCTGGTGTACTTCATCTTCCGGACCGTCTGAAGCCAATTCGACGACGATAGAGTTTCCGGCAGCAGAGGAATGGACAACATTTGAACAAGATTATACAGCAGGAATGGCTACTGTCGGCTGGGGTAGTTCTGGTGATTATATGCGTTGTGATTTCGGCACTAATGCAGATGTGACAATAAACATCAGAAATATACGATTTAAATGATTTTTCGATAAATCTGAATAGTAGAGGAGGGTGTATGCAGATAATTTCCGAAAAAAAACTTTGTAGCACCCTCATTTATATCTATGAAAAGTAATTTAAATATATCTTTAGATGTTATTTTCATCAGATATAATAAATCAAGGAATATATGAAGTCAAAGAGTGTTTGTTTTTTGTTGTTTTTTATTTCTCTTTTTGGGTTTATGGGATGTACTGAAGGCTATTCCGGAGGTAAAGTGAAAGTGGTGGATTTAAAGTGTCGCGGTTTGGTTAACCCGGAAGGGGTTGATGAAGCTGTTCTTAGTTGGCGCATCGAGTCAGAAGAAAATAATGTTACTCAATCTGCCTGGGAAATAGAGATTGCTTCTTCCCGAAAAGACTTAGAGAAGGGAAATAATATTTGGAGTTCAGGAAAGAGGGAATCGGAGCAACAAGTGAATGTTCGTCCGGATGTCGCTATACTGGAAAAAGGATCGCTTTATTGGTGGCGTTTACGTATTTGGGATGGAAAAGGGCAAGTGACAAGCTGGAGTGAACCAGCATCTTTTTCCCTGGGACTAAATACGTCTGATTGGAAAGCGAAATGGATAACTTCTGTTTGGAAGCAAGGTGGTCCGATGCCTTATTTTCGTAAGGAATTTAATACTGAGAAGACAGGAACGCAACTACAGAGAGCTGTTGTTTATTTTTGTGGTTTGGGATGTGGTGATCTTTATTTGAATGGTCGACTCGTCGATAAAAAGAGGATTCTCGATCCTGCTCAAACGAATTATGAGCAGTATGCTTTATATTCAACATTTGATATCACATCCGGATTGGTAAAAGGCGAAAACTGTTTAGGCGTGATGCTCGGTGAAGGCTGGTACGGACAAGACAAAGTCTGGGGGGACTGGGCGAAGTATGGCGATCCTCTTTTCAGATTGCAAATGGAAATAACTTATGAAGATGGTTCTAAGGAAACGATCGTTTCGGATGAATCCTGGCAATGGATTCCCGGACCGGTATTAAAAGGTAATATTTATGCAGGTGAAGTTTATGATGCAACAAAGGAAATCAAAGACTGGTCAAAGGCTGGAATTTTAGCGGATAATTGGAATGAGGCTGTACTGGCTGAAAGCAATATTCCGATAGATTTATATCCTCAGCTTATAGAACCTATCCGTTTAAAAAATGAGATCAAAGCTGTGAAGAAATGGAAAGATCCTTCCGGTAACTGGGTATTTGATTTTGGAGTGAATATTGCCGGTGTGCCACAAATAAAGGTAAAGCAACCCAAAGGGACGCATTTGAAAATGCGGATGGGAGAACTTCTTCGTGAGGACGGTTCGGTAGAATATAATACGACTGGCGTATTTGCAACAGGTGTCGTACAAACGGACGAATACATCTGTGCCGGAAATGGGCAGGAGGTTTGGAATCCTCGTTTTACATACCATGGTTATCGTTATTTAGAACTTTCCGGTATGGTGACGGAACCTGAATTGGATTGGATAAAAACGATACTTGTACATACCGATGTTAACAAGAGAGGAGAATTTGAGTGTTCGGATCAACAGATCAATAAGTTGCATGAGCTGGCGATCAGGACAATGCTAAGTAATACGCATGGTCTACCGACAGATTGCCCCCATAGAGAACGATGTGGCTGGTTAGGAGATGCACATGCCGTAGCTCCTTTCGAGAATTATAATTTTGACCTGAATAATTTCTGGATGAAATATATGAAGGACATAAGTTCCACCTCTTCCGTTTTTGAAAAAAATACACTTCATCAAAAGCTTTTCAATACGATCTTCTATTTTGCAGATAAAGCACCGGGAATCCCATATATGATCGCTCCGGGAAAACGTCTTTGCGGGGTTGCTTCTCCGGATTGGGGGACAGCTGTTGTTCAATTACCCTGGTATACTTATTTGTATTTTGGAAATGAGGAACCTTTACGTACATATTATCATGAAATGAAACAATGGGTGGAACATGTGGAACATTTGTCGGTTAACGATACGCTTCCAACCAGACATATTGTGCCTTATGGTTTGGGGGATTGGTGTCCGCCGGAAGGAAACAATACGATTGATTGTCCTGTCCCATTAAGTTCTACCGCCTTTCATTATTTAGATGCATCCATTATGGCTAAAACAGCGGCTATATTAGGTAATGATGACGATGCTGAATATTTTAACGATTTGAAAAACAAGATAGCTGCAGCTTTTGTTGCTGAATTTTATGACAAAGAAAATAAAACGTTCGGAAGTCAAACTGCTGATGCGATGGCTCTTGATTTTGGGTTGGTTCCTGCAGGAGATGAGAGAGCTGTTTCTGATGCAATAGCCAGAAATATGAAGGAGAAGTATAATAATTTCATGCATACCGGGATCTTTGGTTTGGGACGTATCGGACAAGCCTTATCGCGTTTTGGCAATGGTAAAGCCGCATGGGATATGTTCACTAAAACAGGCGAAAATAGTTTTGCTTATATGTGGACGGATGCAGATGCAACCTCTCTTTGGGAAGTTCTTCCGATAAACAAGAAGAGTAAGGAGGTATGCTTAACCGGATCTTCACTGAATCATCCCATGCAAGGAAGTTATGATACCTGGTTTTATGAAGATATAGCGGGGATACGTCCGGATATATCAGGACCGGGATTTAAAGTAATACGCTTTGAACCGACAATGACCTCCTTTTTAGATTGGGCGAAGGCATCGATAGATACGTCTTATGGGAAAACAGAAAGCGAGTGGTCTCAGGAAAATGATCGGTTGATCTGGAAAATAACATTACCTCCCAATACTTTAGGTATTGTTGCTTTACCCGATAATAAAAAGATAGATGTCAATAAACGAGTTTTTGATAAAGACGATTATCCGCTTATTGAAAACAGGGGAGATGTCTCTTTTTACAGATTTCCGTCAGGAATATACCGGATAGAAATTTATCAGGAAAAGTAACCCGGATTACTTTTCCTGATAATAATCTTTTGTTACTGAATGAATGCGGGATTCGTTTTTGAATCTTGGATCGGTTTTGTTGTATCTTATTTTTATAAACTTTGAATTTATAGATTATGAAACTTGTTAATGAACTTTGTATAAACCTGCTTGGTGTTTTAGGATTACTAACGACTTTATCCGGATGTGGAAATCAAAAGGATACTATTCAATCGAATATTGATATTGCTGATTCTTACTGGGATATTTATTCTGATACATGGGTGGCGACCGATGCTTTGGGACGGACTATGCCGAGCCAGGAAGAGGTTGGTAATGTTAAGGATGACAAACGTCGTGTAGTCGGTATTTTTTATATTACATGGCATTCGGATAATTTGGCTAATCTGAAATCTCCTTATCGTGCAGATGTCAGTAAAGTATTGGAAGAAGCACCGGAAGCTCGTTTGGATGCTAATCATCCGGCATGGACGGAGGGATCTTACCATTGGGGAGAACCGGAGGTCGGCTATTTTCTGAGCCGGGACGAATATGTAATCCGTAAAGATATGTCTATGTTGGCTGATGCTGGTGTGGATGTCTTAGTTATGGATGTAACAAATGCCGTTCGTTACTGGGACGAATGGGAGACTTTATTTACCACCATGCAAAAAATGAAGGCAGAAGGGAATAAAGTTCCTCAATTTTGTTTCTGGGCTTTTAACGGACCGGTAATTTCGGTTGTGCAGGATTTGTATGATAAAGTGTATAAAGAAAATAAATATAAAGATTTATGGTTTTATTGGGGAGATAAACCTTTATTATTATATAATGGAAAACCGGCAATGGATGCTAATGGCGGCGGTGTAAAGAATCCGAATCCTCATTATGATCCGAAAGCTTTGACCGATTCTTCGTATCCCCATTATAATGATCCGGACTATACGAATGAGTTCTATACAGATTATACACGGGAAGTAAAGGATTTCTTTACGCTTAGAACCATGTGGTGGGGATATTATGAATGGGCTGGCGAACGTTTTGTCGGAACGGAAGGAAACTGGAGTTTCGGTTATGATTTGGGTGACGAACGGGTTTGTAAAATGCATCCGTCTGATTTGGTTGCTACTTTTCAGGGGAAAAATGAACAGGCAGCCGTTACTCCCGCCCAACATCCAACTTCCATTGTTGGAAAATCCTGGACTCGTGATCATAAAGAACCTCGATTAAATGACCATGATATGCCTGAACCAACTTATGTCCCGTGGTTGGGAAAGACAGTGGATGATCCTACTGCATATGGAATCTACTTTCAGGATCGTTGGGAAGAAGCTTTAAAAAATGATCCTCAGTTTCTGTATTTGAATGACTGGAATGAATGGACTGCCGGAAAATACAGCTCAGGAAAAGCGCCGGGATCGGAATTACCGGGACCGACGGAATTTCTGGGACGTAAAAATCCATTTTATTTTGTAGACCAGTATAATGCAGAATTTAACCGTACGATTCAACCGATGAAAGGAGGTTATACCGATAACTACTATATGCAGATGGCACAGAATATCCGTCGTTATAAAGGAGTCCGTCCGATACCTGAGAATAAAGGCTATCAAACGATGCCTGTAAATGGAAAGTTTGATAAATGGAATAAAGTTAAAGTCGAGTATCGTGATACTAAAGGCGATATAACTCATCGCGATTATAAAGGATATGGTGGAAACCATTATGTAAATAACTCCGGAAGGAATGATATTGTCTTATCCAAAGTAGCAGTAGATAAAGAAAATATTTATTTCTATGTGGAAACAATGAATAATATGACTCCTTCAACGGATCCGAACTGGATGTTGTTGTTGATTGATGCGGATAATAATTCTTCGACAGGTTGGTATGGCTATGATTATTTGATAAACAAAACGGTGGTAGATGGGAAATCGACCGAGTTGAAACGGTATGACGAAAAGAGTGGGGAATGGGTGACTGTCGATGTTCTTCCTTATTGTATAAAAGATAAGTGTCTGGAATTGGCCGTGAATCGTGATGATCTGGGATTGGTCGGTGATACTTTTTTCTTTGATTTTAAATGGGTTGATAACCCGTCGGAATTGAAAGACCCGATTTCTTTGTGTGTGAATGGTGATGCTGCACCGAACCGTAGATTTAATTATCGTTGTATTTGGAAAAAATAATAATATAAAGAATGAAGTATAGCCTTTCCACACATGTTTTATCATCGTGGGAAGGTTATATGGTTTTACTGTTACAGGAATAAAACGGATAATTTGGTGTCGCAAACAGTGCTCCGAAGTACGAAGGTGAAAGGAAAATAAAAAAACGGGACTGCTATCTTTCCCAAGATACAATCCCGCTCCAAATCTAGAATAAATAATAGAGAAGGTTTACGGTTTCAATAAGAATAATGCAAACTCAAAAAAAAATTATCATCTTCTGTTTGGGAATCAGTGAAAAACTCTACTTTATTTTCCCGTGCCAGCCAGCCGACAGCGGCATACAAGTCCATATCCGAAAGACCGGTAGCCCTTTTCAATTCAGAAAAACTCCAGCGTTGCCGTATACGAACTCCATCCATTATCCTCCAAACTATGCCGGCATTTGTACCTATAACAGCTTGATTCATCATTTTCTGTTCTTAGATAGATGTTACTTTTCTCTTCCACCACCCAGTGCATGATAAAGGTTTACCACACTCTGTATCTCAGAAAAACGGTTAGCCGTTTGCGACAGTTGCGCACTCAGTAAAGACTGGCGGGCGGTCAGGACTTCCAGATAAGTAGAAGTACCGTGCTCCATCAGCAGAGAGGTGCTTTTCAACGCCTTTTCCAGCGAAACGATCTGCTTGTCGAACAAGATCGTTTTCTCCCGGCTTGTCTGATAAGCAACCAACGCATCGTTCACTTCGCTTCCGGCATTCAGTAAAGTCTGCTGAAAAGCCAGGCTGGCTTCTTCCTGCTGTGCCTGCGCGATGCGGTATTGGGCAATGACCTGTCCACGGTTGAACAAAGGCTGTGTCAGCGAGCCGACTGCCGAAGCCAGGAACTTACCCGGATTGACAATCATCGCCCCGGCCGAGTTGGTCCAACCCGCACTCCCGCTCAGCACTACGGAAGGATAAAAAGAGGCACGGGCCTGATTGGTTCCATAGAACGCTGCTTCCAGTGAACGCTCTGCCGAACGGACGTCAGGACGGTTGGATAACATCTGAACAGGAACACCTACCGACAAGTCCTCCGGAAACTGTTGCTCATCCAATGTGCCCCGTTCAAAATAACGGGGCGTCTCGGCTAACAGCAAAGCCAGACTGTTCTCCACCTGATTGATCTGCTCTTTCAGATCGAGGGCGGATGCCTGTACCTGATAATAAGTAGCTTCCATCTGTGATACGGCCGCCTCATCAGCCATGCCCGCATTCATCAGGGCCCGGGTAGAAGAAACCGTTTCACGCCATGCCTCCTCCGTCTCACGTGTGATGGCAAGCTGTTCGTCCAGCATCAACAGCGTATAATAGGAATTGGCGATTCCGGCTACCAGCTGGGTCCGCACGGCCTGCCGGTAATCCTCGCTTTGTGCGTAAACCGCTTTTGCCTGCAGTTTAGCGTTGTGCATACGCCCGAATATATCGAGTTCCCAACTGGCAGTGACAGGCAGCGAATAAGTCTGTGTCGCCTTGCGGGCATCAAAACTGCTCACGGTCCCTTGCGGAGACAAGGCAAAGGAAGGCAGGAACGCCAGGCGGGCGGACATCAAAGCCGCTTCAGCCTCCTTCACACGGAGTTGTGCCGACTGATAGTCAGTATTGTTTTGCAATCCCTGTTCGATAAGGGCCTGCAACTTCGGATCGGAGAAAAGCTCATGCCAGTCTCTGTCACCTATTCCGGCAGTGTCGGCCGTCTCTATCCCTTCTCCGTACAAATTGTCGGGTACGGCCGTCTCCGGTTTATATTTACTGTATATACCACAACTGCTCAACAGAACAGTAACTGCGGATAACAGGATTATCTTCTTCATATTTTATTATTTTAGTTGTTTATATCAGACGTGCCACGCTCCGCATTACTTCTCTCCTGCTCCAGAGCCACCTGCACATCGGCTTCTTCTTCCATCGGCTTACGGATCTTCTCCTGTAAAAACTCGAAGATAATATAGAACACCGGAACTACGAATAACAACGCCAGCGTTCCGACTGCCATACCACCGACAACACCTGTTCCCAACGAGCTGTTACCGTTGGCACCGGCACCGGAGGAGAACATCAACGGAAGCATACCGAAGATCATCGTAAGCACCGTCATCAGGATCGGACGCAGACGAACCTGGGCGGCAGAATAAGCCGACTCGACGATACCCATTCCTTTACGGCGGCGCTCTATCGCATATTCCGTGATCAGAATAGCCGTCTTCGCCAGCAAACCGATCAACATAATCACCCCTGTCTGCAGGTAAATATTATTCTCCAGTCCGAATATCTTAGCAAACAGGAAACTCCCCATCAAACCGAACGGCACGGAGAGGATAACGGCGAACGGCACCAGGAAGCTCTCATATAAACAAGCCAGGATCAGATAAATAAGCAAAATACAAACCACATAGATAAACAGCGTTTTCGCACCACCGCTATTCGATTCTTCACGGGCCATACCACCATATTCATAACCATATCCCGTAGGCAGTGTCTGGGCTGCCACCTCTTCGATGACCTTCTGCACCTCACCGGAAGAATAACCTTCAGCCGGATTCACATTTGCTGTGATAGCGCTGTACAGGTTGAAACGGTTGGATACTTCCGGACCAAGCACCTTATTCAATGTCACAAACTGACTTATCGGCGCCATTTCCGTTCCGTTGCGAACAAACATATTATTCAGCGACTGTTCGTCCAGACGGTATTCAGGGGAAGCCTGCATCATCACACGGTACACTTTTCCAAACTGATTGTAATTGGAAATATATGCACCACCGCAATAACTGCCCAGGGCATCGAGTATGGTAGCCGGTGAAATACCTGCACGCTTACATTTGGCCGCATCGATATCGACCGACACCTGCGGGAAGTTCATCGCATAAGAGGTATATGCCATCGCAACTTCCGGACGCTGATTCAAAGCTCCCAGGAACTGCATAGTCGAGTTGTAGAAAGCCGTCATGTCGCCACCGGTCTTGTCCTGCAGGTTCAACTCGATGGAGTTACCCATACCATAACCGGGGATCATCGCCGGTTGGAAACTGAATATCTGTGCTTCCTTTATCGCATAGAACTGGGTATTCAGGCGGCCAACCACGGCATCCGACGAATGCTCTTCCCCTTTTCGTTCGCTCCAGTCTTTTAAACGGATAACGATCGTACCGTAAGAGGTTCCTTGTCCGGACATAAGTCCGTATCCTGCTACCTTTGCATAATGTTCTATTTCAGGAGTATTTTTCAATATATCCTCCAGTTTGTCCATGACCTTTGTCGTTTCACCTAACGTACTACCCGGTGAAGTGCTGACATTTACCATGATCACACCCTGGTCTTCCTGCGGAACGAGCCCTGTCTTGGTGCTCGACATCAGAAATGCCAGCAAAACAATAGCTGCTGCGGTCAGCGTCCATACCATCCAGCGGTGATGGATAAAGAACATGACACCTTTCTTATATTTGCCCAATACGGCGTTGAATGAAGTGTTATAGGCTGCACGAACTCGTCCGTTAAGACTTTTCGCACTCTTATTTCCATCCGAAGGACGCATAAGTATGGCACAAAGAGCCGGACACAGCGTCAAGGCCGAAATCATGGAAAGACCAACTGAAGTCGCCATCGTAATACCGAACTGCGTATAGAAAATACCGGATGTTCCTCCCATGAATGTCACAGGGATAAATACTGCCATAAACACGCAGGTACAGGAAACGATAGCCATCGTTACATCTCCCATCGCATCCTTAGTGGCAAGATAGGAGGATTTATATCCGGCATCGAACTTTGACTGCACCGCCTCCACCACCACGATCGCATCATCCACAACGGTTCCGATCGCAAGCACGAGAGCAAATAAGGTCAGGATATTGATACTGAACCCAGCAATCATCAAACAAGCGAATGTTCCGATCAACGAGACTATAATAGATATGGAAGGAATTAATGTACTCTTGAAATCCTGCAGGAAGAAATAAACCACGAGGATTACCAGTAAGATGGCAATGACCAACGTTTCCACCACATTATGGATAGATGCGAACAAGAAGTCGTTCGAACTCATCATCGTCACAAACTCCGTTCCCTTCGGAAGATCCTTCTCCATTATATTCATCTGAGCAGTGATCTTCTCATTCACAGCCGTTGCATTGGAACCTGCCACCTGGAATACCATGAACATAACGGCAGGTTTACCGTCCATCTCACTCTTGAAACTATAGGTAAGTGTACCCAGTTCCACGTTAGCCACATCTTTCAGACGGAGCACCGAACCGTCGCTCTGCGAACGGACAACCGTGTTCCTAAATTCATCCACACTCTTCAAACGTCCGCGATACTTCATCGTGAACTGGAAAACATTCATCGAGTTCTCACCCAACGAACCTGTCGGCGCTTCGATATTTTGTTCACCGAGCACGGCTGTTACATCCGATGGAACCAACCCGTATTGGGCCATCAATTCCGGTTTCAGCCAGATACGCATACTATAGGTATCGCCCAGCTCCATGACGTCGCCCACGCCTTCTATACGTTTGATCTGAGGAATCACATTAATGTCCAGATAATTGGCAAGGAATGTCTGGTCATAATTACCATCCGTACAGACAAACGAGTTGATCTGCAGGAAACTGGTTTGACGCTTCTGGGTAGTCACACCGATCTTGGTCACTTCGGCTGGTAACAATCCTTGTGCTTTGGATACGCGGTTCTGTACATTGACCGCCGCCATATCCGGGTCCGTTCCCTGCTTGAAATAAACCTGTATGGTAGCCGAACCGGCATTGGTAGCAGTAGACGTAATATACATCATGTCTTCCACCCCGTTGATACTCTCCTCCAACGGCATGATAACGCTGTTCATTACCGCTTCCGCGTCGGCTCCTGTATAGTTGGCCGTTACATAGACTGTAGGCGGTGCGATATCAGGATACTGCTCCACCGGCAGCGTAAAAAGCGAAATAAGCCCCACAGCGAGGATCAGCACGGAAATGGATATAGCCATCACCGGCCGTTTTATAAATATATTACCTTTCATAGCTTTACTTTTATTTTACTTGTGTTCCTTCACGTACCAACCCGGCACCTTCAGATACAATTTCATCACCGGCCTTCAAACCGGTCAGCACAACGTACTCGCGTCCGTCATTTATTCCGGCTACGGTAATTAACGTAGAAGTTGCTTTTCCGTCTACAACTTTATATACAAGGGTCTTATCCTGCATCTGAACGGTCGCCCCCTGCGGGATAACGATGCAGTCTTTATAGGTGCTCGGCATGATCACACTACCGGATGCCCCGCTGTGAAGCAGGCGCGACTCATTCGAGAAGACCGCACGAGCCACAACCGTACCGGTCTGCCGGTCGATCACGCCACTGATAGATTCTATTTTACCTTTCTTCCCGTACAACGAGTTATCATTCAATTGAAGATCCACTTCCGGCATATTCGCCAGAGCATCGTCCATCGTCCCGTGCTGCCGGGTCAGAGCCAGAAGCTGGTTCTCGGTCATGGAGAAATAGACATACATATCCGAATTATCAGACACCGTCGTCAACGGCTGCTGGAGGGTCGGTCCGACCAATGCTCCGGCACGGTATGGCAAAGCTCCTACAACACCGTCCGTAGGGCTCTTCACCTCCGTATAAGACAGATTATTACGGGCATTCACGACCTGTGCTTCCGCCTGCACCAATTGTGCCTTGGCTGTGAGAAACGTATTTTCAGCCGTTTTCAGGCTAAACTCCGAGACAACCTTCTGCGCATATAGTTCCTTCGAACTGTCATACGTCAATTCTGCTGTCCCCAATCCGGCTTTTGCCGCTTCCATATTGGCTATAGCCGTTTGCAAAGCCGCCTTATAAGGAACCTGGTCTATGATAAAAAGTACTTGACCCCGACGCACTTTCTCCCCTTCCGACACGCAGAGCTTCTCAATAGTTCCCGATACTTGCGGATAGATATCGATATCCTGCCGCCCCCGGATAGTCGCCGAGTAGGAAGTTGAAAGTTCTTTATCAGCCAACGCCACTTTCATCACAGAATAAGAAGGTTTCACTTGTACATCCGGTGTTTGCTTACAGGATGTCATCCACATCGTACAACCGACAATCCCTATCAGTCGTATCCAATTCCCATTTACTTTTAACATACTATATTCTTTATAAAAATTGCCTCAAAAGTACGCGATGGGGATAAAAGCGTGATAACACAAAATTCCCGAATACTGTCCCATTTTCTTTATTACACTTTTTTAATAGCCTAAATACCAATCAGTAGACTTTTGGAATAAAAAAGATGAGAAATAGAATATTCCGGTTACTCTTTTAATGCTCATCTTTACACCGATAAAAGCAAACAGTATGGATAATAACGTAATAACAACGATAGACGTTGAGGATTTCAAGGACTTTAGTCACATGATAGATTATGTAGACAAGGATGTTGTGGCTGCCCGCAATCTGGAAGACATTTCTTATAATAATATTACCATCAGATTGAATTTCTTCCTGATTATTTCTTGTGTGGAAGGATCTATTCAGCTAGACATGAACAATAAGACCTATTTACTAAAAAAAGACGACATCATAATCTGCTTGCCGACTACGATACTAAGCCAGACAAAATTCAGTCGCAGCCATAAGCTCAGAATTATGGGATTTTCCACCAACTTTTTACAGCGTGTCGTAAAAAGAGAAGAAATTTCCAATAACATATTATCTCATATTCATAAAAATCCCCTGCGGCATATTGAAGAAAAAGATAAATCTCCCATTAAATTATATGAAGACCTTATCATAAAGAAAATAAACGATCCATCTATTCATTATAAGAAAGATGTATTACATTATTTATTTTCAGCCATATTCTGTGATATGATGGCCGCTATCTACAAGTATTCAGACACCGAACTGGATAATGAAGAGGAGCCGGAAACGGGCATAAAAAGGGCTTCTTATGTTTTCAAATGTTTCATTATGGAAGTATCGAAAGACAACGGATTCCACCGGTCGGTTTCCTATTATGCCGACCGTCTCTGTTATTCACCCAAATACGTTTCCTTTGTCGTCAAGCAGGTCAGCGGACGGACCGCCCTGGAATGGATAAACGACTCAGCCATAGAACAAATAAAATACCAATTGAAACACTCCGATAAATCGATCAAAGAAATTGCGGATGATTTCAATTTCTCCAACTTATCTTTCTTTGGAAAATATGTAAAGAAACATTTAGGTGTATCTCCGACCAAATACCGGGATATACCGGAAAATATCGGAGTCTATTAAGTAAGGAAGAAAGAGGCCGCCTGGTTAATGTGCGACCTCTTAAAAATAAAAGCCGGACTGTTCTAAAATCCCTTTCCAAACACCCCTACAGTTTAATTATGAATAATAAATGCTTAATGATTTATACTCAATAACGGCATATTCTATATTAGTACTTATCATTGCAGCAAAGATAAAGGATAAACTTTCCGGCATAACAACGAATATTTCCTTATAACTGTTCCATTTTCTTCTATTTGAGATTTTTAATAGAAGGTGTCCGATCCGGTTCCGAAGCCGGTTAGCTCTTTTTCAATGTAGAATAGAAATTTATCCGTACCTTTGAAAAGACAATCACGACAACCCCAAAAACTATTTTATCGGATAAATATTATAACATCATGGCAGACAACTATCTTGAAAAAAAATATGAAGAATTTCAGGCTAAAAAAACTTCTTCGGCAAAAAGCAGCTATGGCAAAAAGAAAACAAGTCCTATTCATAAAATGCGAAGAGTTTTCGTAACCGAAGGAGCCGACGGGATCGGTAAAGCCATCGTCAGGGCATTCCGTATGGCAGGCAACCGGGTCGCTTTCTGCGACCGGAATGAGATTTCGGGAAGAGAGACTGCTGAAAAAACAGGTACGACTTTTTATCCTGTTGACATCAGCGACAAAGAGGCTCTTGAAAGTTGCATGCAACATCTCTTTGACGAGTGGGGAGATCTGGATATTATTATCAATAATGCAGATATCAGCGACTTTTCCCCGATCACGGAAACAAGTGTGGAAGATTTTGACCAAATCTTATCCGTAAGCCTACGACCGGTGTTTATCACATCGCGGCTGCTAGCTATCCACCGCGAATCATTGGATACTCCCAATCTTTACGGCAGGGTGATCAACATATCATCCGCTCGTAATCCGATGAACGAACCGGGCAGTGAAGGATATGCAGCATCCAAAGGAGGCGTTCGTTCGCTAACCCACACACTCGCCTTGTCATTGGCCCCATGGCATATCACAGTAAATTCCATCGCACCGGGTTGGATACAAACACACGACTACGAACAACTTCGTCCGGAAGATCATGCCCAACAGCCTTCCGGCAGAGTTGGAAAGCCGGAAGATATTGCCCGTATATGCCTGACTCTCTGCCAGGAAGAAAACGACTTCATCAATGGGGAGAACATAACGATCGACGGAGGCATGACAAAAATCCGATAAGTTTGTTCTTAAAGATAAGTCATAATCTGAGAATCCTTTATATATTTGTTTTTCACAAATAAACAACGTTCACGTATATAAAGATTCAAGATCATGAAAACAAAAACATTCATAGCACTGTCACTGGTCATTTGCTCAGTTGTCCTTTGTAGTTGCGGTAGCTATATGACCGGCAAAAGTGCTGTCATGAAAATAGAGAAAGGGATGACAAAAAAAGAAATTGTCAGCTTGTTGGGTGATCCTGATTTTCGCCGGTTCGATGAACAGTATGAAGAGTGGGAATACAAAAAAGTCAATCCGCTAACAGCAGAAACAACGATCATAATCGTTGATTTCATTCATGAAAGAGTCAGTAATATGAACTCCTTCAACGGAGACAGCCACCCCAATCCTCCCGTTGCGGTCTATCCTCCGGGCGATATCGATTACGGAAAGCCGACACCTCCTCATCCGAATGGACACGGGAAACCTTCCAGAGCAGTAAGCGACGGGGAATTTCAACAGCTATACAACAAAGTAAAACAGAAACCGTTTAAAGACGATCAACTGGAGCTTCTTGAAATGGGGGTTAGCAATAAATATTTCACCTGTAAACAGTGCATACGCCTTATGTCTATCTATACGTTCGACGACGATAAACTGGAAGTACTGGAAATAGTAGCTCCACGCATTGTCGATTCCGAAAACTATGAAGACATTATCAAATCGTTAAGTTTCATCTCCAGTGAAGAGAAAGCTGAAAAAATACTACGCCGGGCAAGAAAATGAGTAAGTTCCATCGTTTCTCTTCTCCTGCCGCCCATATCCGGCTGCCGGAAAAGTTCACTTATCCGTTCCATTACACGCCTCATCCTTTATGTGTGATGGCTGCGGAAGAAGTGCAGCAATACCTGCAAAGTAAAGAAGAGTGGAAAAACGACCTGCAACAGGGAAAAATGTTCGGAGTCCTGATCGTACGAACACCAACGGGTGAAATTGGTTATCTCGCCGCCTTTTCCGGTATCCTGGCCGGAAAAAACCTGCATGATTATTTCGTTCCTCCCATTTATGACCTGCAACAACCACAAGGCTTTTTCAGTATCGAGGAAGACCGTATATCCGCTATAAATGCCCGCATCAAACGGCTTCAGGCTGACGAAAATTATCTGACCACCAGACAAAGACTGGCGGACACCGTTGTCCTGGCGGCAAAAACAATAGACACGGTAAAAGAAGAATTTAAGGAAGCTCAGCTAAGACGTGAAGAAAAGCGGCTCGGCAATCCGGACGAAAACGAACTATCAGCCATGATACGTGAAAGCCAGTACCAGAAAGCAGAATTAAAACGGTTGAAACAACAGTGGAATGATCGTACCGCTGCCATACAGGCTGAGGTAAAGAAATTTGAATCTGAAATCGAACGGCTGAAAACAGAACGTAAAACCCGTTCGGCTGCTTTGCAGCAACAACTTTTCGAACAGTTCAGGATAGTCAATGGTAAAGGTGAAATAAGAGACCTATGCGATATCTTTAAAGATACGGCACAGAAAGTTCCTCCAGCCGGAGCTGGAGAATGTGCTGCTCCCAAGCTTTTGCAATATGCCTACCTGCACCAACTGAAACCTGTTGCAATGGCTGAATTTTGGTGGGGAAATTCACCGAAGATGGAAATACGCCATCATGGATATTTCTATCCTGCCTGCAAAGGGAAATGTGAACCGATATTGAAACATATGCTACAGGGACTGAATGTGGAGGATAACCCGTTACTGACAGACTTACACCGCCATACGGAACTTGAAATATTGTTTGAAGACGACTGGCTGCTGGCTATCAATAAACCGGCAGGAATGTTATCCGTTCCCGGTAAAACCGATGCCGATTCAGTTTATCAACGATTAAAGACACAGTATCCCGATGCTACCGGCCCCTTGATCGTACACAGGTTGGATATGGCTACTTCCGGAATCTTATTGATTGTAAAAACGAAAGAAGTACACCAGAACCTGCAGGCACAATTCAAAAACCGGACAGTAAAGAAACGTTATACGGCACTGCTGGACGGAGTGATCACTGCTGACAAGGGCATTATAGATTTGCCGCTTTGTCTCGATCCGTCAGACCGTCCCCGCCAGATCGTAAACGAAAAATACGGAAAACCGGCAATGACAAGATATCAGGTCCTTTCCCGTAGTAATAATCAAACACGCATTGCTTTTTATCCTCTTACCGGCCGGACACATCAATTGCGCGTGCATGCCTCTCATCCGCAAGGTCTCAACACCCCTATTATCGGTGATGAATTATATGGGAAAGGAGCCGAGCGCCTCTACTTGCATGCTGAATTTCTGGAATTCCGGCATCCAGTCTCCGGAGAAATCATCCGGATTGAAAAGAAAGCTGATTTTTAGTCGGTAAGCAGCCATTCAACACATTACCGATATGCTCTCTATTGACTAAAATCGGACTTCCGTTCTGTGGATTAATTTCGTACTTTTACGAAAAAATTATGTTCAAAGCAAATATGATTGCCCCTTGCGGCCTGGATTGCAGTTTGTGCAATGAATCTTTGAAAAGAGAAAATCCGTGCCCCGGATGTAACGGCAGTAATGAATATAAACCTGAGTTTTGTTCTATCCGCTGCAAAATAATCAATTGTGAATTCAGGGGGAGTCTACAAGGTGATTATTGTGACAAATGTCCACAATATCCTTGCGAACACTTACATGAAAGAGAATACCGGTATATGAATCAATATCCTCTTTCTGAATCGCCCATGAACAATTTAAAGATGATCAGAGAAAAAGGAATGGATTACTTTTTAGAAAAACAGAAAGAATATTGGACCTGTCCGGAATGTGGAGGTATTATTTCCGTCCATACAGGTTTATGCAGTAATTGCTCAAAAAACTATCAACATAATATGAATATGGCTTCCGCAAAAGATTACGACGAATTACTTCTGCTATGGGAGGCTTCTATTAGGAGCACACATCATTTCCTTACGGAGGATGATATACAGTATTACAAACCTTTAATACGCAACGAATACTTCCAGGCTGTAGAACTCCATCTCATAAGAGACGGACAAACCCAACAAATCGTTGCTTTTATGGGGTTAAGTGACGATTTGATCGAAATGCTTTTCGTTCACCCGGCACAACAAGGCAAAGGGTATGGAAAGAAACTGATAGAATACGCCATACAGAAAAAGAATATCCGTAAAGTAGATGTAAACGAACAGAACGAGCAGGCTCTACGTTTTTACCGAAACAGAGGATTTGAAGTGATCGCCCGGGATGCCACGGACGGGCAAGGCAAACCTTATCCGATCCTGCATATGCAATTAAAGCCTGTCCGGTTAAGAAAGGCTGAGATTAAAGATCTCCCGGAACTCCGATGTGTATTCGAAGAAAGTGTCAGAACCTCCTGCCGCAAAAACTATTCGCCCGAACAAATAGATGCCTGGATAAACCGCGCATCACCCGAACGCTGGCAGGAGTTATTCAGCAGTGATCTTCAATTCATCATTGCAGAAGAAACCGAATCTTTCCGGATCACAGGATTTACGTCATTCAACCAGCAGGGATATTTGCACAGTATGTTCCTTTTACCCCAATTTCAGGAACAAGGGATCGCCACGATCTTACTGGACCATGCAGAAAATTTCGCACATCGGAATCATCTCCCATCTCTTTTTGCGGAAGTCAGTCTCACTGCGCGTCCCTTCTTTGAGAAGCACGGATTCATCGTTGAAGAAGAACAGGCGGTTAAAATAAAGGACATCGAAATGACTAATTTCAAAATGCGTAAGTTCTTTATCCACGATTTATAAGAATAAAAAAGAGGTAGATCATTTCTGATTTACCTCTTCTGTAGTCGGGATGAGAAGACTCGAACTTCCGACCTCCACGTCCCGAACGTGGCGCGCTAGCCAACTGTGCTACATCCCGTTTTTGATTACGGCTGCAAAGGTACAACTATTTTTGAACCTACAAATACTTTTGCCGTTTTTTTTCAAAAAAAGTTACTTTCATCCCTTCAAATTCTTTAAATGCATTTTTTTCGACATTTTTTTCAAGAAACATTTGGAGTGTATCATATTTTCCCTACCTTTGCACCCGTTAAACAAAACAAACGGTACCATAGCTCAGTTGGTAGAGCAAAGGACTGAAAATCCTTGTGTCCCCGGTTCGATTCCTGGTGGTACCACTGAAAATCAAGCAGTTATCTAAAAGATGACTGCTTTTTTTATTTAAAAGAGTAAATACTACAGGAAAAATAAAACTGGAACTTTATCTATAATACATCTGTATTCCGGATCAATGCCCTAATTTAGAAGCAGGATTTGCCATTGCCGCCCGATAACTTTGGAAAGTAACTGTCAACGCCGTCAACGCCACAATGATTACTAAAGCCACCAAGAATACCCATAAATAAATCGGTGTCTTATATGCAAAGCTTTGCAACCACACATTCACTCCATAATAAGCGACCGGGATCGAAATAACAAAACAAACAAATGCAATCCGGAGAAAAGACGAGTTCAGCATCCAAAGGATCTGCCGGACTGTTGAACCCAGTACTTTCCGCACGGCTATTTCCTTTTCCCGTCCCTGTAATTCAAAAATTACCAATCCGAATACTCCTACCAAAGATAAAAAGACAGCCAAAAAACAAAGGATAGTCACCAGAGTTCCTTGCCGTTGGCTTTTACTGTAAAGTTCATCCAACGCTGTATCAAAAAAATGGATATCGACCGGATAGCCCGGAATCAGTTCATCCGTGACTTTCCGGATATGTTCAATTGTCGGCCGGGGATTTCCTCCCGCAATCTTAACATAGGAATATCTTTCCGGTACCGAACGGCGATAATGATCTTTAGCCGAAGTCCAAAGCCCCATCGGACGTAGCTCTTTATACAGGGATTCATAATGTACATCTTCAAAAATACCGACAATCCGTACCGGAACATCATTATCTATAATACTCGTCCCTACCATTTCCGATATGTCACCCAGTTCTTCGGTTGTAAAACGCGATGCTATCTCCCTCGCAGCTGTTTCACTTAGGATACAAACCGCCTGTGTATTATCAGGAGCCTCATCCGACGGACGGAAATGCCTACCGGCAATCATCTTGATATCCATTAACTCCGGAAAATCTGTCGATACCCCCAGCCAACTCATGTAGTAATGCTGACCTCTGTAATTATATCCGATAAAAGACCGGGATTCATCCGAAACAAATTTAAACTCGCTAAAAGAAACATTACTGATATCAGGACTCTCCAAAAGACGTGATTTGAATAATTCACTTTTTTTCAAAGCCGCCCCCATACTGAGCCTCACTTCCAACACATTCTCCTTATTAAATCCCAGATCCACATTTCCTATATATTTGTTCTGCAGGAAAACGAACAAAGCACCCACAACCAACGTAATCGAAATAACAAACTGGAATCCAATGAGTAACTTCCGTGTAATCTTTGCCCGGTCACTCAGGGTAAAAGACTTGTTCAGTGCCATAACCGGTGGGAAAGAGGTTATATAAAAAGCCGGATACATGCCAGCCAGTAAGCCACTTCCTACGACAAGAAGGAGTGTCCATACAAGAATCTTCCAATTGGAATACAAATCTAACGGATGTCCCAACATACCAGTAATCCACTGAACATTATTCAAAAGGAATACAAAAAGCAGCGCAAAGAAGAAAGCAAGAACAGACACTCCTAAAGATTCCAAAACCAAATATTTCCGGAGTGTAGCATCCGAACTGCCCAGCACTTTCTGAATCGTAATCGATTTGGTGCGGATCGGAGCCAATGCTATCGACAGGTTTATATAATTGACCAACGCAATACCGATAATCAGGATGGCAATAAAGAATAACATATTCGTTCGCAACTTATTGCCGACAGGAGCCGCATCTGCACGAACCTGCTGACCAAAATAAAGATCGGACAAAGGCCGGAGACGAATATCGTCAATCGCAAAATCCTTCAGAAAATCCCTGCTGTCAGCCATATACTTTTCAGTGGTAACAGATGCTGATTCCGGTGATGACATCAACAGATAACAATAATAAGGACCAGTATTCCAGTCTTCCATCATTTCCTTTTCCATTATCGGAATATACAAGGCATTCTTCACACGGGTATTTTCAGGAAAATCACGGAAAACGCCACCCACTATATATGCAGGTTCAAAACTTAGCCCATAAACGATTGAACCTTCCGCCCCAGTAAATTCAGAGAAATAAACCGGTTTACCGATCGGATTCTCTCTGTCAAAAAGTTTTCTTGCCATACTTTCCGAGACCATCATTCCCTCCGGACGCTTCAAGCAGTCCGAACTTCCGGCTACTAACTCAAAACCAAAAACTTTTGTATATTCCGGAGTGATTCGTTCCACTTGTTCCATATAGCTCAGGGCATCAGGTCCTTTACTGGCTGATACTCCAAAACGTGTAGAGGAATAAACAAGATTATTTGTAACGGCAGCAGCTTCTATATAGGGAGAAGCTGCAATAAAACGTTCAAGTTGAGGACGTGAAAAATTAGCTTCCCATATCCCGTCATTACGCATATTTTCCAACTGAAATATCTTTTTCCGATTTGTGAGGGAGGCATCAAAACTATATTCATGACTGACATGTATGCATATCACGATGAATAACAGAAAAGCAAAACTAAGTCCTAAAAGGTTAGTGACCGTTGCTAATTTATAACGCTTCAGAACGTAAAGTAAATTTTTGAATGTGCTTTGCATATTTGAGTTATTTTAATTTTAAACCCCTGATTCAGAAATACAGTACAAAGCTATTCCTCTCTACATACTTATACTATTTTTTTTGACAAACGGTCACTTTCTATTGGTGAACTGCAATTATTCCATCTCAAACATTTCTGAATCGTCGCTTCTGTCCCTGCTCTTGCTCTTATCTTTCTTCTTGTTCATATTACCGAAGTTGTAAGTAAGAGTAAAGCCGACACGCCTGCCTCCACGCCAGTTTTCAGAGTCTTGCCAGAAACCGTCACCGGAGGTAATCGTACGGAATTTACGAGAATCCAAAAGGTCACGGGCATTAACACTCAATGTCAGTTTATCGTTCAGGAACGACTTGCGCAAGCCAAGATCAACCGAGTAATTCGGTTTACGATATCCTTGCGCCATCAGACGTTTGGAATTGTAATTGCCTGTCCCCTGCAAAGACACTCCCCACGGCAAACTCAAATTAGCGATCATACGAACATCCCAGGCAAAACTCTCGTCCGTCTCTCCGGTAACCGGTATCGATGCTCCTGCCGGAAGATAAGTAAAGCCATCCAATTTAGAATAATAAAGATTGACCGTTGTCGTCAGATCGAGTATCTTAAACAATTTGTCTTTACCAACGATCTCCAGACCGCTTGCCTGCGATTTAGCTACGTTCTCACTGGTCGTATACATCACATTATCTTCTGTATTCAGGAAACGGATACGCTGGATTACATCATCTGTCGAACGATAGTAACCGGAGAGTGACAACGTATGTCCTGATTCCCATGACTTGATATAGTTCAATTCAAAAGAGTGGGAATATTCCGGTGTCAGTTCCGGATTACCGAAAGAGATATTGGAAGCATCGGAGATATTCCGGAACGAATTTAACTGTCCTCCCCAGGGACGACGCAAACGACGCGTATAATTCACTTGTAATTCATTATTTTTAGGTAAAGAATAAGAAATGAAAGCACTTGGAAACAGTTTAAAATAATCCTTTTCAAAGCTCTCAGAGGGTTTACCGTTAAACTCCTGGTCAAAATCCAGCGAACGGGTATCCACACGCCAGTATTCTCCACGCAGACCAGCCTGATAGCTAAGATTCTCCCACTTGCCACCATACGTCATATAAAGGGCATGTACATCCTGATTATACAAGAAACGATTGTATAATGTCTTATCCTGCTGGATATTTTCGGCAGTCGTTCCGGTATAGGTATCTACCGGACTGGCATTACGCTGGAAAGTTCCTTTATAACCGGCTTCGATACGTGACATATCGGATATCTTATTGCTGTAATCTGCCTGTACTTCCCAGGTTTTATCTTTTATGTCATTCTCCTGGGTCTGATAGATAGGATCTGCAGACAGGGAGGGATCAGTATATTTAGTCGATTGTTGGAAAATGTCCATTCCGTCGCGTTTCCATTGATTGTTACTGACTGTCAGGTCGATATTACTTTTGTCCGAGAACTTATGGACATAATTCAATTCCAGGTTATACATCTTCATATCCGAGTTGCCATTCGTTGTGCGGTCGCTGGTATAAAGTGTATTCCTTTGGCTGTCGGTAGAAATATAATGGATCGTTTCACTATTATCACCTCCTCCGGTCATACCCGTCACATTAAGCGACAAGTCATCGTTTTTAGTCATATGCCAGGTAGCACCGAAGCGACCAAACCAGTTATTATGCTGCCGCTTAGAATCGTTCGTCTGATCCAGGAAGCTGTGATCTGTCGTATTCTCCCGGCTGGTAATACCGCCCCCTTTAAATTCACGGTTCCGGTAGTTCAGATTTGCATAAGCATCGACCTTGCTACTGCTATAATTGATATTGCCACTTGCCTGATAACCACCATCCGTATCGGCTCCCGCCTTTACACTTCCGTAATAGCCTGGTTTGCGGTCATCTTTTAAAATAATATTGATAATACCCGCCGTTCCTTCGGGGCTGTATTTGGCAGAAGGGTTCGTTATTACTTCTACCTGTTTGATATCTCCGGCAGGCATCATTTCCAGAATATCCGCCTGGTTATCTGAAGTCAATCCTGAAGCTTTGCCATTGATCCAGATCGTTACGCTGGAATTTCCCCGCAATGAAACAGATCCTTCATTATCAACTTCCACGGAAGGGATATTGGATAAAAGATCACTGACAGAACCGCCTTCGGAAGCAATATCCTGCGTCGCATCGAACACCTTCCGGTCGATCTCAAAACGCATCTGAGGCCTTTTGGCCACAATCTCCACTTCATTTAACTGGTTAGCATCTTCTTCCAGTGTCAGTTCTCCCAAATTGAGTACCTGGCTATTGGTACCGATTGAAATAGTTTTGGAGACTTCCCCATAGCCGATATAAGAAAAGGTAACGACATACTCCCCTTTCTTCAATCCGGCAATGCTGTAATTTCCATCACTTCCGGTAACAGAACCTTGCAGAATTTTATCCGAACCTTTTGCCTTCACCTGAACAGTTACGAACTCCAACGGTCCGCCCAGTTCCCCATCCATTACAGTACCTTTAATTCCTCCGTCTATCGTTGCTCCATTCATCGCCGGTGTCATGCATACGAGCATACCGGCCAGCAAAAAACTCACCTTTTTTTTCATCATTGTCTAAATCAATCTTTTTCCCATTTTGTCAATTGTTCTGTTTGACTAAAATAAAAAGAAATGGTTTATTCAGAAAAATGATAAAATAAGTAAATATTTGCCATCTTTCGATGGCTTTTTTTAACAAATTCTCACTTATGTCCTGGTTTTGAGGAGACACCGTTAGGCGCTCCCTAACAAATCATAGATGAATATCTTTTTTGTTTTATATTAATGCTCAAAGGATATATTACACAGAATTTAGATTATCTTTGCACCATATCAACTTACTTATGTTATGAAAAATATCCTCTTTAGTATAGTTGTAATAATATTTACATCTGTAAATTTTCATTCGAAGGCTCAAACGCAGAAAATTGATAATTATGATTTTTTGATTCTGTTGTAAATAATCATAATCAAATATTTCAAACATCTTGCATTCCGTCAGCTGTCGAAATGGTACTAAAGTATTGTAAAGTTGTAGATTTTAATTTTTACGACTTACAAAATGAATGGAAAAACAAAATCGACGGTACTTTCCGTAACTTTGATAATAAAGAATTATACGGCGTTACTTTTTCCCGCAAATTTGATTTACCTCGGGATGCAAATTTTCCGATAGATAGTCTTTTTCTAACTATAGAAAAAGAATTGAAATCCGGAAAAAAAGTGATCATCTCCCTTCCGTCGGACAGCGGTTGGCATATGTATGTCATCTACAAACAAACACCCGATGGAGAATTTATTTCATACAGCAAACAATGGAGTCATACATTAATACTTAGGAATACAAAAGAAATTGTGAAAAAAGTCAACGGGACCGACATCATGACTTACAGTATCAATAAGAAATAGAATAAGAGTACACTAAATGTAAATAAAAATGGCAAGGGACGGTTCAGTTCATCCCTTTTTAATGTGCCACAGGTTGATATTATGAAACTTCAATATGTGTTTATCAAGGATATTCATTAGCTAACGTCACCGATATAATCGCCAGGGACGAACGGAATTTTTCTCCATCATAAGGAGATTCCTTCCCTTTGATATCGTACATGATAGAAGCTTCGCCCACATAACCTTTTTCCGGGAAGAACAATGCTTCCGCCGTTGTTTCATCATATACCCACCGGCCCTCACCGTTGACGGTATGTTCAAATTTCCGGTCTCCCAAACAAGTATATTCGTCCGTCCAGAACCTGAAACTGGAAGGATCCAGATACTCCTTATCACCTATCACTCCGCTACCGCTATCGATATATCCCAAATCATTATCCAAAGGTCTTATAGTCACCGGTCCGCGTCGATGACCCGTTATATCATCGTTCGCCGTATTAGCTCCGAATAAAGGAGTGATGCGAAGATTCTTAATAACATTCGTATAGTTTGTTTCCGTACCGGTTGCAGCCATAAAACCAATAACTAATTGATCCGGCGTCTCAACCTCATACGTGATCCGCGGAGGGACAGTTGCCAATAGCGGGAAATCATTATTGATAGCTCCCGGCAAACCATTTTCAATATAGGTAAGTTTTTTGGGGAAAGTAAAATTCTCGATCACAGTCGTCGACTCATTTCCGTGTTGTATGGCAACCGTAATTTTAAAACCACCGACAGAAGCATCGGGATTCGTTTCCAGTTTTATAATCGCTTTCCGGTATTCCGGTTCATCAGGATCGGTAAATGTACCTCCTCCGGCTATGTCAAACCCCTGTAATATAGGAGGTATTATATTTCCTGCCTGGAAACCACCTTGCAGATAACCTCCGGTATCTGTAGCCAGAATAAACCCAGCCTGATTCCACAAATCTTCAGAGCTACGACTTCCTCCCGTATGCCTTGTTGCCAACACAGGATATCCCCAATCACCTTCATACAACTGATATCTTAACGAACCGCTAGGATGGCGGGAAACGACTTCCCTATAATCAGGCCCTGCTGCCCCCCGGATTGTCACATTGCTGTATGTATTATACTTGTCCGGCTTAGTACTGGGAGTTTTACGCGGATCATCATCATAAAAAACGCCATTCCGCTGTTCATGCCCTTCCATACGTACCGTTTTAAAATTGTTCTGATCCAAAGCAATTGCCAGATATCCACCAAGAATCCCTTTGATCCGTTGTCCCTCTATATTATTCCCTTCCAACGTTTTATTGGTCCATCTATAGGTATAACCGAAACCAGCTCCTTCCGCCCCATATTCCAGTTCTCCTGCTCTCTCGGCATCCATCAGAAACATAGTAATACCATCGGTTATACCTCCGGTTGAACCCGGAGTCGTGTACATCATATATTCAAACTCAATCTTTAAACCGTCATTGGTCGTAAAAGGATAATCAGGAAGATAGAATGCTCCTACTTCACTTTTAAGGGTAGTAAGCTGCAAACCAAGGTTCTTGACAAGATCCGCTTTATTACTCCTGTCTACTCCCGGTTTTGCCGTTGGATTATTCGGTCCGGGCCTTTCAACCTCATCCATTATTCCATCCAGAAAAGAACGGAAAAAAGGGAAACCTCCTATTCGTGTTTGAGCTGTTCCGGAAGCAGACATCATCGACAGAAGTATTATCAGTATAAGGTAAATATTCTTTTTCATTGTACATTATTTGCAATGGTTAATAATCTCTGATACAACGGATCGGAAAAGCATACGAACGGTCGGCATCATAAAACTCCAGACCTTTACGATAGAGTAAAGGATAATTGACAGTAATACCATCGTATGGAGTTGAAGACCAATAATAACCGTATGCTCCGATATGGACAACATCTCCATCTCCATTCGGATAACGATGTCCTGACACGGGAAGATACACCGTTCCCGAAGGAGGTGTCTTTTTATCCCTGTCCAGAGCTATGGAACCCGACGCCCTGGCACCCAATTGCAGTCCGCTGTTCAGAAGGGACTTTCCATCCCTGTGGTTATCGGCATGCAAATTGTAGTCGGTTGTTACATTCGCAAAATCGCCACCGGCTGGCAACTGAGGTTTTGTCGGCGTTTCATCATAAAGCAGACCCAATTCCTGATAGGTAGGCAAACGCCATTTACCTTCCACCCAACCCTCTTTGGATGAGATATAGCGGCAGATATCACCGATACCTTCGCTCGCGTTAAAACCTGCCTCATCTTCATATTCCCTGAAAGCATCCATATTATCTCCAGTAAGAGGAGGTGTGTCGAAACTGAAGTTATCATGGGCATAAGGAACCAGATCCCATCCGGCAAGACCGCCACCCCAATTTCCTACCGAAGTTTCCGGCGGGTAATAAACAATATGCTTTACCGGATCGTACGGGATACCTGCCGGAGCGAACATGAACAATGATCCCCATTTACAGAACACACCCTGCGAATTTGCCGGGATCGTATTGTTATCTTCTTCGGTAACGGCAAATGTCAGCTTACCGGAACTGAGGACAATATTACTGCGGGCAAACATATCGGCCATCGCTACTCTCCGGACGATCATCGTATCCCGAAGACGTCCGGCAGTAAATACGATCTTTCCGCTCACATAATCGTTTCCAACCCAGGGAGAGGCAACTTTTTTCAGATCGAGCTTAAAGCCTGAATTTATGTCCGTTCCCTTTTCACTTGCATAGTCATTCGCAAACTTCAGCCAGCCGGTAGTCATAGAATCTATTACTTCCGCTTTCCAGTCGCCGTAATAGTCGGAACTAACCCGGTGATTCAATAATTTATCGACACTCCACGGTATATCGACCATCTTACCTTCCGTTCCCATAAAATACTGTCCGTCGTAAACGATATTCTTTATCCCCGTCATATCCACGATCAGGATCGAGGTTTTCAGGTTGGACAGGACAGATGCGGATCTGAGAGCCTGATCGAAAGTCGTATAACCGATCCCTTCAGCTGCCGTAACAGTTACGATATATTTATGATTACGATATAAAGGGACATCATCGCCGGTCTTAACGCCGGAACCACTTCCCGGATCTGTCTTATCAGAAGTAAAATTGACACGGTAATAGTATTCCGTTCCCTGATAAATCCCTTTCAATATCAAACAGACGCCTGCTACAGAGCCTGCTTTGGGTTCTTCATAAACATATATTTCGCCTGCCAGAAGCGGTCCGGCAGAACCGGCTTCCTGCATATAGGTATATTTCATGGCTGCATCCTGTGTTGCGTCCGGCTTACCGGCTGCACCCGGGATCCGGGGATCCAGGTTTCTTGAATAGGGATATTTCTCATCCGACTCTTTTAATAAAACTCCGTCCGATTCATTCCATGCCGGAGCGATAAACCCTGCCGTATGATAATTGACCAGATAGATTTCCTGTAGATTGAAAACATCGCTGCTCACCTTATTCTCCACATCGATACGTGCCAACATACGGATCAGCTCAACACCGGTAATACTCATTCCCGGAGTAATGCCACTTACGGAAGTTTCCCCGTACATCGGTATCGGAGTGTATCCCGGCTCCGACACATTCCATTTATAAGAGCCGTCTTTACCGGCAGATGTTTTAAATACCAGCTCCTCCAGAAAATCCTGTTTTTCCGTATCGACCGGATTATCCGGTAACGCTGCTTTCACTTCCCTGGCTGCATTGGCAACGAGTACAACGGAGCCGACATTTTCATCTTTCAACAGATCCAGTTTAAACTCGATCTTGTAGTCATCCCCCGACTCATTCTGAGAGAAATTTTTCACTTCAAGATGTTGGATCAATCTGGCAGGCGCCGACTTGTCGAAGATCAGTAAATCGATTGTCTTCACCACGGCTTCGCCCTTATTCCCTTCCATGGAACGCGTTACGGTCGGTATCTCCAATCCGGGAACGGTCATTTCCATAAAGACCAATCCTCCATGTACTTTTCCGATCTCCTGCTCATCCACGCAAGCTGTTGCATGGAGCAAGAGGAAAAAGAGAGTTGCACTCATTAATGTCAGCCATTTACTATATCGTTCCATATTACATCGTGTATTATCGGTATGCCGTTCAACGTTTCACCTTGATCAGCTTGATCAGGTTGCCGGCTTTGACCTCTGCCGTCGCGTAGCAACCTTTTTCATTTTCATTCAGCGTTCCGGATACGGAAAATTCTATTTCCTGCACAAGTTCTCCCGCCACTCCGCCAAGGGTAACGGACAACCAGCCGTATAAGCTACTTTGAGTATCTTCCTCCGGTTGTCCCGTTTTGTCGTAATATTTGGTTTCTCCCAGGCATATTCCCGAAGGGAAACCTCTGTCGTCATCGATTCGGTCGTAATTGGTGGTTGCCGTAATACTGGTTTTATTACCATCATCCGGCAAGTAGAGATTATCACGGGTCACGGTCAGAAAATACTGAGGGTCGATGATTACTCCCTGCCCGACTTCCGTCCACGGAACTACTTTCTGTTCAAACTCTACCATCTGCTTCCTGACAACTCCTGATATCCTATAGACATTATTACGCCTGATCTCGGTGATATATTGGGATGGACCGCCTCCGGTAGAGAAAGATGACAAGGTCGATACGGCATTCCTCGTTCCGTCGGAGGTCCCGATTCCCCGGATATCCAGGATCAGTTTATCGGCATCGCCCGGAGCCGAACAGGTTCTTTCCGGTGTATAAAAAGCACAGACAAATTGCAATGTATCGGCCAGTTTCAACGGATCGGTGTCCGTATAACTCCAGGATACCTCTTTATCGGGAGCATCGACCGTCTGCATATATCCGAAATTCCTTGTCGCATCAGGAGCCATCAGACAGCCTTCGTCATGCGACTTCAGAAGGGTTACGGCAGTCGACCGGCCAACCTCCGACTGAAACGGCAATTCCGTTCTAAGCCAGAGTTCGACCCGCGCCACGGCACGTTTAACTTCCATTTCCACCCTGGCGGCTTTACTCTCGGTGTCATTTTCCTCCGTAACGGATATATTATAGGAAGCAGCAGTCATGGGAATACCCTTCGTAAGGGTTGCCGTATGATTTTCATTGAATATTTCAGCCATAAGATATGTCACCGTCTCCAAATCTCCGGGAGCAGTCACTGTTTCCAGAAAGCCGGTCAATGTAGCCGGTTCATTCAATATCACGACCAGCATCTTATCCGGATTGCAATGCACCTTCAAAGTAGTCCTGAACTCTTTAGCATCCCGGTCGTCATTCTCCAGCGTCATCATTTTATTGATATCGACGGAAGGAAAGACTGACGCATCATCGAACACGATAAAGCGGGCAGTATGGATATGATCGTCTGCCAGGGCTCCGTCCGTAAGAACTTCCACGGCCATCAGTCCCCGCAATCCGTCGCCACCATCCACCGACTGCTCCACAGAGCAAGCATTCAGAAAAATGGCCGCCATAGATATACTTATCAGGTTCAATATCTTTTTCATTCTTTCTTTATCCAAAAAGTCAGACACCAATATCATTGATCCATATTATCCAGTCGTTCACAATCACTTTAACCGCAATGAATCCACCGGGATCGCCTCCGGGCTCTTCCTTATACAGCACCACGATATGCCATTCGCTCTGACGGTCAAGATATTCCTGCATGGGTAGCAGGCTACCGTCAGGACGCGAAGCCGGTTTCGTATGTTCCAGCAGATACATCAGATCGTAATCCCATAAGACTTTTCCGGTCGACGTGCTACGCACAATAAGCCGGTAATCATAATCCTTCATATAAAGCAACCGGTTGGAGTTGATATGGGCTTCGGATAACTCGTCCGCTCCACCGCCTGCCGTCAGAAGATAAGGGCGGAATGTTACCGTCTCCTTCCTTTTCGGCCTATTATCATGTCCATATACAGCACCTTCGGGAGTCACGATCTCGAAAGTATAAGGAACATTTTCCGTATCGGCTGCAACTTTCGGACTTTCTTCCGCTCTCGCCAGTACCAGATCAAAATGATTGGTTTCCTTGACCAGAGGTATCTGATATACCGACAGATCCGCCTGATAACGAATGTCCTGTGTTACGCCTATCCATACAGGAGGAAATTCATGGGAAACGATCTCCGATCCGCGTACCAGCGATAATCGTATATCTTCCAGCTGTGTTTGCCCGGGGATCAGTGTATTACCGCTGCCATCGGAGAGCCGGAAACTGTCCGACAGTCCTCCGAGAGTCAGTATCTTATAGTTACCGAAAGCGAGGTCGTCCCCGAGGAACATTCTTTTACGTCCGATAAGTTCCTCACGGAGAGACTGCTTCGTAAACAGATACCGTCCTTCAGCATCGAAGACAAATATATCGACCGAACCGACCTGTGGCTCGAAAGAGTCGGCATACTCCATATTATACTCATAAATGAATTCGAGATATATACCGCAATCATCCATATTGTCTTTGATCTTCTCACAAGATAGCAGGAATAACGGCATCAAAGCTGTTAAAACCGACCTGACCAAATACCGATATGTTCCTTTCGTATTCATATTTCTGCATCCATCGTTCTCTATCTTATTCCATTTTTCACCAAACACCATAGTGTCCTAAAACAGAAGCGATTGCAGTTTCCTAAATTTTTTTAATAAGGAAACTTGAGTTTCCTGCGCGGGGAACTAGCGTTTCCTCCTAGGGAAACTGCAATTTCCTGCCGAGGGAACTGGCGTTTCCTACCTGGGAAATCATTCGCTTCTGCAAACCGCATTAAATGCCTATTTCATTCTCCCAGATAACCCATGGGGCAGTCTTCACCGTTATACCCAGATAACCGGCAGACTGGTCGATCGGATCTTCCGGATCAGGATCGCCGGGCCCCGGATTGTTAGGGTCAGGATACCACGGAGTTCCGGCACCATTCACGGAACCAAGCGTCAGTTGATACCTGTTGTTACGGACAACACCGTATTTGCCGAAATCCATTTCCTTCTCCGTCTTATTATCATGCCGGATTTCATAGTAATAGTAATTCAGACCGTTCTGGTACCAGCGGACAATCTCTTCTTTCTTATTCTTGATCAACTCGCCGCCGTTAGGTACATCTTTCAGCATATTTTCCGTAAGATCCATAAAGTCGGAACCGACATCTACTCCCTTTTTGAAATCGCTTATCTTTCCATACATATTATCGCAAACTTTTTTCAGGTTCGAATCATCTTCAGCTTTATCATAAGCATCCTGCAAATCCTTCAGATTATGATAGTCTTTACCTGCGAAATTGAACCAGTCACCGGTTTTAGTAGTATGCTCTTTAGGGTAATAGGTTCCTTTTATCACGATACGGCTTGCATTACCGAACTTTTGTTCGGCTGCTGCCATTGTATTTTCCAGACAATAGGCAATAGCCGGTTCATCTGATTTTGAAGGTTCCATCCAATCATAAGGATCGAGCAAGACCGGAGCATACGTGTCCGGATCGATGCTGGCAAACGCAAGACCGTCTCCCACCACACCTTCGAAGTTCGGGTCGTGGGTGTAAAAGTTACTTTCATAAAACGGAGTACTGCCAGAATGTGCCACCTCCAGTATAGTCTTATCTGCGCAAGGAAAGAAAGTCGTGTTCACTACATCGAGTGTCCAGCTTTCAAAATCGAATTTCGCGCCTTCGGGAAATGTTTTAATCTCATCTTTCAGCCACAGTTCAACCTTAGAGGTCAGGCGTTCAATCCTGACATCGAACCGGTTGTCCGAGAGCTCGGCTCTCAGTTTGGTGTCTTCATCTTTTTCCCCATCTTTCGGTTTGATCATCTTACCAGTGATATCGATAAGCAGGTCGGTTATTTTCGAACCTGCAGGCAATCCCTCATCATTACCGCTATTGATCATAGCAAATCCTTTTTTGATATCTTTTACATTATCTGTCACCTCGTCTTCTGCCACTCCGGCAATTGCCGCATTTATCGAATTGAAAGTAGAGGTTACCCCCATACCGCTGATCACACCAGCCAATTGAGTTCCCGGATTGGCAACAACCAAAAGCTTCGTGGCATCAGCAGATACCTTAACAGCCTCCAGAGTAGATGATGCCGGGGCTATTTCGATGAAATAAGCACTCGTTGACGGGATGCCCAGCACTTTTCCGGCATTGTCAAATGTGACCAGGTAAAGCTTTTTGATATCACTTTCATCGGTACCAGGGTTTTCACCGGAAGCACGTGTCGTCGGATGTGTCTCGATCCTGATCGATAGATAAGCGACATCCGCATTCGAGACTTCGGTATTTTTGTAACCATCGTCGTCATTACAATTGGTCAGCAAGACTATCGCCAAGGCTGACATAAACATAAATCTGAGTTTCATTTTATTGTTTTTTTAGTGTTCATATTGATATATTCTTTCAGTTTATCCTGATACTGTTTTTCTTTAACTTTATATTTTTCAATCAAAGCCAGATGCTCTTGTGCATCGGTATTTCCGGACTCTGCTGCCCGCCGGGCATATTGTTCCGCTTTATCCAATTCACCGTTACGGGCATGGAAGGCGGACAGGTATAACCAGGTATCCGGATCGTCTTCCAGCCCGGTGAGATATTCTAATCCTGCTTTCATATCACCAGATAAATAACTAAATACAGCCATAGAGAGACGGTTGATCTTTTCCTCAGGATACATCACAGCCGCTTTTTTAATCACGTCGCTGAACTGCGGGCTTTCCGGTTCATACTGATTCGCCAGCAAATAGAATTCATACAATGAAAGCATATTCGGATGGGTTTGGTAAACCTCTTTTATCGTCTCGACGGAATATTCCGGTACGGTAAAACCGATCCGATAGGCACAACGGCGAAGCAAAGGAAAAAGACGGGTCAGCATATAACGATAGCTCTTTCCTCCGTCATACTGCATCAGAACCTGTTCACGCCTGTCATTCATTTCTTCTTTACCGATGATACCGAGAGCATATTCTTTTTCCGTAGTTGTCATGACCAGGTCTTCCTCAACCAGTTTCCCCAACCCTTTCCAGTCTTCGCCATATCCTTGTGAAGAAAGAGTGATTCCTTCCAGATCATAATTCCGGCGAAGCCATCCGGTGAGAGAGGCGGCACGACGTTCGGAAAGACGTAAGTTGTTCTGCCATGTTCCCTCAGGAGATGCATAAGCCGATATCTTTATCGTATTTATATCGACACCCTGTACATTCTTTATATCTTCCAGGCTGCGCCGTATCTTATCCAGTTCATTCCGGTTATTTCCCATGCCGGGATCGATCTCGGCATTCCCGACCCGATAGATTATCAGGGCTTCACCTGTCTCAGTCCGGGTCTTTATCTTTTCACGAGGAGGAACGGGAATCCTGACCGGAAGCACATAAACCAAACTTCGTTCCGGCTTTTCCATAAACCGGATACTGTCTGCTATTATTTCCGTAGAGATACGATGATATTCACCCCGGCAGTTCCGCCGTTCCTGCACCATCGCCACATTTGCATCTTTCATCCATCCTTCCAGAGGAACTGTACTGTTATATGTTATTTTCTCATGGATCGCTTTACGCCGCCCTGTACTGAAACAGACATAAACAGGTTCAACTTCTCCTGAAAGCTTCTCCACCCTGTTTACGACTGCCTGCTGGGTTTTACCACGGATAACAACGGGAAGCAGCTTCTTTTCATTCTCTCCGGAACGAATGACCGGGAAGAAATACAACTGCTCTCTCGGAGTTACGGATATTCCGATGGTTTCGATGTCAAGTATGGCACGCACGCTGTCTTTTTCTTGCCTTATGTCACGTGCAACCACACGAACATCGGACACTTTCTGTTGCGCGTTTACGTCGAAGGGAGAGAGAATACAGGATGCAATCCCCGCTAAGAAAAAGATTCTTAATTTTATGTTGTTACAGGTTACCATAATGTGATTATTTTAATAGAAAGACCAGCGTCAGAGCAAACTTCGTCGGTCCGAAATAATGCTTCGTCCGATGGCGGGTCAATGGCTGACATTTCCCGCACGGATATTTATCATATGAGAGATAAGCGTAGCCGACTCCAACAGTGGCTTCGATCGACCAGCGGGGAGCCAGTATCCAGTTATAGCCGTAACTGATGCCCGCTCCGGTCAACCATCCTTCGTACCGGTTGTCCTTTATAGTCTTAAAAGGTCCGATACCCCCAACGTTATAGGAGGCATAATGGGCATGCACTCCCCAGAAATGTCCCGTAAAAGGCTGGCATAGCCACCAACGGACTTCCGGTTGCACGGCAAAATGTTTGAATTTCTTCGTATCGCTGAAACTCCATAAATTCAGACTGGCAGGGATATCGATCGTCATTCTGGTTCCGACCTTAAATTCCAGTGAAAGGTTAGGCGATGCCATGGCATCCATCAAAAGGTTGTTCTTTAAAGCAATCTTCTGGGCGCTGGTTACTGCACAGGACAGAACAGCTATCAGTACTAATATTAATTTTTGCGTTTGCATAGGATATTCTTTTTCCTAAGGCAAAAGTACGCGACCGAAATACATTGAGAAAGACAACTTTATCCAATTATCCGGTAGCTTTTCTACATTTCAGAGAAATCGGAAAGCCTTCTCTTTTCCCCGGCTTACTGAATAGTCGAAAGGATAAAATAGTCTTGTACTTTTTAGAGAAAATGTTTTTTCATTTTCTCTAAAAAAGAGAAAACAAAAAGATCAATTATCAAAGTTTGCAACAAACGTCATTAATCCATTTCTTTCAGTTCTTCTTTACAGTTTTTTTCTTACATTTCGCTAGGCTAGATTTCGTTTTGATATAAACAGACATCCACAAAAATCTGATAATTATGAAAAAGAGAAATTTACATGATGTATTCATAGAGGTTTTATACAGAAAAGAGGCTAAAAAGGTTAATCTCATAAACCAGATATCGGATATCCTAAAGCTAGAAAAAGAATCTGTCTATCGGAGAATGTCAGGAAAAGTAAACTTTTCTGTCAGGGAAATAGGTATACTGGCAAGGGCCTTCAATATCTCGCTGGATAGTTTGCTGTATAAAGAGGTGGAACTTCAATGGCTTCCGTTCGTTTTTGAATCTCCTTCCAAACTTCAGTCGATGGACTCCTTGTATGATATGATAGAATTCAATCTGAAACAGACGGAAGAGATTAACCGGCACGAACCGGGAGAAGCCGGAAATGTGTATAACATATTACCTCCGGAGTTTTACATTCATCATCCTCTTATAACCAAGTTCATGTTTTTCAAGTGGGGAAACTATTTTGTACAATCCGAAGAGTTCAGTAACTTTTCTCAATGGAGAGTCCCTTATCGGTTGAACCAAATCATAGAGAAGTATAATGATGTCTATAAATTCCGAAAAATATTCTATATCTGGGATCATTCGCTGATCTGGACACTGACCAAAGAAATATATAATTTCTACCGGATGCATATCATTACAACACAGGAGAAAAATGACATCAAAAGTGAACTGAAAGAAATCTTATCCAAAATCGAAAAATCACTGAACGGGACTTATATTCCTTTCATGCCTACTCCACCGGAAATAGCCTTTTATGTATCGTCCATGAATATGGGATTCACAAGTTGCTATTATGTTTCGGGAGATAAACACCTGGCATTGTTCCAGACCAACTTCAGTTTTTCCATGATCGACAATTCGGTAGAAAGTTTTGAAAAAATAAAAGAATGGATCCAGTCGCTCTGCAAAATATCCACATTACTTTCCGGTTGCGGACGTATTGAAAGACGGTTATTCTTCGAAAAACAGTATGCTATTATCGATGATATTTTAGGCTAAGCTGCTCATTTATACCACATAGCATTTATTACCAATTGGTAAGTTTATCCGGAATCTAAAGTCCTACCTTTGCGCCCGTCATTATTAAAAACAAATTGATATGCAGAGGGATAGCCTTGATTTTAGAAGAATGGACGTAGGAAAGTTATTTACCAGACTACTCTTTCCTACGATTTTAGGAATGGCCGCATCGGCACTGTTCACTGTAGTCGATGGTATATTCGTGGGGAACGGGATAGGAAGTGACGCCATGGCGGCTGTCAATATCTCAGCACCTATTTTCATGTTCATCGCCGGACTCGGTCTGATGTTCGGTATGGGAGGTGGAATACTCACTTCCATCAACTTGTCACAGGGTAAATACAGAGTAGCCAACATCAACCTGACCCAGTCAGTCATAGCATTGATCGTTGTCAGTTTAATTATAACATTGCTACTGACCTTGTTTCCCGGGCAGATAGCAACTCTTTTCGGTTCTGACGAATATTTGAAGGATATGGTCGTAGAGTACCTCTTCTGGTTCTCCATCAGCCTTCCATTTACCGTACTCGTTGTTGCTCTGCCGTTTTTCACACGGCTTGCCAACCCGAAAATATCCATGTGGGCGATGCTTGCGGCAACAATTGTGAATATCGTGTTGGACTATCTGTTCATTTTTGTATTTAAATGGGGATTGTTCGGTGCGGCGATAGCAACCGATATCGGTGAGTTTGTAGGGGCGGTAATCATGCTTATCTATCTGTTCGGACGTTCACGTTTGGTAACTGTGAAATTCGTCTGGCTGAAAATGAGTGTCAAAAGTTTATTACTGACACTCCGGAATGTAGGATATATGATCAAACTGGGTTTCTCTGTGTTCATCAGCGAAATCACATTATCGGTCATGATCATCGCAGGTAATTATGTCTTTATGGATCACCTCGGAGCAAACGGCGTAGCGGCTTACAGTGTTATCTGCTACTTGTTCCCGATCATTTTCATGGTGTTCAATGCGACGGTACAATCGGCACAGCCCATTATCAGCTATAACTACGGATGCGGACAGATGAAACGGTCGGACAACGCGCTGCGTTTATCCATGACGTTCACGTTGATATTCGCATTAGTCATCACTGCTTTGTTCGCTTGTTTTTCCCATAGCATCGTTTCGCTTTTCATTCCTGATACGGCGAGCGATGCATGGAAATATGCGGTAACCGGTCTTCCGTTATTCGCAACGGATTACCTGTTTTTCGGCATCAACATCATCATGATCGGGTATTATACGAGTATCGAACGGCTGAGACGGGCCATTTCCCTGACTATCCTGCGAGGGATATTGCCGGTGGTATTCTTTTTCACATTACCTTTGTTGATGGAGGTCAAAGGGATCTGGCTAGCGGTAGCAGCCGGTGATATCGCTACGACACTGGTAATCGTTTGTTTATTAATCATGGATAAAGTACGTGACAATGGAAACATTTATAGAAGGAATCTGCAAACAGTGTGAACTGAAAGAAACGGAAATAACTCTGCTCCGGCAGACTCTCCGTACGTTACATTTTCCGAAAGGGAGTACGGTTATCGGAGAAGGAAAGACGGACGATTCGATATACTTTATACAGAAAGGTGTATGGAGGGCTTACATCGAACGCGACGGAGAACAGCAAACGCTTTGGTTCTCCATCCCCGGAGAAACGGTGTTTTCTTCCTGGGGATATTTTCGAGGACATCCTTCCCGCTATACGATCAGCTCGTCCAGTGACAGTATAGCCATCGAGATGAGAAACAGTACCATACAAAAACTGTCTGATTCATCTCCGGCTTTCCTGAAATGGATGCAGGAGCTTTTGGTGAATATACTCATCAATGAGGACGATCTGCTTATCGACCTGTCGAGTCCCAAAGCCGAGAACCGGTATCTGACTTTTATAAAAAAGATGCCGGAGTTGTTCAATAGTGTCCCTTTGAAAGAGATTGCCGGATATATAGGTGTCACTCCGCAATCACTTAGCCGAATCAGGGCCGGATTGAGTAAAAAAAGTTGAGATACGAAAAACAAAGTTTCCCTGATTACAAAATGCAGATTATCTATTAACTCTACAAATTATTATTGAGAGCTTGTTTAAATTTTAAATATTAAAAAGGATATTTCTTATTATTATCTACAATAGTAAGACCATATCTGCCACTATTTACTACTTTACAAGTACTAAATATAACTATCCTACACTTATAGGTTACAACAATTCGCTCTATGTCTACCACCTGTTACCTGACATGATTTGTTTGTTTTTCTATTAAAAAAGAAGCAGCCTAAATTTGTTAGACAGCCTCTGATGATCATTGATAACATATGCTAATCGTCGGTAATCACTATCTATTTGCCGATGCAAAACTTCCCGAAAATATTCCCCAATATCTCATCATTACTGATCTGCCCTGTAATTTCTCCCAGATAATGCATGCACTCCCTGATATCCTGGCTCAGAAAATCCCCTGAGATATTCATTTCCAATCCATTGATTACACGGGCGATAGCTTCGTGGGCTTTTGTTAAGGCTTCATAATGGCGGACGTTGGTGACGATCACATCGTTTTGAGATACTTCGGGTAAGGCGGCGGCCTGGATCAAATGCTGTTTCAAGACTTCTGTATTGGACTGCTGTTTAGCTGAAATATACAACCTGTCAACAGGGATTTTACCAAGTAATTCTTGTTTGATTTCCAGTTCAGCTGGTGAAAGCAAGTCTGACTTGTTAAATACAAGAATCACTTTTTTACCCTCTGTCTGCGGGATGATCGTTTGTGCTAATTCCTCGATCTGCTTTGCAGGGCTGGTCAGGTCGATTACCCAAAGTACGATGGATGCCTGGCGGAGTTTCTGGAAAGTACGTTCGATACCCAGGCTTTCGATCGTATCGCTGGTTTCACGGATACCTGCTGTGTCAATAAAACGGAAAGTGATACCTGATAGATTGATCGTGTCTTCTATTACGTCGCGGGTTGTTCCGTGGATGTCGGAAACGATGGCACGCTCTTCTCCGACCAATAGGTTGAGTAAAGTGGACTTGCCGGCATTCGTTTCGCCGATGATGGCTACAGGAATACCGTTTTTAATGGCATTGCCTACACTGAATGAATCGGCTAATTTGTGTATCAGCTGTTCTATGTTTGTAGCCAGTTGCTTCAGATTGGTACGGTCGGCAAACTCGACATCTTCTTCGCTGAAATCTAGTTCCAATTCGATCAATGAAGTGAAATCGAGCAGTTGACTGCGTAGTTTGGTCAATTCATTACTGAAACCGCCACGCATCTGGTTTATAGCCAGTTTGTGCATGCCGGCTGATGTGGATGCGATCAGGTCGGCAACAGCCTCTGCCTGGCTCAGGTCCATCTTTCCGTTCAGAAAAGCGCGTTGCGTATATTCTCCGGGAAGGGCAGAACGGCATCCCTTTTCAATCAGTAACTGAAGGATCTGTTGCTGGATGTAAACCGAACCGTGGCAAGTGATCTCGACGGTGTCTTCTCCTGTAAACGAATGAGGGGCGCGGAAGAGGGCGACAAGTACATCGTCGATCAACTCTTCCCCGCGGCGGATACTACCGTAGCGTAAGGTATAAGCCTTCTGGCTCTGAAGATTCTTCCCTTCGGTCTTGGGAGCGAAGATAGTGTCACAAATTGTTATGGCGTCAGTGCCGGATACACGGATGACAGCTACGCCTCCGGCTCCGGGGGCTGTCGATATGGCACAGATAGTATCCTGATTGATCATAAATGAATGTGTACTTATACGGTTATTAGTTCATATTCCTGGGTTCCCAATCCGATCTTTTCGGCATGTTCCAGACCTGCCTGCCAGTTGGTATCCGGATGGATCAGATGGAATTTATCTTCCCCTTCCAGAAGTTCGTGCGGATGAGCTTCGGCCAGTTTGTTGCCTCCGATCAGCGGAGCGTTGATTACCATATCGGCACATGCCTTGTCCAAAGCGACCGGGTCGAAAGACGCTGCAATGCCAAGGTCCGGAACAATGGCTGCATCATTATGATTCCAGCAATCGCATTCTGGTGAGACATTCATAATAAAGCTGATATGGAAATTAGGCTTGTCGAGTAATACGGCCTTTGAATATTCCGCGATTTTATAGTTGAGGCGTTCGGATGTATCGCCTTCACCCATAACGGCTGCATCGTACTGGCAAAGAGCCACACATTGTCCGCAACCAACGCATTTATCATAGTCGATAGTGGCTATTTTGTCTGTATCCAGGTGAATCGCGTCATGTGCGCAATGTTTCACGCAGATATTACAGCTTTTACAATTATCACGGTCGACTATCGGCTGTGAAGCCGAATGAAGTTCCAGTTTCCCTCCGACACTGGCACAACCCATGCCCAGGTTTTTCAATGCGCCGCCGAAGCCTGTCTGCTCATGACCTTTGAAATGATTCATCGTCAGTATAATATCGGCATCTGCAATGGCTGAACCGATCTTCGGTGCTTTGCAGTATTCTCCGTTTATGTCGATTTCCCGGTAATCGGTACCTTTCAGACCGTCGGCAATGATCACTTCACATTTGGCGGAAATAGGGTTGAAGCCATTTTCCATCGCACTTTCCAGATGGTCTACAGCATTGGAACGACGTCCGGAATACAAAGTGTTACAATCAGTAAGAAAAGGCTTTGCTCCCAAAGAACGAAGCAACGTAGCCATACGGGCTGCATAATTAGGACGGATATAAGCCAGGTTTCCCGGCTCTCCGAAATGAATTTTAATCGCTGTGAATTGATTCTTAAAATCAATGTTTGCAATGCCTGCACGTTTAACAAGACGTTCCATTTTATCCAGTAAATTGCTGGAAGGTGTTGTGCGCAGGTTTGTAAAGTAAACTTTCGATTTGTCCATTCTCTTATTGGTTTTTGTCATGCAAATTTACGTGATTATTGTCATAAAGTATTACATTTGTATCAAATAGTTTAGTTTATGGACATATACCGGGTAAACCATCAGCAATTGCTGAAAGGGATAAGATGCAATTTTCAGCGATATCTTTATAAACAGATACAGTGGGATGATCGTCTGATTGGAATTTTTGGTTCGCAAGGTGTCGGGAAAACAACCTTATTACTGCAACGGATCAAGTTGGCTTTTGATGATTCCGACAAAGCTTTATATCTGGATCTGGATAGTATTCTTTTTCAACGGGAAAAGATGGTCAACGTGGCTATGCAGTTCTATAAAGAGGGAGGTACGCATCTGTTTCTGGATAGCGTGCACCGTTATTCCGACTGGATGAGTGAGGCCAGAAAATTACTGGATCGTTGTCCGGATCTGCATATCGTTTTCGCTACATCGTCATTACTTCCGGTCTCGAAAGTAATGAGAGGGTTTAAGAACCAAGTGTCTTGCCATATATTGGGTACGATGTCATTCAGGGAATATCTTTCATACGAGTGCGTATTGGATTTGCCTCCGATCTCGTTGGACGATTTGCTGGAGAACCATGCGGAGGTCGCGAGGAATGTGAATGACCAGATTGTTGTAGCTCCTATTTTCCGTAACTATCTGGAACATGGCGAATATCCGTTTTATTGGGATGATCCAGATGCTTATCCGTACCGTTTACAGGACCGGGTGAGGGATACGATTGAAATAGATTTGCCTGCCATTTACCCTGTCGGCTACCAGGTATTGAATGAGATCAAGAGGTTAATGATGCTGGTTTCGGGGCAGATTCCCAATGTGTCCGATATCGCGGATCTGGCAACACAGTTGAAGTTGGAGGCAACGGATGTAAAACGGTATTTAGATTATCTGAAAGATGCGGTTTGTTTGAGATTTTACCAGTCGAATAAGAGTGCAAACCATCGTTATCAGAAAACTTATTTAGGTAATACGAATTTATTGATGGCCTTTGAAGAGGACGTGAATGACCGTGTTGTGCTGGGAGAGACTTTCTTTGTCGACCAGCTATCGAATTTTGCAACGGTGGAATTGCTCGGGAACAATGACTTTCTGGTAAATGACAAATATACATTTATGGTGGGTGATCCTTTGATGGATTATGAGCGGATCAAAGAGGTGGAAAATGCCTATGCCGCTATTTACGGCCAACCGAAAAGTCAGAACAATAAACTTCCGATCTGGTTACTGGGACTTTGTTATTGATAGACTTCTTATACAAATATAGATATGATAGATAGATTGAAAAATCGCAGGACTATCCGCAAATATACAGAGCAGGATATTCCCGGGCAATTGTTGAATGAATTACTGGAAGTGGCAGCCCGTGCGTCTAACACCGGTAATATGCAGTTGTACAGTGTAGTTGTTACCCGCGACAAGGCAAATAAAGAGAAACTGTCTCCGGCTCACTTCAACCAGCCGATGATCAGGACTGCTCCGGTTGTGCTGACTTTCTGTGCAGATGCCAATCGTTTTGTCAAGTGGGCTGAACAGCGTAAGGCTGAGGCTGGATTTGATAATCTGCAGACTTTTATTGCTTCGACTATCGATGCGATGTTATTTGCCCAGGCTTTTTGTGATGCCGCAGAAGAAAAGGGGCTGGGGATCTGTTATCTGGGAACTACGGCTTATAATGCCGATAAAATCATCGAGGCTTTGTCACTGCCCCGTTTAGTTGTCCCTATTATTACGGTGACGGTCGGTTATCCGGCTCTGCCGTTACCGGAACAGGTGGAACGCCTACCTCTGGCCGCAGTGGTTCATCAGGAGACTTATGTGGATTATACTCCGGAATCGATCGATGAATTGTATGGTGAAAAGGAAGCGCTTGAAGTCAATAAGCAATTTGTAAAAGAGAATAACAAAGAGACGCTGGCACAGGTATTCACAGATGTCCGCTATACGAAGAAGAATAATGAATATTTCTCTGAAGTACTATTGAAAGTACTGAAAGACCAGGGATTTATGAGGTAATTTATCCTTTATATAGATGAAGAAAGCCTCTTGCTGACGAACGGTTCGAAAAGCAAGAGGCTTTCTTTTTTACAAAATGGTCAGAGAGATCAAACGGCAGTGTTAGTCTGTTTTCAAACTTTTCACCGGATTTTCATTCGCTACCCAATAATTTTGAAATGTTACGGTAATGACTGTAATCACCGATACTATAGCGAATGCGATGAGAAACACCCACCAGTACATCGGTGTTTTATAGGCAAAGTTATCCAGCCAGCGGACAACTACATGATAAGCAATAGGAACAGCCAGGATAAAACAGAGGCAAAGGATGTGCAGATAAGTTTTGTTAAACATGATTATTATCTGCAATGTGTTGGAGCCTAGCACCTTTCTTACTCCTATCTCTTTACGGCGATATTCGCTGTCGAAAACAACTAAACCGAATACGCCGACAATGGATATAAAGATTGCCAGCATACTGAAAAGAGTTATTAAAGTGGTTGTCTTTTGTTCTTTCTCGTAAAGCCGGTTTAATACTTCGTTGAAAAAACGAATATTAAAAGGATAGGCCGGATCGAAGGATTGAGCGGTTTTTTTTATATGTTCCATAGATTCCTTCAGGTTTGCACCGCTTTTTACTTTGATATAAGCATATAGGGGTGTTATACCCCAATTATCTGTCCCCCAGATATAAAAAGCCATCGGCGCTATTTCCGAGCGAAGAGAGGCAAACTTGATGTCGGGAATAAACCCTACGATTTCTCCGTTCTCCACTTTTTCACCAATCTCCAACTCGTATTGTCCGCGGGCTTTTTCATTGAATATATAAACTCCGTTTACCGTGTTCTTGTCTTCTTCCCTGAAGTCACGTCCTTCCGGAACATCAATACCCATCACTTTTAGAAATGACACATCGACTGGCAAGCATTGAAATCCGATATCCTTATTTTTGTATTTACGCATCCAGCTCATGTATTGGTCGGAACTGGATAATAACACTTCTGCATAGGTTACGTTTTCTATACCTGAGAATGTTTTTAATTGGTTTGTAAAGGCTTCACGGCTTTTCTGTACCGTATTATTCAGATCCATCACGATTAATTCGTCTTTTTCATACCCTAACGGAGTATTCATCATATAATGGTTTTGCAGATACATGAACAAAGCCGTGATAATTAAAGCAAACGATGTGATAAACTGTACACTGACAAGTGCATTGCGTAGCTTCCTCCCTTTGGGCGACAGTCCGAAACTCCCTTTCAACACGAGTGCAGGAGGGAACGAGGTAACATAAAACGATGGATATACCCCGGCAAGAGTACCTGTACAAACGGCTATCAGAGCGGTAACTCCCAATAAAGGGAAGTGTGCGCTCAATGATAAGTCGGCATCCAATAATGTAGTTACGGATGTGAACGACAAAATATGTATCCAAATCAAAGACAACAAATAAGAAACAATGCTAACGGAAACAGCCTCTGTCAATAACGATAGGCGTAATGTGCTTTCTTCGGCACCTAGTACTTTCCGCGTGTTGATATTTTTGATACGCGCAGGTGTTAAGGCCATGGTGAAGTTGGTGAAATTTATTGCAGCAATAACGATAATGATGATTGCTATGGCAAATAAAACCGCCAGTGTATTCTTGCTCGCTTTAGGTGTAGTATCGTATGTCGTGTCTGTTGTAAAGTGAATCTTTCTGAGAGGTGTTAACCGTAATCCGACGGAACTGATCCAGGTATAATCGTCGCCCAGCGTGGATGTGTCGAAATTCTTTTTAAAGTTTTCTACCAGATCCTCACTGTTTTCCGGGGCATCCACCCTTATGTATAACTCATAGTTGTTATTGTTCCATTCATGCGCATTTTCATCTTTGGGAATAGGAAAATAAATATTGTTCGTCACCACTGTATTGGATGGGAAATCTTTGTATACTCCGCCAATAGTATAATTAATGTCGTTAGCTTGTATTTGCCTGTTTAGAGCGGATTCGTTTCCGAACAGTTTATTCGCTATACTTTGCGGTATTAATACATGCTCCGGTTGTGACAACGCATTTGCAGTTCCTTCAACCATCTCGAACTCGAAAACGTCGGTGTACTCGGGATAAACTCTGATCATCGGTTCCAGATAACTGACCTTTTCTCCATTCTTGTCGATGGTAAAATAGATTTCCTTTTGCCAGGGAGAAACCAATGCACCTGCTTTAATATGTGGGGATGATTGAAAAAAGATATCCGCCAGCGGACGGTTCGTAGGAATGGTTACTCCGTCGCCAAACGTTCTTTCCACACGGTAGATGCAATCGGCTTTTCTGTGAGACTTGTCGAAACTCCAGTCATAATCCAACTGCATCAAAATGATCATAAAAGCGGTAAAGGCTATCGATAACCCTAATATATTAAGTATAGTCGCCATCTTGAAACGGCGTAATACACTGAAAAAGTTCTTTATTAAAGTTTTCATGGCTCTGTTGACTTTTGCTTATTAAATGAAATGATTGAATATTAATTACGGTGCAAATGTATTTAAGTCTTTGACATAAAAAAAGCAGGAGCATTTATGATATATGCTTTGGCGCAAATGGTAACATAAATGTCACTCTCCGTTACATTTTGTAGTCTGATATTTATATACATTTGTAGAAAATATGATATTCTACTTTATGCCTGATATACGGAAATGGATTTTGCCGATTCTTTTGACTGTTATCTGCCAGCAGTCGATACATTGGGTGATCGGCTTCTCATTGAACAAGCTGGAGATGATCCCGGTTCAACACTTGAAGGAACTGATCGTTGCTATTCCTATATTATATTATGGAAACTGGCGGATGCATGCCTATATAGAGAAAGAAATATATTATGATAAGTTTTATAACGGTCTTTTGAAAGAGTATCTTTTGTGGACATTCTATTTCGTGTTAGGCATAATCGTTTATGTTTTCTATACGCATCGGCTGTTAGATGTACCGGATTATTTCATGAATTACCTGGTTTCCGTGATAGCTTGTCTTCCTATCCTGTTGTTTTATTATACACTTATACGGGCCGAATATAATAAGAGGAAATTCGAGTCTCTGATCCTGGAACTGAAAAAAGTAAATACAGCAAAGGCTGAAGCTGAACTGAAAGAACGCTTATATGAGTCCAAACTTGACTTTTTTACAGATATCGCCCATGAGTTCAGTACACCTCTGACACTTATTTCTGGACCCTGTAAACTGCTCCTGGAACAGAAGAATGTAAGTCCTCAGGTAATAAAATACGTTCATGTCATTAACCGGAATGCAAAGCGTATGAATTCGTTGATCAGTGATTTGATGGATTTTAAGCAGATGGAATCAGGCTATAAACAGGCAGAGGTAACTAGCCTGAATGTTTCAGAGATTGCAGACCGGGTGATCGAGGCCTTTAAGGTTAACACATCAGGCTCGGAAATAAGTGTGATAAGGCAGTATGAACCTAATCTCTTTTGGAATTCCGATGAGAGATTTCTGACTACGATTCTGATTAACCTGGTATCAAATGCCGTAAAATATAGTAATGAGGAACCGGTAACAGTCGATATTTCTACAAAAAACGGAAATCTCAGGATCTTAGTAATAAACAAAGGGAAAGGCATCAGCGAAGAGGACATCGGGCATATCTTTAACCGGTTTACGATTCTGGATAACTATGGGAAGCAAAAAGGGTGGAGGCGGAATGGATTGGGATTAGCCATTACAGCCAGTATGGTGAAACTTCTCTCGGGAAAGATTAATGCCCGGAGCATTCCCGGTGAAACAACGACTTTTACAGTTGATTTGCCTCCGTTGCAAATTACTAAAACTGAAAAAGATAATGGGATAGGTACGATCAGTAACTTTCTTATTCCCGAATTTGTTTTACCTTCGATAAAATACAAATATATAGAGGACCGGCCTACTGTCACTGTAATCGATGATGATCCGGAAATGCTTTGGTATATATGTGATCTCCTGTCTTCTGATTTTAATGTATTACCGATAAACAGCTCTTCTAAGGCGATTGATCTCCTGTCTAAAAATCATACTGATATCATATTATGTGATATAATGATGGAAGAAATTGACGGAATTACGCTGGCTGCCTTGTTGAAATCGGATAAAAGTACCTCTCATATCCCTTTGATCATAATCTCTGCCGTACATGATATTGAGACACAGACAGAAGCGATTCAAGCGGGAGCTGAGTTCTATATCACAAAGCCTTTTGACAGCGAATATCTTAAAACGACAATAAGAAGCCATCTGAACCGTAAAGAAGATTTGAAAGATTACTTTGCTTCTCCGTTAAGCGCTTATGAGTTGGATATGGGCAAACTGCAACATACGGAAGACCGAAAGTTTTTAAAGAAAATACGTGCAATTATCAATAAAAACATACAAAACGAGAATCTGTCTCCTGATTTTATCGCTAGTGAATTAGGGATGAGCGTGCGTAGCCTGTATCGTAAATTAAAAGAGGTGACTGATAAAGGTCTGCAGGAAATTATATATGACGGAAGACTTGCAGTAGCAGAAAACTTACTGTTGAAATCCAAATTTACCATTCAGGAGATTGTCTTCAAATCAGGCTTTTCTAACCGCATGAGCTTTTACCGGGCTTTTCTGAAAAAGAATGGCTGTACTCCGAAAGAGTTCATCGAGGTAAATAATAAAAGGTGATCACCTGGCTTATAGTTCCTCGCTACTCAATATCAGAACTTCATAATGCATGAAAAGTCCGCTTTCTATCACACCCGTAATAGATTTGATGGCATTTTCCAGGTTATCCGGGATATTGTCGAAGCGGACATCGAGTATCAGGTTTCCATTTTCTGTGATGACCGGACCGTCTTTGCCTTGTGCCATCCGGAGTTTTATTTCTACAGGGCTTAATGACTGTAAAGCCTGGTCTACATGGACCAGTGCATCCGGAAATATCTCAACCGGAACCGGGAAGCGGGAGCCTAGTTTCGAGACCATCTTGGAAGAGTCTGCTATAATAAATGTCCGCGGACTGGAACTGATCAGCAGCTTCTCTTTGAACATGGCACCGCCACGTCCCTTTATCATATTATGACTGAAATCTATTTCGTCTGCCCCGTCAAAAGTCCAGTTGGGTTTATGTTCAAGGAGACTTGTTAGAGGTATGCCGAGTTTGGCGCAGGCCATCTTTATCTCCTGGGAAGTTGGAATTGCCCGGATATGGAGTTGTTCGTTCCGGATACGTTCGGCAATCTTTAACAGGGCCAGATAAGCAGTCGAACCTGAGCCTACACCGATAATATCATTGTCAGTTACCATAGAGGCAATCTTTTCGGCGACCTTTTCTTTCTCTTCCCGGTTGGAAATCTCTTTACCCCATTCCAACGAATTAATTATTGTTTTCTCCCGTTCCATGATATTCTTTTTTTATGAAACAATATGATTCGTGATTTAGTTGCTTTCTCTTAATTTTTATTTTAAATATATGATTGAATAGGCTGTTTCTTGATTTATAACGATTGGCTTATACTTAAACGTTTTATTTGTTATATTTGCTATATTGAAAAGACAGGGAATCGTTTTTTATGCTATTTGTTTGATTTCTTGCCTTGAAAGGTCATAAACTTTGAGATATCAATAATTTAAATACTACGAAAATGAGAAAATTAGGTGTTTTATCTTATGTTTTGTTTATGCTGACGTGTGCTGTCCATGCACAGAACTATTCTTTCAACGGATTAGATATGAATATGGGAAATTTATCCAGATTATCAAATGCGAAGACTCGTTCCATAAGCCCTGAGAATTATACAGGAGCAAAGGGTAATGGAGCTACCGCCGATCCTTTGAAAGATAAAGATGTTATTAATAAAGCGAATGCCTGGGCTGCTTCTAAGGATTTAGGTAAAGGATGGAAAGTAAATCCTTTTATTATAGTAAAACCGGGAGAAACGATAACTATAGCTGAGATTGAAGGTTCAGGAGCCATTCAGCAGATTTGGATGACTCCGACAGGAAACTGGCGCTTTTCCATTATCAGGATGTATTGGGATGATGAGACGGAACCTTCTGTAGAATGTCCGGTAGGTGATTTTTTCTGTAGCGCTTATAATGAATATGCACAACTATCATCTTTAGCTGTATGTGTAAATCCGGGAAGTGCTTTTAATTGTTATTGGAAAATGCCTTTTAGAAAGAAAGCACGGATTACTTTGGAGAATATCAATAATCGTGATGAGATGAGATTGTATTATCAGATAAACTACACTTTGACAGATGTGCCTGAAGATGAAGCTTACTTTCATGCTCAATTTCGTCGTTCAAATCCCACGGAAGGCTCGTTGCATACTTTGTTGGACGGAGTGAAAGGGAAAGGACAATATGTTGGAACTTATCTGGCGTGGCGTGTAAATGATAATTGTTGGTGGGGAGAAGGTGAGATTAAATTTTATATGGATGGAGATAAGAATAATCCGACGATTTGTGGAACGGGGACGGAAGATTATTTTTGCGGATCATATAATTTTGAAAATCCTAAGACGCATCAATATCAGGAATTTACGACTCCTTATGCCGGGATGCACCAGGTAATCCGGCCTGATGGCTTATATCGTGCGGTTACGGCTTTTGGACTTTATCGCTGGCATATTCTGGACCCGATCCGGTTTGATAAAGATTTGAAAGTAACAATACAAGATTTGGGTTGGAGACATGACGGACGCTACAATAACCAAAAATCGGATATTTCTTCCACTTCTTTTTGGTATCAGGCAGAGCCGCATGCTAAATTTCCATCTTTACCCAATAAAGATAATCTGGAGATTCCCAAATGGTAGAAACTTATGAAATATGAGAAAAGCGTCAATTAAAGATATTTAAAGAGAGAGCAGGCGTTTCTAATTAAATAATGTGGCAATTGCCACATTATTTATATTCTGTCCAGTACAGTTTCTATCAGTCTGGTTAAAGAACCTTTATAGTTTGTGTTCATATTCTTGTCTACGCGGCCTGCTATGATACAGCAGACTGTCATAGCGCGGTGTCCCATCAGGGCGGCGAGACCGGCCAGAGATGAACTTTCCATTTCAAAATTGGTAATTTGCCGTCCGTTGTAATTGAATGCTTCGATCTTTTCATTCAATTTCAGATCAGCAAGAGGCAGACGCAATTCGCGTCCCTGCGGACCGTAAAAGCCGTTTGCTGCAATCGTGACGCCACGGATAATATCGTTCCCTGTGATCTGTTCTATCAGAGAATGGTCGGCTGAAACGACATAAGGTGAAAGACCGGAAAGTTTCCAGTCTAGTTGTTCTTTCAACGCTGCTTCAAAAGCCGTATCCCTGACACGTTCGGTATCTGCATAGAAATAAATAACCCCATCAAAACCGATGGATTTCTCCGCAGCAACATAAGTACCGACAGGAACGAATGGCTGAAGACCTCCCGACGTTCCTACACGTACCAACGTCAATTGTTTGAATGCCGGTTTTACTGTCCGGGTTGCAAAGTCGATGTTTGCCAGTGCATCCAGTTCATTCAGAACAATATCTATATTGTCCGTACCGATACCATGGGAAACAACGGTAAGACGTTTCCCTTTATAAGTCCCTGTGATAGTATGAAACTCCCGGCTGGAAACCTCGCACTCCTGCGTGTCGAAGTAAGAAGCAACGGTTGAAACCCTGTCAGGATCACCGACCAGGATCACTTTGTCTGCCAGCTGTTCCGGCTTAAGATGCAGATGGAAAGCGCTTCCATCTGCATTTATAATTAATTCGGATTCGGGAATAACTCTCATCTTTTTAGTCTTTAAGCGGTTTTGAAGGTGCATTAACGGGCTTTGCTATGGCTTCGCGCATAGAAGTGTCCGCATCGATGTTCTTCATTTTATAATAATCCATGATACCCAGATTCCCTGAACGGAAAGCTTCTGCCATTGCTTTCGGAACTTCCGCTTCCGCTTCGATCACCTTCGCACGGGCTTCCTGAGCTTTTGCTTTCATTTCCTGTTCCAGGGCAACTGCCATTGCACGGCGTTCTTCGGCCTTAGCCTGGGCGATATTCTTATCAGCCTGTGCCTGGTCCATCTGAAGGAATGCACCGATATTCTTACCTATGTCGATATCCGCAATATCAATGGACAGGATTTCAAAAGCTGTACCCGCATCTAATCCTTTACGAAGCACCAGCTTAGAGATCGAATCAGGATTCTCCAATACTGTTTTATGGCTTTCGGAAGAACCGATAGACGATACGATACCTTCACCGACACGGGCCAGGATCGTTTCTTCACCGGCGCCACCCACCAACTGTTTGATATTGGCGCGAACGGTAACACGGGCTTTGGCTATCAACTGGATACCGTCTTTCGCAACAGCGGTCACCGGAGGCGTGTCGATCACTTTCGGATTAACCGACATCTGAACGGCTTCGAATACGTCACGACCGGCAAGGTCGATAGCGGTAGCCATCTGGAATGGCAGATCTATATTAGCCTTAGAGGCTGAAACCAGTGCGTGAACCACTTTCTCAACATGTCCGCCAGCCAGGTAATGCGCTTCCAGTTCATCACGGGTCAGAGTTTTCAAACCGGCTTTATGCGCTTCAATCATGGCACGGGCGATAACATAAGGAGGAACATTACGGATACGCATCAGAAATAGCTGTATCAACGAAATGTTTACACCCGAAACCTTGGCCGAGATCCATAGCAGGAACGGCACATAGTAAAAGAAAATTGCCAGCAGCAATACCGCTGCACCCAGTAGGATAAAAGGCAAATAGTTCAATTCTTCCATATAAATTAAATTAAGCGTGAATATCTGTTTGTTCTTTTCTCTTTACCAATACGTTGTAGCCGTCTACGCGCAGCACTTCGATCGGTGTATTTTCATCTATCAACTCGTCCATCGACTTGGCTTCGACCGTAATACCTTTGATACGCGCTTTCCCGATAGGGGCAAGGCGGGAGAGGGTGATGCCTTCATCGCCCGGTTCGATACCCAGGTCACGGCTCGACGTCAGTTTGGAGTCGACATCTGTTTTCAGGGCAACCTTGTTGAACGACCTGGCGCGTAATAACCACACAAAAGCTGCGGCAAAAGCGGTTAACGACAGGAACAAGGTGATATGTCCCGCCATTTCACCGACAGTATAGGCGTAAATTACACCTGCTGCAGCGAAAAGGAATCCTCCGACACCGGCAATCGTTATCCCCGGCAGAAGAAATATTTCCAGCAGGATAAGCACGATGGCTACCAGCATTAAGAAGACAATAATGGTTATTTCCCAGATCATAATAGTTGTGTGTTCTATCTGTTGCTTTTTAAATAATTAATTTCGATGTTACGAGCTTTCTTTTCCAATTCTTCCGGCTGGTCGAGCAAGCTGTTCAATTGTTCTTCCGCTTCCAGAATGGACGATTTCAGCTGTTCCTTTTTAGCACTATTCCCGGAAGAATAGGAGGCTCTGAGGTCTGCCAGCTTTTCATTCAGTTCTTTTATTTGTTTGTTCAGTGCAACAACTTTGCCGTAGTAACTTTTGGCTTCCGGACTCTTGATCTCATCCAGTTTGTAGTAAACCAGGCTGTTGTTTATCACGAATTCGAAATCTTTCTCGATCTTCACTTCTCCGTAAGGGATCTCTTTATGGGCCAGTTCTACCAGGTTACTGTAATCGCTTCCCGGTTTCCATGAATCCTGTATGGAAGTGATGGCGGCACGGGCGCGCTTCATCTCGATGTCTTCACTTTCTACACGGCTGTGTTCGTTGTTCGGGATGAACAGGTAGACACAAACTTTGTCTTCCGGTTGGAAGCGGTCTGAAACGAACCATCCCAATTCTTTTGTCTCGTCATACACCATCATGTAGTCGTTGAACGGTGAGTTGAAAGGCATACTCAACTGTTCCGGAGTCAGGTAAGTGTCCGAATTGATGTTATAACGGGTTACGAACAAGTCATATCCTCCCAACGATCCGTTTCCTTTGGATGCATAATAGATCGTAACGCCATCCGACAAGACAAAAGGATAGTTGTCGTCTTCTTTACTGTTGATATTCATGGGTAACTGTTTTTCATCTCCCCATTTGTCCATCAGTTTGGATTGGGTGAAGAGGCAATAACGGTCGTTATCCGTAGCATGGGCATAATAAATCTTGTCACCTTTCTGATTCATATAAACAGAAGAAGCGACAGGTTCGTTTGTCTGGAAGAAGTCTTTAAAAGAAACCAGTGTTCCGCTTTCTTCGCTTAATGTATAGGCTGCCAGGAAATCATCTTTGTCGACAACGATGCTGTCTATAATCTGCACATCTTCCGTTTTTTCCATCATCCGGTGAGCGTTCTCTGCCAGGTTGAGTTTGGTTTCAAAAGCCTGCGTATCCTGTTTCTTCTTTGTCAGCAGGTCAATGTATTCTTCCAGCATTTCGGCAGCTTCATCAAAGCGGTAGGTTTGATAATAAACGTCTGCCAGGTAGCGGTAAGCATCCTGTACTTTGCGTTTCACTGCAACTTTCAAATGTTTTTCCGCACCGGCGATATCTCCGGTCTCATAGCAGCAAACACCGTACCAAAGGTTATAGGAAGAGTTGCTGGGAGCTTGCTTCACCAGTTTCTCAAAGGCAGGTTTAGCCTCGGCGTATTGACCTTCGTTGTATAGTTTTTTTGCCTGGTCCAGGCTCTGTGCCTGCAGGCTGCAGCAAAGTAATGTAATTCCAATTGTGTAAAACAGTTTCTTAGATAACCGGCTCATGTCTCTTATTATAATATAATTATACTGATTCAAAGATAATAATATTTTTAGTTAAGCATACAATTCATTGGATAAATATCTATTTTTGTGCCCGATTTAAGAATAGATATGGCAAAATTGACAGTAGAAGAGCTCCTGTTCCGGAAAGTAGAAGAGAAGGTGAAAAAGGCTATTTATGAATATGGCCTGATTGCTGACGGCGACCGTATCCTGATCGGATTGTCGGGTGGAAAGGACTCTTTAGCCCTTGTCGATCTTCTGGGACGGCGTTCCAAAATATATCATCCCCGCTTCGAAGTGGTTGTCGCACATATTGTAATGACCAATATCCCTTACAGTTCGGATTTGGAATATCTGAAAAGCTGTGCCGACGAACATGGATTGCCTTTTATCATTCATGAAACAAGTTTCGACGCTTCTACCGATACGCGTAAATCGCCTTGTTTCCTTTGTTCCTGGACACGCCGGAAGGCTTTGTTCGATATTGCGAAAAAACAGAACTGCAACAAGATAGCTTTGGGACACCATCAGGATGATATTCTTGAAACATTGCTGATGAATATGACACATCAGGGGGCGATCGGGACGATGCCTCCGCGTTTGAAGATGGATAAATTCGCCATGGAGATCATCCGTCCGATGTGCCTGGTCGAAGAGAAAGAGCTGATCCGTATAGCGGGATGGAGGGGATATCGCAAACAGATCAAAAACTGCCCGTATGAATCGGGGTCCAGCCGTTCGGATATGAAAGAGGTCCTGGCACGTCTGGAGGCTATCAACCCGGAGGCACGTTACAGTATTTGGAACAGTATGTCGAATATACAATCGGATTATCTTCCTCAAAAAATAAATAAATAAGTTATGCAGGGTTTTTATACTATTCTGTTATTGGTCGTATCTAATATTTTTATGACATGTGCGTGGTACGGACATTTGAAAATGAAACAACAGTTCAGTTGGTTTGAGCACCTACCCTTGATCGGTGTGATCTTATTCAGTTGGTTTCTGGCCTTTTTTGAGTATTGCTTTCAGGTACCGGCTAACCGTATGGGGTTCAGAGAGAATGGAGGACCGTTCAATTTGATTCAACTGAAAGTAATTCAGGAGGTTATTACGCTTGTTGTATTTGTCGCTTTCAGTACGGTTGCTTTTAAAGGAGAGTCTTTTAAATGGAATCATGCGCTGGCTTGCTTGTTTCTGGTAGCGGCCGTATATTTGGTATTTAAGAAGTGAATGAGCAATAGCAAAGGATGAACCCTCCTTTGGAATTTATTCGTTGGATGAATATATTTCTGAAGGTGGGTTCGTTGTATGGATAAGATTATTTTTTAACTATCACTTTTTGTTAGTAATTTTATTTTGTCTAATTAGAGATCGTCTATGAATTATGTATATCTTTGTGTATTACGTAACACATAAAACACTTAATTATGAAAAATTCAGATCCGAAAGCCATGGCAGAGAATGAAAGAAAAGAGTTGCAGGACCGGTATATCCGTTTCGATTGGGCCATCAAGAAGGCCAACTTCGATGTGCTCGAAGGTTTCCTGACCGTCATGCTGCGCGAAGAGGTTCATATCCTCGAAATCCTTGAAAGCGAAGGTAACCAGAAGAGTGCCGATGACAAGTTCAACCGTGTCGACATCAAGGCGAAGAACAGCAAAGGCGAGATCATTATCGTCGAAATCCAGAATACCCGCGAAGTGCATTATCTCGAGCGCATCCTTTACGGCGTAGCCAAAGCCATCACCGAGCATATCTCGTTGGGTGAAGGTTATCAGAAAGTGAAGAAAGTCTACTCTATTAGTATTCTCTATTTCGACCTCGGTGTGGGAACGGATTATTTTTACCACGGGCAGAATCATTTCACGGGTGTACATACCGGTGACCGCCTGCGAATCAACATGCGCGACCGTGATGCCGTTATCACTCGCCTGCCGGCTGAGATCTTCCCCGAATACATCCTGATCCGTGTAAACGAGTTCGACAAAGTCGCTATGACCCCTCTGGACGAATGGATCGAATATCTGAAAGACGGGACGATCCGTCCGGACACAACAACGCCGGGCCTTCGTGAAGCTCGCGAGAAACTGAAATACTACTCGATGTCTACGAGTGAGCGGCATGCATACGATGAACACCTAAATGTAATCATGATCCAGAACGACGTGCTCGACACTGCCAAATGGGAAGGTCGAATCGAAGGGTTGGCCGAAGGAAAAGCAGAAGGTGAGGCCAAGTTACAACAAACAGCAGCTAATATGAAACGTTTGGGCATAAGTACAGCCGACATTGCTGAATGTACAGGATTACCGGTAGAGGAAATAGAGAAGTTATAGAGGCTGCTGGTGTCGGACGAGTATATATGATTTCTTATAATAACTAACACAAAGTTTTCAAAATTCATCTGCCATCTGTTACCTTTCTGTGTATCTTATTGGTTATTAGTGTAATAAATGTGGCAGATGCGTTGTTTTATCTGCAACTGCATCTGCCATCATCTGTCACTCTCTCTTTGTAATCTGATTCATATAGGTGAAATTAGTCATTGCATCGTTTAGTAGTAACTGCCTGGTACCTTGAAATTAGTATAAAGGTGCTTGTTTACTAAAACCAGGATGTACAGGGTAATCGTCTAAGGTGTAGAGAATCGTCGACTATGATGTACAGGGTATTCTGCTATCATGTAGAGGGTAAATATGGTGAATAAGAATGATGGTGCTAACTGCTTGTTAATCAATTGCTAAATAGTGGATGTGCAGGGGCTTGTTATTCTGATAGCAAGGTGACAGATGGTGACAGATGCAGTTGCGGATAAAACGAGTCGTCTGCAACGTTTATTGGATTGATAGTCAGTTGGATAATAGAATGTGTGACAGATGGCAGATGGATTTTGAAAACTTTGGTTCTGTGTTAATTCAGAATCGCTTCACTTGTGTTTCAATGAAGTTTATAATCTCTGTTTCCTGTTCCGGATGAAACCATTCTATCTCTTCGTCCCGCTTGAACCAGGTCATTTGTTTGCGGGCATAGACGCGGGAGTTGCGTTTGATCTTTTCAACGGCCAGGTCGAGCGACCATTCGCCGTCAAAATATTTGAATAATTCTTTGTAACCGACTGTATTGAGAGAATTCAAATGGCGGAAAGGATAAACCTTGCGGGCTTCCTCCAATAAACCGTCTGCCATCATCTGGTCGACACGGCGGTTGATACGGTCGCATAGCTCTTCGCGATCGCGTGTCAAACCTATTTTGATGATCCTGAACGGACGCTCTTTCCGGCTGTTCGTACGGAAAGAAGAGTAAGGTTTTCCTGTCATCCGGCAAATCTCGACCGCATGAATGACCCGTTTGTAGTTCATCCGGTCTACTTCTTCATAATGCACCGGGTCTGCTTCCTGCAATTCCTGCAGAATATTTTCCAACCCTTCACGCTTGAACTGAGCGTAAATGGCTTCGCGTATCTCCGGGGTAACAGTCGGAATGTCATCGATGCCTTTACATACGGCATCGATATACATCATAGACCCGCCGGTCATAACGACTGTCGGTGTTGTCTGGTGAAGTGTATTTAAAAGGGAGATAACGTCTTCTTCAAAGTTACTGGCACTGTAATAATCGGTCAGGTTTAAAGTCCCGACCATGTAATGCCTGACTCTTGCCATTTGCTCTGCAGTGGGGGCAGCTGTCCCGACAGGAAGGTCTTTATAGAGCTGACGGGAGTCGGATGAAATAATAGGAGAACCGAAATGTTCTGCTACACGCAGGCTCAATTCGGTCTTTCCGACTCCTGTCGGCCCGAGTAATATGACAAGGGAATTCATTTATTAAAAACGCTCGTCGTCGTACGGGTTATCTATCGGTCCGTCGGCTAAGCCTTCGAAACCTTCTTTATCCAGTTCGTCGATGTCGTATTCTGAATCGCCGTAAAAATCTTCGCCGATCTCTGTGCTTCCGTTCTTGGTCTCGAACTGGTCGAAGTCGATTGTCTGAGCAGGAGGAAGGCCGATCGATTTGCTGACAATCGCTTTGTCGAGATCCTTGCCCGGTTCGATTTCGCGGAGTTCCATGAAGAAAGCACGTTCAGTCATGTAGTCGAAAACGAACATAAGTTTCTGATGCTCGTCTTCAAGCAATTCTTCCAGGCGAGTTTCTTCCATTATATAGTTATCCACTTCCGAAGTGGTGTCCATTTCAACTAATGTAATTTCTGTATTTTTGCTCCAATCGTCGTCACAAATAAAGAAAGAGCACATTTGATCTTTCGTGTAGCCAACCGAGTCCAGGATGGCATCGTGCAGGTCAAGGAAAGTTGCTTCCGCATCAATCTTGATTTCGCGTTTGAAGTCATCTACTTCATCTGATAGAATGAGGAATCTGAATACCATAGTCTTTTTAGTTTTTTGTTGGTTCAAAAGTAGTAAAAAATATCAATACCCATATATAACAGTCTAAAAAAAGAGGCATATTACGTGAAGTAAATAAATACAAAAGGCCGTCAGTCCTGAAAGAAGCTGACAGCCTTTTGAAATAGTTTGTATTTCTTATCGTTTACTCGTCGATGGAACCTCTGACGATACCACGTTCGGAAGTCTTGATAAAGTTGAGTATCAAGTCTCTTTCCTCGCTGGGTTCGTATTCGGTCTCGATAGCTTTCAACGCTTCCGTATTGTTCAAACCGCGGGTATATAACGTACGGTAGATATCCTGGATCAGGAACACTTGTTGATTGGTAAATCCGCGGCGGCGCAATCCTACGATATTGATACCGCAGTAAACGATCGGATCGCGGCCGATCAGTGTGTAAGGAGGAATATCTTTACCGATACGTGAGCCGCCCTGAACCATCACATGTTTCGAAATGCGGGTAAACTGGTGAACCAGGCTACCGCCGCTGACAATAGCAAAATCGTCAATCTCCACTTCGCCGGCTATCTGGGATGCATTCCCGATGATGATATGATCTTTCAGTACGCAGTCGTGTGCAATATGGGAATATGCCATGATCAGGCAATCGTTTCCGACAACGGTTTTTCCCTTCGAAGCAGTTCCGCGGTTGATCGTGACACATTCGCGGATCGTCGTATTGTTTCCGACTTCTGCGGTTGTCTGCTCACCTTTGAACTTGAGGTCTTGTGGAACACCGGCAATTACAGCTCCCGGGAAAATGGAACAGTTGTTTCCTATCCGTGCCCCGTCGAGAATGACTGCATGTGAATATATATGACAATTGTCGCCTATTACTACATCCTTTTCAATCACTGCGAAAGGATCTATCGTTACATTCTCACCGATCTTTGCTTCGGGATGAACGACTGCTAAAGGGGATTGATTCATTGCCTTCTTTATTATTATTTGTTTTTAATGATCTGAGCCATAAATTCAGCTTCGCAAACCAGTTTGTCACCTACGAAGATATACCCCTTCATCGTTGAAATACCGCGGCGGATAGGAGCCAGCAGTTCCAGACGTAGGATCAATGTATCTCCGGGAACCACTTTCTGACGGAATTTCACGCCGTCGATCTTCATGAAGTAAGTGGAATAACGTTCCGGTTCGTCTACTGAATTGAGAACAAGCAAACCGCCTGTCTGTGCCATTGCTTCAACCAGCAAAACACCCGGTGTAACAGGTTCCTGCGGGAAGTGTCCGGTAAAGAACGGTTCGTTTGTGGTAATATTTTTTATTCCGACAATGTAGTTACCGCCGATTTCGATGATCTTATCGACCAACAGGAACGGGTAACGGTGCGGGAGTAATTCGCGGATGCGGTTGATATCCATGATCGGTTCGGCGTTCGGATCGTAAACCGGAGCCTGTACCTCGTTTAATTTGATGTCCTTGCGGATCATGCGGGCCAGTTGATTGTTGATCTTATGTCCCGGACGGGTTGCGATGATACGTCCGCGGATAGGCTTGCCGATCAATGCCAGGTCGCCGAGTACGTCGATCAGTTTATGGCGGGCGGGTTCGTTGTCGAACACCAGAGGTTTATTATTGATATATCCCAGGTCGTGTACATCCTTATGAGGGATACCTACTTCGTCGGCCAGTTTGTCAAGTGTTTCCTGCGGCATCTTCTTGTCGTAGATAACGATCGCGTTATCCAGGTCTCCGCCTTTGATCAGGTTGTTCTGGCGGAGCATTTCAACTTCGCGAACAAATACGAATGTACGGGAAGCTGCAATTTCTTCCGGAAATTCGCTCAGGTCGTTCAGTGTAGCGAACTGGTTGGACAATACCGGAGAATCGAAAGAGATCAGTACGTTTACGCTGAACTTTTCATCCGGAAGGATGATGAGTGAAGAACCGGTTTCTTCGTCTTTAACTTCAATCTTATGCTTTACTATATAGAAGTCTTTCGGAGCGTTTTGTTCAACGATCCCTGCTTGCTGGATTTCTTCGGAGAAGAAGCGTGAGCTGCCGTCCAGGATAGGGAATTCCGGTGCGTTCACTTCAATCAGGCAGTTGTCGATCTCATAGGCATATAAAGCTGCCATAGCATGTTCGACAGTGCTGATCTGAATGCCGTTCTTGGATAGAACGGTACCTCTTTGTGTGCTGGCCACATTTTCTGCCAATGCATCGATAACAGGTTCTCCTTCCAGGTCGACACGTTTAATTTTGTATCCGTGGTTTTCTGGTGCCGGGTTGAACGTGATCTGAATGTCCAGTCCGGTATGCAAGCCTTTGCCTTGCATCGAGAAACTTTTGGCTAGCGTCTTTTGTTTCTGCATATTATATAATTATTTATTGATTTCTTTCTTTAGTTGTTCGATCTCGCGTTGTAACTGTCCCATCGTGCGGTACATATCCGGCAGACGGTTGAATATGGCACTCGAACGCATGAAGTTTTTCGCATCGATAGCAGGAGCACCCAAAACGGTTTTTGCTTCCTTAATGTCGCTGATCACACCTGCCTGGGCACCGAATACTACATGGTCGGCAATATGGATATGTCCTGCCAGACCTACCTGGCCGCCGAACATACAGTGACTGCCGATCTTAACAGAACCGGCTATACCTACCTGGGCCGCCATTACCGTATTTTCTCCAACTTCCACATTATGGGCGATCTGAACCAGGTTGTCCAGTTTCACACCTTTATGAATGATGGTAGAACCCATTACGGCACGGTCGATCGTCGTGTTGGCTCCAACTTCTACGTTGTCTTCCAGTATGACGTTTCCCAGCTGCGGGATCTTCTTGTAATTTTCTCCTTCGGGGGCGAACCCGAATCCGTCCGAACCGATTACCGAACCGGCATGCAGGATACAGTTGCTTCCGATCTTACATCCGTTGTAAATAGTCGTGTGCGGATAAAGAATGCAGTTATCTCCGATAGTTACATTATCCCCGATATATGCGTTGGGATATACCTGACAATTCTTTCCCAGTCTGACATTATCCCCGATATATGCAAAATTGCCGACAAAGCAACCTTCTCCCAGTGTGGCAGAAGCTGCGATAAATGCGGTTGAAGAAACTCCGGTCTTTTTAGGTTTTGACTGTTCTACCAGATTGAGTAACATAGCAAGAGCAGAATAGGCATTTTCTACTTTTACTAAAGTAGCAGTAATCTGTTCAGCCGGAGAAAAGTCGTTATTTACCAGAACAATGCTCGCTTCTGTATTATAGATATAATGTTCGTACTTAGGATTTGCCAGGAACGTCAGTGTTCCGGGTTGTCCTTCTTCTATTTTTGAGAAGTTGCTGACTTTCACTTCCGGGTTGCCATCAACGGTTCCGCCAAGAAAGTCCGCTATTTGTTGGGCTGATAACTCCATTACTTATTTTGTTATATTGTATTTGAATTGAGACTGCTCCACTAAGAACAAAGCAGTTTGCAAAAATGGTGAAAATTATTGGGATAGCCTATGCTTTACAGGGAATAATTCCTTTATCATGCAGATATCCTGCCATTTCACGTTGTACTGCCTGTGCTGCTTCACGGGCAAATGATGCGAAATTTTCCGATTTGTCTACGTAAATGATCGCACGTGAAGAATTAACAAGCAAACCGCACTGATCGTTCATTCCGTACTGGGCAACTTCCTGCAGACTGCCTCCTTGTGCACCGACACCCGGTACCAACAGGAAGTGGTTGGGAGCCTGTTTACGGATATCGAGGAACATTTTCCCCTGAGTTGCACCGACAACGTACATCATCTGTTCGTCGGTAGCCCAATCCTGCGACTTCTTCAATACTTTTTCAAACAGACGTTCGCCGTTGGCATCTTCCGTCATCTGGAAATCCTGTGAACCCTTGTTGGAGGTCAATGCCAGCAGGATCACCCATGCTTCCGGATAAATCAGGAACGGTTTCACGCTATCTTCGCCCATATAAGGGGCCACTGTAACGGCGTCTACCTTGATATGATCGAAGAAAGAGCGGGCGTACATCTCAGATGTGTTACCGATGTCGCCACGTTTTGCGTCGGCGATAATGAACTGGTCCGGATAATTTTCACGCAGGTAAGTGACTGTCTTTTCAAACGCGAGCATTCCTTTAACTCCCAGACTTTCATAGAAAGCCAGGTTCGGTTTGTAAGCCACGCAATAGTCGGCTGTAGCGTCGATGATCGCTTTGTTAAAAGCAAAGATAGGATCTTCTTCAGAAAGTAAATGCTGCGGGATTTTTTTTATATCTGTATCCAATCCAACGCAAAGGAAAGATTGTTTCTTTTTAATGTTTTCGAATAATTGTTGCTTGTTCATCTTGTCTTGTGTCAAATAGTGAAATTGTTATAGTTCGGCCTCTTTCAGACGTTCTGCATTTTCGGCAACAGTCAGTTGGTCGATGCAGGATTGTATGTCGCCATCCATGAAAGCTGATAAATTATAGATCGTGTAGTTGATACGATGATCGGTGATACGTCCTTGCGGATAGTTGTATGTCCGGATCTTCGCGGATCGGTCGCCCGACGAAACCATTGTCTTACGTTTGTTGGCAATGTCGTCCAGGTATTTCTGATGTTCTTTGTCGTAGATAAAAGAACGCAGGCGGGTGAGTGCACGTTCCTTGTTTTTCGGCTGGTCGCGTGTCTCCGTACATTCGATCAGGATCTCTTCGCTCACGCCGGTGTTCGGGTTTTTCCAGACATAACGCAAGCGTACGCCCGATTCGACCTTGTTCACATTCTGGCCGCCGGCACCTCCCGAACGGAAAGTATCCCATTTAATTTCACCTTCATTAATTTCAACATCAAACTCGTCTGCTTCGGGGAGCACAGCCACGGTGGCTGCTGAAGTATGTACACGTCCCTGGGTTTCGGTGCTGGGCACGCGCTGAACGCGGTGTACACCCGATTCATATTTAAGTGTACCGTATGCTTTTTCACCGCTGACGGTAAAGATAATTTCCTTATATCCGCCCGACGAACCTTCGCTGCAACTCGACAGAGCTACTTTCCAACCTTTGGTTTCGCAGTACTTCATGTACATACGATATAAATCGCCGGCAAAAAGGGCGGCCTCATCGCCTCCCGTTCCGCCGCGTATTTCAACGATGGCATTCTTGTCGTCTTCCGGATCGCTGGGGACAAGCAACAGCTTGATCTCTTCTTCCAGTTCCGGGATACGGGCGTTGCAGGCATCCAACTCATCACGGGCAATTTCCCTCATTTCGGGATCCTGTTCCGTTTCCAGCAGTTGGCGTGCTTCTTTTATTCCGTTTAAAGTATTGACATATTCGTTGCGGGTAACCACGATCTTCTCCAGATCGCGGTACTCTTTATTGAGTTTTACAAACCGTTTCATATCGGCAATCACTGCCGGGTCGGTGATCAGTGTCCCGACTTCTTCAAAACGGCTTACTAATCCGTCTAGTCTTCCTAATAAATTATTATCGGCCATTTATCAGATTAATATACGAAGCGACCTTTTTCGCTTTCAATGATCAATTCGTTTTTATCTGCTTCTTCCACGAAGCCTACAACCTGTGCGTCGATATTGAAGCTTTTGGCAATGCCGATCACTTCTTCTGCATGTTCGGGCGATAGGTAAATTTCCATGCGGTGGCCCATGTTGAACACTTTATACATTTCGCTCCAGTCCGTTCCGCTCTGTTCCTGAATAATGCGGAAAAGGGGAGGGACAGGGAACAGGTTGTTCTTTGTCACACGTTTGTTTTCTACAAAATGCATCACTTTGGTCTGTGCTCCGCCGGAACAGTGTACCATACCATGTATCTGCGGACGCAGTTTGTCCAGCAATACTTTGATCACAGGAGCATAGGTGCGGGTAGGAGACAATACCAGTTTTCCGGCGTCGATACCCAGTTCTTCGATCTTGTTGGTCAGTTTCAGTCCGCCTGAATAAACCAATTCGTCAGGAACGGCTGCATCATAGCTTTCCGGATATTTGCTTGCCAGATATTTGGCGAATACGTCGTGACGGGCAGAGGTCAGGCCATTGCTGCCGGTTCCGCCGTTATATTCTTTTTCGTAGGTAGATTGTCCGTAAGAAGCCATGCCGACAATTACGTCTCCACCCTGTATATTACTGTTGTCAACCACATCCGACCGTTTCATGCGGCAGGTAACGGTACTGTCCACAATGATGGTACGAACCAGATCGCCCACATCGGCAGTCTCGCCTCCGGTTGCATAACAGCCTACGCCCATTTCACGCAGTTCGGCCAGCAGTTCGTCCGTTCCGTTAATAATGGCGGAGATGACTTCGCCGGGGATCAGCAGTTTATTGCGTCCGATAGTGGAAGAAACGAGTATATTGTCTACTGCGCCTACACACAGCAAGTCGTCGATGTTCATGATCAGTGCATCCTGAGCTATACCTTTCCACACAGACAGATCTCCGGTTTCTTTCCAGTACATGTAAGCCAGGGATGATTTCGTTCCGGCTCCGTCAGCGTGCATAATGTTGCAATATTCAGGATCACCGCCTAATATATCGGGGATGATCTTACAAAATGCTTTAGGGAATATTCCCTTATCGATGTTCTTTATCGCATTGTGAACATCTTCTTTTGAAGCGGATACACCGCGCAGGTTGTAACGTTGGTCACTCATTGTTTTTACATATTTGGCTGCAAAGATACTATTTTTTTATGTTACTTATCTAAGTTTAAGCACATCTCCTTCTTCAGGAACGTAATCTTTGTCTTTTTTATTCATCTTATACAGGCTCTTAATCTGTATTCCGTATTTCTGTGCAATGCTGTGCATGGACTCTCCGATCTGTACAACATGGTCGTAATTAGGCTTGTCTGCCTTTTTCTTCTTCTTTTCCAGATAGACGATATCGCCTTTCTGTAATGGGAAGTCTTCCGGCACCTCATTGTATTTTTTCAGTTCTCTGACGCTGAAGTCCAGATTGCGTGCGATCTGGTCGAAACTGTCGTTCTCTTTTGCATAGACATACAACAGTCCGAAAGTTCTGTATATCGTGTAGTTGACCGACGGATATTTTTGTTTCTTCTTTTCCTGATGTGTCGTTTTCTGTATTTTTCCGGAATCGTAACGATAAAGTTCGTAATCCTCAATCACTTTGATCAGTTTATTGGCATAGGCACGGTCGGTTGCGTAACCGCATTTCTGCAGGCCTCTCGCCCATCCTTTATAATCGGTGATCTTTAGACGGAACAGCGATTCGTAGCGTGAGCGTTTCAGGAATTTGGAATGGTCTTCATACGAATCTTCCACCCGTTTGTACTTCCGGAAACATTCACCGCGTAAATCATCATCATGATATACGCGTCCGCCACGCCAGTCTGAATGGCATTTGATACCGAAGTGGTTGTTTGAACGGCGTGCCAGATCGCTTTGTCCGGCTCCGGATTCAAGTAATCCCTGTGCGAGTGTGATACTGGCAGGAATCCGGTGTTGCCTTTGTTGTTCCACAGCCAGAGTGCTGTATGTCTTTATATATTTTTCGTAGGAAGGTATTTTCCTCTGGGTTGCTGCTTCCGCAAATGTCGCAATGAAAAATAAAAGGCAAAAAATACGTATCGTTAGTTTCATAAAAGAGCTCTCTAAAGTATTTATTTTCGCAAAGATAATGAAGCTGGATATATTATTCTTCTAAATAATCTATAAAAAGCAGGTTTATATACTGCTAATTTTAGCCAGATAATCATAATGCTCACCTTCCTGTATCTTTTCCGCTTTGAACCCGTTGTTGGCAGCATGTAGGCAGAGCGTTTGAAAATCCAGATATAACCAGTCGAAGCGGTCGCCTTTTATATTCTTATATTGCATACGAAAATCTACTTCACCGTAATAGTCGTCTTCCATATCTATATCGAGATTACCGTCTTCGTCTTCAAAGAGGTAACGCAGGTCGGAGGAATCCATTAATACGTAGCCTCCCGGAGCAAGCAGGCGCTTTAATGCGTCAAAGAAAACCGGAAGATTACTGATCTTTCCAACGATTCCCGAACCGTTCATCAACATCAGGATCGTATCGAAGGAACCGTGGAACTGTTCGCTAAAGAAATTATCCAGGCTAACCTCTTTTACTCCTCTTTTTTGCATCGTTTCAATTGATAATGGAGATATATCGATCGCTTTGACTGTCTTGCCCATTTCCTGTAATGCCAACGAATGGCAACCGCTTCCGGCTCCGACATCGAGAATGTTACCGTAACTTATCCGGAGGGCTTCCTGTTCGAGTGCGGGCATTTCTGCGAAGTTACGGAATAACTGTTTTACCGGAATCTCATCTTCGTCGAACATGGAAGAGAAAACGCGCAGTTTACTGGCTTTACCGTTAGCAAAATAATCGGCGATAGCCGCACCCATCGGGTCTTTTTGAGGTGTGAGCAGAGGTATTTGCATATACTGATTGGAATTATTCGTATTTTATCGGACAAAGATACAAATTTACTATCTTTGTTTGTCTAATCATTGAGCTTATGAAAGAAATCAAACTGAAAACCCCAATAACAGTATATTTGCTGAACGAAGTCCCGGATGAGGAATTACCTTTAGTGAATGCTGCCCTGAAAGCGACTGAGCAATCGTATGCACCTTATTCGGAATTTCATGTCGGTGCGGCTGCGTTGTTGGCCGATGGGACGATTGTGACGGGCAGTAATCAGGAAAATGCGGCTTATCCTTCCGGTCTGTGTGCGGAAAGGGTAACCTTGTTTCATGCCGGACATCAGTATCCGGACGTACCTGTGGTTGCTTTGGCTATCGCAGCGTCTACAGGTGGCAAACAAGTAGAAAGTATTTCTCCCTGTGGTGCCTGCCGTCAGGTTTTGCTGGAAACGGAACAACGTTATAACAGGCCGATGAAGGTATTGCTTTGTGGGACGAAGGAGGTGGTAGTGGCGCCGAGTGCGGCATCTCTTTTACCTCTTTGCTTCGGTAAAGATAATCTTTGATCTTTAAAAGGTGGAGTCTTAATATGACCGGTAGGAAATAAAAACAGGGCAGGAAGTTCGACTTCCTGCCCTGTTTTTTATCTTGATCCGGTTATCCGATCAGATTCCCAGAGAAGCTTTGATCTGGTTGATCTTTTCTTCGGCAGCTTTTTCTGCTTCCGGCAGATCTTCCAGGCTGTTTACTTTGGAATGAACTTCGCAGTAGAATTTGATCTTCGGCTCTGTACCTGAAGGACGGATAGATACTTTCGTATTGTCTTCAGTGAAATATTGCAGCACATTGGATGTTGTCGGCATATCCAAAGTGATTGTCTCGTTATCGCTGTAGCTGTAACCTTTCAGAGATGCATAGTCATAGAACAAAGATACTTTTGAACCTGCGATTTCCTGTAACGGATTTTCGCGGAAGTTCTTCATCATGGCTTCGATCTCTTCAGCACCGCTCTTGCCTTTCTTCACGACAGAGATACCTTTTTCTTTAGAGAAACCGTATTGTACATAAATATTCTGTAACAACTGATACATGGTGATATTCTGGTCTTTCGCCCATGCAGCGATTTCTGCCAGAATAGCACATGCAGAAACAGCATCTTTATCGCGAACGAAGTCTTCGCAAAGGAATCCGTAGCTTTCTTCACCGCCACCGATATAGTTTTTCTTTCCTTCGTTTTTCTTCATTACGTCGGCAATCCATTTGAAGCCTGTGTAAACGTCGTATAGTTCGACGCCGTTACGTTCGGCGATCGTACGGATCAGCTCTGTGGTAACGATTGTTTTTACGATATATTCCTTACCGTTGATCTTACCCAGTTCTTTCCAACGGGTGATCAGGTAATAAACGAACATCAATGCAGTCTGGTTACCATTCAGTAAAACCCATTCACCGTCGTTGTTCTTTACGGCAGCACCTACGCGGTCAGCATCCGGGTCGGAAGCCAGTACCAGGTCAGCATCTGTTTCTTTTGCTTTTTCAACAGCCATGGCCAATGCAGCCGGTTCTTCCGGATTCGGAGAGATTACCGTAGGGAAATCACCGCTTACCACATCCTGTTCGGGAACATGGATGACATTGGTGAATCCGAATGCTTTCAATGTAGCCGGAATGATCTTTACCCCGGTACCGTGGATCGGAGTGTAAACGATCTTCATGTCGTGATGACGTTTGATCGCTTCCGGAGAAAGGGAAATCGTTGTCAAAGCGTCGATGTACAGGTTGTCGATTTCTGAACCGATGATTTCGATCAGCTCTTTATTTCCTTTGAATTTGATATCGCTGGCGTTGCGGATCTTATTTACTTCAGCAATCGTGTTACGGTCGTGCGGAGCGATCATCTGTGCACCGTCGTCCCAATAGGCTTTGTAGCCGTTATATTCTTTCGGGTTATGGGATGCTGTCAGGATGATACCGCTCTGACATCCCAGTTTACGGATAGCGAAAGACATTTCCGGTGTCGGGCGAAGGTCTTCAAACATGTAAACTTTGATACCATTAGCAGAGAAGATGTCGGCCGAGATTTCGGCAAACTTACGGCTGTTGTTACGGCAGTCATGTCCGATAACAACTTTGATCTGATCCAGGTTGGCAAATTCTTTTTTTAGATAGTTTGACAAACCTTGTGTAGCGGCACCGACTGTATAAATATTCATACGGTTGGTGCCTACACCCATGATACCTCTTAAACCTCCTGTACCAAATTCAAGGTCTTTGTAGAATGATTCGATCAGTTCTGTCGGATCTTCATTGTCCAGTAATTCCTGTACTTTTGCTTTTGTTTCGGCATCATAACTTTTGGTAAGCCAGCTTTGAGCTTTACTTCTTACCATTTCTAACAGTTCGTTGTTTTCCATACCCAAATATCTTGCATTTATATATGTGTTATTTCTTAATTTATGAGAAAACAAAGATACAAATTAATTGTTGTAAACAATGGCTTGCATCCTTATTTTCAAGAAAAAAGACAAGTTATTTCTTACCATGTAAACGGATAAGTATAAGAGGTTTGATTTCCACAGGCATCTGTTACGACCAGTTCCAATGTGTGTTTCCCTCTCGACAGCCGCTCTTTATCGAAGTGATAAGTGATAACGGATTGGCTGTTCATCTCGAATAAGACGAATTGTCCGTCGATTTCTCCCCGGTATGTTTGTACACCGCTCAGATTGTCCGACAACCTGAATGAAATGGCTTGCTTGCTGACCCATGTGGCGGGATTGAGCGGCGTAATAGTCGGAGGTACAATGTCTTGTCCTGGCGTGTAGCTGCCCATTTCGCGTATATCTGCATCGATCCAGCCATTGCGGTAAACGCCTCCGGTCCATGACCTGCGTCCGTTTTGCAGGCGGACAATTCCGTATTGTTGTTTGTTTTCCAGTGTATCTGTCTGCAGGCGTAGGGAGAGTTTGGCTGATTTGTGTAAGGCGATCGGTTTATTATGTAATGTATGTACGGCTCCCAATGCAGTGCTGTCTTCTTTTACCGAATAGCGGAAATACAGGTCGTCATAGAGATTTCCTTTCGGGATTGTCAGGCGGATTCCTTTGGCTCCGAAACGGTTGTCACTCCACCAATGGAAAAGTTCGGTATTATCTGTGTCGATTTCCGGTATAGGCTGCTCTTTCCCTTCAATCCGAAGGATTAGCTGGGTGGTGTTGCCGAATGCATCTGCCAGACGGTAGGTTAAATGATACGTACGGGGTTCATCGACCGTCAGGATACCGCGGTTAATACTTTCAATGAACCGCAGGCGGTTACCCGGATCGACAAAGCTTTTCATATAGAAAGAGCGATGTTCTTTCCATTCCTCAAAATCTGTGAAACTGTTCAGATACCGGGTTTCATCGAAAGCAAAACGGTCCAAGTTGCTATGATAGATGACCTGGCTGTCTGCTGTCAGCGTGATTTCTTTAACACCGTAGATATTGGAGGTATTATCCATATAGTCGTAACCTTTTACCGCCAGTCCTATCTCTCCCCATGCCTCGATCTTTCCTGTCAATGTTTGTTTGCCGTTCTTGGCGGTGACGGGCTTTAGTTCCAGTTTCCGGCGGCTACCGTTTACTACGCCTTTTCCTTCTACAGGACAGATCATGATACCTTGTATCCGGGGAGGTTTGGTGTCCTGTATCAGCTCTTTATAATACTCGATCGGGTCCATCGGTTCCTCTGTTTTCGTGTCGCGCACTTCGAAATGGAGGTGAGGACCGCCGGAGCTGCCGGTATTTCCGCTTAAAGCGACCAGTTCGCCTTCCTTGACCGGCAATTCATCAGGAGTGAGTGCCAGGTTTACATTGAAACTCTCTGATTCATACTGTTTATTTTTAACATAGGCTGCGATCTTCGGGGAGAATTTCTGTAGATGTCCGTAAACAGTCGTTGTACCGTCCGGGTGTGTGATATATAAGCCGTTACCGTATCCCCACGGACTGACTGATATGCGCGAAACATAACCGTCTTGCACGGAATGTATCGGTTTTCCTTCCACTCCTTGTGTTTTGAAATCTATTCCTGAGTGAAAATGATTGCTTCTTAGTTCTCCGAAATTGCCGCTAAGCAAGACCGGATGATCCATCGGTTTGCGAAGTTGCTGCGCTTCGGCTGTAATGCTTGTAATTCCGGCGAAGAAAAGAAATCCAGCCAGTATATGATGTTTCTGCATGTTTGTTTTAATTCAAATCTTTATCAGGCAAAGATAGTAAAAAGTCGGTAATGATCGGTAAATGATCGCTGTAACCGCCTTCATATTTAAAGCCATAATAGGTTCGGAAAGGACGTTTGCCATGCCAGGTCTTATCTTCGGTAAGCAGGAAAGGTGGTATGAATATCCGGTTGCTTCCGGGGGCAACATGCATGGTGGAATTTTTATCAAGCAGATTTCCGGAAACAATGATATGGTCGAGCTGATTCCATTCACCCTGGTATTTGTGTGTTCCCGGATGATTCAGGACGTGGGGATCGGCGAAAAGGTTATAAAGTTTGTTCGCCTCCGTTCTTGTGGTGATTTTTTCGGCAGCCAGTATTTGTGTGATACTGGTATTTTCCGGTGTATCGTTGAAGTCACCCATGATCAGGATTTGAGGATTTGTGCGAATTCTCAGTAAGGAGTCGCAAAGCTCACGTAATGTTCGGGCAGCGTCGAAGCGGTCTGCTTCGCTCTCTTTTTCACCTCCGTAGCGTGACGGGAGATGGCAGACGAATACATCTAAAGTGTCGGAAGTGATGACCTTTCCCCATACATGGAGAATATTACGGGTTTGTTTATGTTTTTTGTGCGTAAAGATAACCGGATGTTCTTTGTGACCGATGTAGCCGAACCGGTCCCGTTGGTAGAGAAGAGCAGAATTTATACCTCTTATATCTGAACCATGTGTCATACAATATCGGTATTGTTGCAGTTTTAATGGTGTCTGGTAGAGCAAATGGGTCAGGACAGAATCATTTTCCACTTCACAAAGAGCGATTAAGGCGGGTGTATCCCATTCACCTGCGGCACTGATCACTTTCGCTACCTGCTGGAGTTTATGATAATACCGTCCGCGTGTCCAGTGATGGTTGCCCGACGGGAGGAAGTCGTTGTCGTTCTTGTCCGGATTGTCTTCTGTGTCGAAGAGGTTCTCTACGTTGTAACTCATGACTCTGAACCCGGATTGGGCATTTGCCGGAAGGGTGAGAAAGGCTAGAACGTAAATGAGTATAGTTAAGGTTCTGGTCATATATAATTGTTTTTATTTTTCATCTTCTTCCAGAGGTACAAACTCGTAAGCTCCGATATCCGGGCCGTTGTTCGTTAACCGGTTGACGCCGTTCCGGTCAATCGGATATTTTTGTGAAATGAATAAGTCTGCTTTACCGACACCCGGAGATGTATCCTTACCGGGGCGGAAGTCATACATGAATTTGTTCGTTTTTCCGCCGGTCATTCTGTATTCCATTTTACTGTCGTCTTTTCCTTTAATAAAAATGACATCGGTAAAATTTTCACTATCGTTCTGGTCCATCATAACCACGCAATGGTTGAAATGATATTTCAGATTGTTATTTCTTAATAAAGTAGTCTTGGTTCCTGATGAAATTTCAATTTCTTTACCGGCTCCCAGACTACCATCGATGATACAATTATCGAAATTGGCCTGCAATAGATCATACGGACCTATTTTATTATCGACAGCATTGTCTATTAATCGCAAAGTAAAACTCGGTTCTCCTTCCTGAACAGTGGAATGCCTGCTTTTGGCAGATATATAGTTAGCCAGCGTGCAGTGAGTAAAATTATATTTGCCGCCATTTAATAGCACGACGTCTACTGTGGCATTCGTAAACTCGCAGTTCGTAGCTTCTATATTACTGTTGATAGCTGTCAAAACATTTCCGTCCATATTGGTGACCTGCGAATTATTGATCTTTAATTTGGACTTTTCGGGATCTGAGGCTTCACACGTAATGCCGTTGTTTCCGTTTCGTACTATTACATTATTAAATACATTGTCAAAACTTTCTTTTTTGAAAATGATGCCTCCCCATTGTCCTGGTGTGCGGTCATATGGAAGTTGGTCGTCCAGAATGAAATCAAGACGGTCGCCACGGAAGATGATCGGTTTCTCTGTTGTGCCGTTGGCGATAACTGTGCCGTCGACTATGATTTTGGCCTTGTCGTGCATATAAAAGATTGTTCCTTCTTCTATATTTACGGTTACGCCTTTATCGATCATCAAACTATCGTATATCAGATACGGGCGTTCTGCTGTCAGTTGGGTATCTTCACTCAATGTCTGGCCACCTTTGATCAGTTTAACATCCTGTCCGCATGCTTCCAATAGCACTGTTTGCGTCACACTATTGTAATTGAATCGTATGGAATCCTGAATTAATAACGGTTGATCTTTGCCGGTAGGGTTGACAGTTACTTCTACAAATATATACATACTGTCCTTGGCAGCAATCCTAACATTGTCAAAATTGTCTCCTTTGCGTCCGTCCACGTTGATACGGAATCCGCTGCTAGCAGGTGAGGCTTGTATTATTCTTTCTATATTCAGTGGTTCGTTGTTTCTGTTGTAAACCATGAATTGTTTTGTAACGGAACCGATCGTTGTAAAGACTGTATCAAAAGATAAGGTATCTGTCGAAAAACTCAACCGGTGATTCGGATTGGTCGAATAATTTTCGTCCAGCCCGTCGCATCCAGCCAACAGGTTGAGTAAAAGAGTACATATGATCAGCAACGGCGCTGTAATTTTTTTCATTTTTCCTAAATGTTAAAATGTATGCCTTTGTGTTCTTGTTTCTTTATAAACAAACGATTTATAAAGAATGTTTTCAGGCCTTAACATAAAAAAAGAGGAAAAACACGATTAAAGTGTTAATCCTCTTTCTATAACGTAGAATATTAAAATTTATTTTGCCGGTACGCTTTTTAATAATTCCAAAAGATGTGCCCACCACAAACCGACGGTTTTAATTTCGATCCGTTCGTTCGGTGAGTGAACGTCTCTTAATGTCGGTCCGAAAGAAATCATATCCAGATTAGGATATTTTTCGAGGAATAAACCACATTCCAGTCCGGCATGGATAGCCATGATTTTGGCATCCTTATTAAATAAACGTTTATAAGTATCTTGTGCTACTTTCAGGATTTTAGAATCCGGATTCGGAGCCCATCCCGGATAACCGTCGCCATGAGTAACGACAGCGCCGGCCAGTTTGAATACGGAAGCCACCTGGTTGGCGATCATATTCTTACATGACTCGATGGAACTGCGTTGGCTGGTTCCTACTGTGATGATGAACATTTCTGATTCCGCATCCTGTTTGATTTTTACGGAAGCCAGGTTGGTGGAAGTCTCTACCAGGCCTTCGATGTCATGACTCATACCGATCACGCCATGAGGACAGGCTTGTAATGCCCAGATAACCTTTTCCATATCGAAATTGCTTATGCAGAATTCCGGACGGTCAGTCGATTCCATGGTGATCTGCACGTTCGGATCGACATGTTTCAGTTCATTTTCTATATCGGCAGTATAGTTGTTGAGCAGGACGCGAACCTGTTCTTTATCTTCCGGATACAGACCGATCACTGCGTGTGCTTCGCGCGCAATGGCATTGCGTAAATTTCCTCCTTCGATAGAACATAGGGTGAAATCCGCTTCATTGTTCAGTAAATATAAGAAGCGAACCAATACCTTATTGGCGTTACCCAATCCTTTATGAATTTCACCTCCGGAATGTCCGCCGTTCAATCCTTTAATATTGATTTTGAAATATAACATATTAGGATTGGTTGCACGTTGTTCGCAATGGAACACAGCCTGTGTGTCTTTTCCTCCGGCACAACCCATGAAAATTTCCCCTTCGTCTTCGCTATCCAGGTTCAGCAGGATATCGCCGGTCATGAATCCTTTTTCAAGTGCTTTTGCTCCGGTCAGACCTGTTTCTTCGTCAACAGTGAACAGGCATTCTATCGGTCCGTGCTCGATATCGTCGGAAGCCAGGATGGCGAGTTCGGCAGCTACACCGATGCCGTTGTCGGCACCCAGTGTCGTTCCGTTGGCACGCAGCCAGTCACCGTCGACGATTGTTTCGATCGGATCGTTGTCGAAGTCGTGGACTGTTCCGTTGTTTTTTTCACAAACCATATCCATATGAGACTGCAGGATAACGACCGGCAGGTTTTCATATCCGGGCGTTGCCGGTTTCGACATCAGGATATTTCCGGCTGTATCTTTTTTCAGGACGATTTTATACTCTTTAGCGAACGATTCCAGATACTGGATCATTTTGCCTTCCTTCTTTGAAGGGCGGGGCACTTGTGTTACCTGATGGAAGAACTTCCAAACGATTTCAGGCTTTAAGTCAGTAATCTTCATAATGTTACAATATATTACAGATGTTACTCTATAGTTAATAATGTGATCGTTTTCTGAGTTATGTATGAAAAAAAGTAGAATTAAATACCAAAAAGATACTTTATAATCACTTAAACTCTTATATTTGCGTCCACAAATATAGAGAAAATGCTTACAACGATATTGCTTACGGTCATAATTCTTGTTATTTGTGTTGTGTTACTTGCTATAAAAGTGATATTCAAGAAAGGGGGAAGGTTCCCGAATACGCATGTGGGAGGTAACAGAGCACTAGGTAAAAAAGGTATACATTGTGCCAAGACGCAAGACCGGGAACAGGCCAGGCAAAGGAATCTATATGATAGAGTAAAAGAAACAGAAGAATAAAATAAGGATTTAATTTACACTTTATGAAGAACATTAACTACGTAATTAATGGTGTGCTCGCGGTGGCTGTCGTGATATTGTTCATAATGCAATTTTCCGACAAGAAAGAATCGACAGTAACAAAAACATTTGCATCCGGAGATGGTGATACTACCAGTCTGCTCCCTATCGCTTATGTGAATGTCGATTCGCTTTTGCTTAATTATAATTATTTCAAGGATCTGAACGAACAGCTCCTGAAAAAAGAAGAAAATTCACGTGCAAATGTAACGCAGCAGGCACGTACCTTACAAACCGAAGTGCAGGAGTTCTATCGTAAAATGGAAAATAATGCCTTCCTTACTCGTGAAAGAGCACAACAGGAACAGGAACGTTTGATGAAAAAAGAACAGGAACTGAAAGATCTGGATGCTAAATTATCACAGGATTTATTGTTGGAACGTCAGAAATTGAACGAACAGCTTCGTGATACTGTTGTTTCAAAATTGAAAGTATATAATAAGGATAAAGGATATCAGGTAATTTTCAGCAATACGGCAGAAGATAATATTTTATTGGCCGGCGATGCTTACGATATCACAAACGAATTGATCGACTTATTGAATAAGAGCTATTCCAGCGGAAAGTAAGTAAGAGATTAAAATAATATATAGAAAAAGCTGTTGCATATTGTAACGGCTTTTTTTATGTATTTACGTGTTATTTCTGCTAAGGTAAAGAAAATGTTCCACACATGTGGGGGGGTTCCCCCACTGGGGTGGGGCTTTATCCCCACTGCAGTGGGTAAAAGTCCCCACATGAAAAAATGTTGTGGGGAAAAATTGGAGATTTATTTCTTTTTTCCGGATACGAATGACGAGTAAAGTAACAGGACGGCGGCAATCGTCAGGCAGATCACCCATTCTTTCATATCCTTGAACATTAGCCCGGAGGCGCAGATCATCAGAACGGAAGCGATTATGTTGAAGCGGTGCAGACGACGTTCGCGAAACTCCATTTCTTTAGTGGGCAATGTCAGGAAACAGATCGCCATGCCGGCGGCACCTACAGCGAAGAGATAGGGTGCCAGAAACCACTTGGTGAGGAATAAAACGGCACCTGCCAGTATCAGTAAACCGGCAATATTGAAAATGATTGTTCTTGCTTTTTGATTCATTATTTCTTTTTGATGATATAGACGTCTTCGTTCGGCTTCTTCATGAAATATTCTTCACGGGCGAACCGTTCCAGACCTTCCTTGTCAGTGTGAAGATCGTTCAGTTTCTTACTGTTTATCTCAATTTCTTTCTGATAATGTTTGATCTCTCTTTCCAGACTGCGGATCTTTTCGTCATACGTATACCGCTTATACAAATTGCTGTCGCCCACCGTGAAAGTGAGGATCAGAAATCCGATGATAACCAGCCAATAGGCATTTATCCTGGATAGATACTTGTTGTAAAAGTCTTTTATGCGTGACATGGAACTTCGTTTTCGCAAAGATAAATGAATTATTTTGTATATCTTTGTGTTGTTAATAAAAAAGCAAAGAATGGACAATTATATTGTATCGGCAAGAAAATACCGCCCCTCTACTTTTCGTAGTGTCGTAGGGCAAAAGTCTCTTACCACTACACTAAAAAATGCAATACAAAGTAACAAGCTCGCTCATGCCTATCTTTTTTGCGGACCGCGTGGTGTCGGGAAAACTTCATGTGCACGTATCTTTGCTAAGACGATCAACTGCCTGAATCCGACAACCGACGGAGAAGCCTGCAACGAATGTGAATCGTGTCAGGCGTTTAATGAGCAACGCTCTTATAACATCCACGAACTGGATGCCGCGTCCAATAACTCTGTGGACGATATCCGTTCGCTGATCGATCAGGTGCGTATTCCGCCCGCTATCGGGAAATATAAGGTTTTTATTATCGATGAGGTACATATGTTAAGTTCGGCGGCTTTCAACGCTTTTTTGAAGACGTTGGAAGAACCGCCTCATCATGCCTTGTTTATTCTGGCTACTACCGAAAAACATAAAGTGTTGCCAACCATCTTGTCGCGTTGCCAGATTTATGATTTTTCCCGTATTTCAATAACGGATATGGTGGAGCATCTCGAATATGTCTCTTCACAGGAAAATGTAACGGCGGAACCGGAAGCATTGAATGTGATTGCCCAGAAAGCTGACGGAGGTATGCGTGATGCTTTGTCTATCTTTGACCAGGTGGTCAGTTTTACCAACGGAAATATTACTTATCAGGCTGTTATCGACAACCTGAACGTGCTTGACTATGAATATTATTTCCGTCTTACCGATGCTATTCTGGCAGGAAATGTCCGTTCATCTATTCTTATACTGAATGAAATATTAAGCAAAGGTTTCGACGGGCAGAATATTATAACCGGTCTGGCGGCTCATTTTCGCGATCTGCTGGTCTGCAAGGATGAAGCGACACTGATATTATTTGAGGTCGGTGCCTCTATCCGCGAACGATATAAGGAGATGGCAAAACGTTGTCCGGATCAATTGCTTTTTAAAGCGATCGAACTGGCAAACTCCTGCGATCTGAATTATCGTGCCAGCCGCAATAAACGTTTGTTGCTAGAACTGACACTTATCCAGCTTTGCCAGTTAAGTTCTGCCGGGCAAGTTGTCGATGATAAAAAAAAAGGAGTAATTGAACCGATCGCTTCCGGTGCTCCCGGACAATCTGTTTCTCAAGGGGCGCAGCCAGTCTCTCAGGGACAGCCGATGCGTCAGCAGGTTCAGCCCGGGCAAATGGCTAATCACATGCCTCAGCAAACTGCCGGAATGAATGGCGGTAATGGGCAGGTGATAACGACGAACATGCCTTCATCGGCAACTATTATTCCGCAAGGACCTTCGGCTTCTTCTCCTAAAAAAACGTCACGTCCGCCTCATTTGAGTACTTCCCTGAAAGAAATCGGTGTTGAAAAACCAAAAAATCAGATGACGCAGCAAGAGAGCCGGACCGTACAGGAAATGGTAAACCCTTTTTCGCAAGAAGATCTGGTTCATTATTGGGATGCTTATGCTGCTAGCGGGATGATCGATAAGAAGGTGTACCTGAAAAATACCATGATCAATTGCAAGCCCGTTTTGCAGGAGAATTATTTCTTTGAAGTGGGTGTTCATAATCCGGGCCAGCAGGATGAGTTGAGCAATGGCTGTGTGGATCTATTGAACTACCTACGTATCCAGTTGAAGAATACACGTATACAGATGCGTGTACGGATTGTGGAAACCAATGAGAAGCATCTGGCTTATACTTCTACTGAAAAGTTTGAACATCTGTTAAGCGTGAATCCGGTTCTAGCCAAGTTGAAGGATGAGTTTAACCTGACGCTGGATTGATTTTGGGTGATACAAAACAAAATTAGTCTTCCCGGCGTTTTATCTATATAGTGAATCTTAGTTGAGTTGTAATAAAGAATAATTGTATGGATACAAATCTTATGAAATCAGAACAAGATATTGTGCTTAAATCGATAATGAGTCGTAAAAGTGTTCGCCAATATACTGACCTGCCGGTCAGCCGGGAACAACTCGAAATATTGGTGAAGGCTGCCGTGTCTGCACCGTCGGCGGTCAATAAACAACCCTGGGCATTTGTCGTGATCGACGATCGGGTTACGCTTGACATACTTGCGGCTCTATTACCTTATGCGAAAATGGCTGCTAAGGTATCTGCTGCAATTGTTGTATGCGGTGATTTGAGTAAAGCTTATAATGGTTTGGAGGATGAATACTGGATTCAGGATTGTTCTGCTGCAACGGAAAATTTACTGATAGCGGCTGAGGCAATGGGCTTAGGTGCTGTTTGGACTGCTGTTTATCCGGAGGAAGATCGCGTTGAGATTGTCCGTAAGCAATTGGCTCTACCTGAATTGATCGTTCCGTTGAACCTGATTCCGATAGGCTATCCTTTACACGACGACACTCCGAAAAATAAGTATAAACCGGAGATTCTCCATTTCAATCGTTGGTAAATACAAGCTCCTGTTTTCTGTTTAGACGAATATTATCGTGTTTTTGATTAGGCTTTATTCCCTGAATATATGTATTTTAGCGGATAAATAAAACGTTGATTTGTATGGGCATGAAGAATTATATCCTGTTACTGATGGCTTCCGTACTTTGTACGGGATGTGCGACAATGGATCCGACATCGAGGACGATCGTTGGTTCTCAAGTCGGGATGCTGGCTGGGACGGTTACCGGTGCGGTGATCGGTCATGCAGCCGGAGGATATCGCGGGGAAGCGATCGGGTCGTTTGTGGGCTCGGTTGGAGGTACGGTTTTGGGTGCTACTGCGGCTGCTTCTCAAAATCAGCGTAATAGCAGAAGCACGACAAGTGCCAGGGAGTATCAACTACCTTATGTCGTTATAGAAGATATTTATTTGGAAGACAGGAACAATAACCAGATCGTAGATGCGGGAGAAACTTGTCGTATTTCGTTTATCCTGTCTAATGAAGGCAGACAGACGGCTTATAATGTCGAACCGGTTATTAAGATAGAGCAGGGCAGTAAATATGTGAAACTGTCCAAACCTGTTATGATCCGCCAGTTACAACCGAATAAGCGGGTGAGCTATACGATCACATTGCATGCTTCTCCAAAATTGAAAACCGGTGAGATAGTCCTTTCAGTACGACTGAAATCTGCGGATGGTTATCTGACGGATAAAGAAACCTTTACGCTGCCTACCGGAAGATATTAAATTCTTTATTTATAAAATTAAAGAAGGCGTTAATCCTAATTCGTACAGGCAAGCTTGTACTTCCTGTGGATTTCCCGTGTGTTTACCCACATCATCCGATAACTTGACGCATTCCCGCCATTTCTGGTTGACATTCATTTTGCATTGGGATAATTTCATTACTATATTGGACGGTTTGAAACCAGTATCGTTCGTAAGATTCGTTCCGATGCCAAAAGCACATCTGATCTTTCCATGACAATAGTCGAGAATCTCAAGCGCTTTCCCGAAGTCGAGTGCATTACTGAATACGATCGTCTTGGTGGTTGCATCGATGCCGAATTCTTTATAACGAGCTGTCAGTTTGTCGATAAACTCAAATTCATTTCCTGAATCACATCGGACGCCATCGAATAATTTTGCCTGTTTGCGGCTGAGGTTGGATAGGAAAATATCGGAAGTATATGTATCGGACAACGCGATTCCCAGGTCACCGTCATACACATTGACCCAATTTTCAAGCGCCATGTAATTGGCATGTTTATAACCGAATTGTGCTCCATGAAACATGAACCATTCGTGCGGATGCGTTCCCATCATCTTCATCCCGAATTTCATGGCGAAATAACAGTTGGATGTACCGGTACAATATCGGGCATTTTTGCTGAGATAACCGATCACTGCCTCTTGTACATCGAATGAAAATCTTCTGCGCGTACCGAATTCCGAGAAAGGTAATTGCCGTTCATTGGAGAGTCCTGTTTTTTCGGAGAGCTTACAAAAGATAAGCTCAGGGTCTGCTATATTTCCTGAAAAACTATTTTTTATTTCGGAGATGATTGCAAGTAGAGGAACTTCATACAACGTCACTTTATAAAGATAGTCTACGACTTCGACATGCAGGTGATGTGCCTCGTCCAGATAGACTTCGATCTTTCCGGGATCGAAACGGAAGGAGGAAAGCCATTCCCAATAAACACGGGGCAAGAACCGGCAGCTGCGTGTCATATACTCCAGTTCTTCATACGTGAGTATTAACCGGCTTAGGTTATCGATCTCCGCTTTGAGCTTTTCCAGAAACTCTTCCGTATATTCTGTTTCGTCCCTGTCTTTGAAACTGAAACGTCCCATCGCATAAGGAAATAGTTTGATATAAGCATACGAGGTCGTAAACTTATAGAGGTCTGTATCTAATATCGTCCTGACAATCATCCTTCAATCTTTTCTTATTATAACGCGATAAAGTTAGTATTTGTTGGCAAAGAAACCGTCGGATATTGATAAATGGGTATATTTGTGATCATGAAAAATGAAATACCACGATATACGTTCTATAAAAATAAATACGGTAGTGAGCTATTGATAGATGTAGTCCAGCTAAAAGATATCAAAAAGTTTCTGAAAACCGGAACTATTCATACGCTGACCTACCATGATATTACGTTTATTACCGAGGGGAAAGGTGATTTCTCTATCGACAATCTGCTGTACGAAGCTTGCCCCGGCGATGTGTTTTTTTCTAAACCCGGCGAAATACGTAACTGGGACAAAGATCATATTATGAATGGTTATGCATTGATTTTTGAAAATGAGTTTTTGTCTTCTTTCTTTAAAGATGATTTGTTTGTCCAGCATCTTTCGTATTTCAATCCAGGAAAAACAGCAGCCAGGCTTCATCCGGAAGAATCTCTTTTCAAGCGTTTGCTGCAGTTGGTAAGCAATATAAAAGAAGAGATCGGTTTGTATGGTCGTCATGGAGATCACTTATTGAGGGCGCAATTATACGAAATACTTATGCTGCTCGACAGGATCTATATTGAAAAAGGTACGAAGGAAAGCATTCCTAAAGAAAGCAGTAACCTTCATATCAGCCGATTCATTCATTATGTCGGGCAGTCTTTTAAAGAACATCGTTCTGTCAGATATTATGCCGATAGGTTATGTATCACTCCGAATTATCTGAATGAGATCGTTACGATTTCCCTGCAGGTAAGTGCCAAACAGTATATCCATCGCAAAGTAATGGAAGAGGCAAAAAGAATGCTCACCTATACAGATATACCTGTATCCGGGATTGCCATTTCACTTAATTATGATACGGTTTCCTATTTTGTCCGTTCTTTCCGTGAACATACCGGTCAAACACCTTTGGTATATCGTAAAACGCATAAACCGTAAAAAGTGACATTTCTTCCATTTTTTGTGTTGTATCCCGAAAGTCTCATTACCATACCTTTGCCATATCAAGAACAAATAATAATTTAATTATGAGAGATTCAGAGAAGACGATAGGAAACCTCGTCGATAAACAAAAAGTGGCATTCCTCGGTTCGGTCGACCGGGAAGGATTTCCAAATATCAAAGCGATGTTGCAGCCCCGTAATCGGGAAGGAATCCGGATATTTTACTTTTCAACCAATACTTCCTCTATGCGTGTGGCACAGTTCCGGGAAAATAATCGTGCCAGTATTTACTTTTGTGACAGACGTTTTTTCAGAGGAGTTATGTTGAAAGGTACGGTTGAAGTGTTGACAGATTCGGCAAGCAAGGAAATGATTTGGGAACCCGGTGACACGATGTATTATAAAGAAGGTGTCACCGATCCTGATTATTGTGTCTTGAAGTTCACCACCTTTTCAGGAAGATATTATAGTGGGTTCAAGTCGGAAGATTTTAGTGTTGGGGAAATATAGATAAAACACAGGGTTTACCCCAATACGTCACTGTTAATTTATGCATTGCCCGTGTTATTGCCACATAGAGCATGCTTTTGTCAATTTCCGAGCAGTAATTTTTATTACTAGCCTGGGGGACGATCACTTCGTCGAACTCCAGGCCCTTTGCCATATGGGAGGAAGTGATGATAATGCCTTTTACGAAAGCAGAACTTTGACTGGACAGGAAGTAAATATTATCTGTATGTTTCAGAAGCTTATCGGCTATTTCTCTGGCTTGTGTTTCTGTTTTGCAGATGATTCCGAGTGATTTGTATTTGGATTTCCTGAATAGGGAGATCAATTCGGTAATGCCGTCGATCTCTTTTTCAGAATTCTGAAACCGGAGTATTCGGGGGTGTTCCCCATGACGAACAACAGGTTCCAGGTCGGTATTCGGTCGGATGTTTTGTGTAAAAGCTGTTATTTCAAAGGTGGAACGATAACTTTTACAAAGTTTCATAATTTCTCCTGTCGCAAATACTTTTCGAATCATTTCGGCTGTCGATGATCCGTAGGGATTGACTGATTGGCATGTATCACCAAGGATTGTTTTCCGGCAGGAGTAAAGTTTTTGGATTATTTTATATTGTATGGGGGGATAATCCTGCATCTCATCTATCAGCAGATGTTTAACTGGAGAATGGGGAGGATACCCTTCCAATGCCAGATGAAGATAGGCAAGCGGGGCAAGGTCTGTATATTCCAGTGTATGGTTTTTGCGTGTCTTGAACATCTTTGGTTTTCCGGCCCATTTAAAGAAGTCTTTATATACTTGCAGATCGTTGTTTCCGGCAAACATCTTTTTTATTTCTTTTTTCAACAGGGTTTTCTCTGCAGTAGTTACACTGAAGTTATATTGAATGGCCATCATTTCCATAATATATTCCGTCATCGTCTCAAAACGTTGGCGCATCGGGTAACGGTTGAATCGTCTGAACTGTTCTTTTATGAATTCAGCCGGGATGGTGATGTACCTGTTTAGCTTTACATCTGTAGCATGAAGATAAGTGTTTTCTATGTGAAGGATGAACTTGTCCAGTTGTAGAACGAAGTCCGGTGAAGACTTGTATTGTATCCGTTCAATAAAATCCGGAGTCGGTCTTTCCAGCAGTTCCGATACTTGTTCGAAGAAGTTTTGGTATTTGTATTTGTTGTAAAGTATGCTGGAAAGGATTTGTTCCATGCTGGTTTCCGGTACGGTCTCTTCGCCAAGTTCGGGAAGAACATTGGAGATATAGTCGGCAAAAACCTTGTTGGGGGAAATAATAAGAATATCTTTTGATGAAATATTTCCTTTTAATGCATAGAGTAAATAAGCAATACGGTGCAATGCGATGGAAGTTTTACCCGAACCTGCTACTCCTTGTATGATAAGTATGCTGGCATCTTCATTTCGGATGATCCGGTTTTGTTCACGTTGGATGGTGGTGACGATGTTTTTCATTTTGTCGTCTGCGTTGGCACTAAGTTCTTTCTGCAGTATATCATCGTGAACGGTCAAAGAACTTTCAATCATGAACTCCATCCGCCCTTTACGGATATGGTATTGACGTTTGAGTGACATATTGCCGTAAACTTCACCGGACGGGGAGATGTAAGATGCTTCTCCTAATTCATGGTCGTAAAACATACTTGAGACCGGAGCCCTCCAGTCGTATATCAGGTTGGTACGGCTTAGAGGATCGTAAAAGGTATGTATTCCTATGTAAATGGGTGTGTTTAGCTTTCCTTCTTTCTTTTCGCAAAAATCTATCCGGCCGAAATAAGGGATGTCCAGTATCTTACTCAATCGTTTACGTTTATCGATCACGTTCTCGCCCAGGGCAAAATGATTCAGGATACTTTCTCTCATGGAGCGGATTTCGTGAGGGTCGATATCTTTATTCGACCATAGATAGTCTTTATGTTCCTGTAGGGTGTCAACATGTTCTTTAACCGACTTATCCGTGTTGTTGATCGTATCGTTAATGATCTCCAGTATCTGTTGTAGATATTGTTTTTCCTGTTCTTCTGTTTTGTTGAATATCATAACTGTCTCATTTTATATTAAAAAAGATTCGAAAGGGTGGGCAAAGTTAGTCTGGGATCTCCGGGTATGAAATAGTTATTTATAGCTATATATCAAGGCTTTTTTTTACTTTTACATGCTGATTTAAAAAAAATGAAAGATGAATATTCTCGATATAGCGCGACTGAACCAACAAAAAGCCTGGAAAATTGTAGAAAACAGTGGTATTATCCAGGCATGGGAGAGCATAGGAGCAGAAGTTAATCTGATTGGGTCCTTGCGTACCGGTTTATTGATGAAACACCGGGATATTGATTTTCATATTTATTCTTCTTCATTGAGTTTGTCCGGTAGTTTTCAGGCGATGGCCAAGTTGGCAGAAAATCCGTTTATCAGGAAAATAGAATGTGTAAACCTGCTTCATACTATTGAGGAATGTGTAGAGTGGCATGCCTGGTATCAGGAACCCGATGATGAACTTTGGCAGATCGATATGATCCACATTCGGAAAGGTTCCCATTATGACGGTTATTTTGAAAAAGTAGCTGAGCGGATCGGGTTACTTCTGACTGATGAAACTAGATTGGCTATTTTGCAATTGAAAGATGAAACGCCTGAGACTGAAAAGATAATAAGTGTGGAGTATTATCAAGCTGTTATTCGGGATGGGATTAGGAATTATGCAGATTTTCAAGAATGGAGAAAACAGCATCCGGTAACAGGGGTTGTAGAATGGATGCCGTAAAATATCCGTTTATTTTGAGGCAGCAGTAGATTTGTTCTAACTAAGCAAGCCGGATTCTATTCCCGCTTTTATCGCTTCTATAGAATTTTGTACTCCTAATTTGCGTAAAAGATTCTGCCGATGGATATTGACGGTATGGATACTGATACAAAGCCGATGGGCTATCTCTTTACTCAAAAAACCTTGTTGTATAAGGTATAATATTTCTATTTCCCGTGAAGTAAGGTCTGTGTGCGGACGGATTAACAGGGAAGGGGAGAATATTTCTCCGTTTTTGAGATTGATAACGGTACAATCTACCTGTCCGGATTCTTTCTGGTTGGGAGATATATCCATATTCCCCAGTATGAGCCATGCTTTTCCGCTGGAGCTTTGTTCCAGAACCTGTTGTTTGCTGCTGACACGTATATATTGTTGCCGGGTGTCGCGGATACGAAAGCTGTATATATTGCAATAATCATTTCGTTTTTCGACGGGAAGGCTATAGATGAATTGTCCCAGCCTAACTTGGAGGTCTGCCAGTTGTTGGCGGTCATCGGGATGAATACGTGATTCCAGATAATCTCCTTGTTTCTCCAGAGTGGCTATTTTATGGCGGTCGTATCCTAATAAATCAGCAAAATTGGAAGAGGCAAAGGTGTATTTACATTTATATACATCGACAACAAATGTGCAAGTGTGACTGACCTTTGACATTTGATGAAGCATAGACCTGTCACGTTCCCAGATAGAATAGTCGATCTCCATCGCAGATAAGTTTTGCTGTGCCCACAATTCTTCGCGGGTAATATCAGTAGATTTCATAGGATATGATTATAAATCCAATAAATTAACAGAACCGGATAGTTTATATTACAGTTGTTTATTTAGCTTTGCAAACATAACTAATTTATTTGATATGGAGCGAGTGTATGATCATAAGCGCAAGTAGGCGGACGGACATTCCGGCCTTTTATTCGGAATGGTTTTTTAATAGGATTAAAGAAAAATATGTATTAGTCCCTAATCCGTATAATCCCCAAATGGTCAGTAGGATAGATTTAAGTCCGACTGTTATTGATTGTATTGTCTTTTGGACAAAAAATCCGGATCCTTTGATAGATCGGTTAGATGGATTGAAGGATTATAAATATTATTTTCAGTTTACCCTGAATCCTTATGGGGAAGATATTGAAAACCATATACCTGCCGTACAGAAACGGATTGAAATTTTTAAGCGGCTTTCAGATAAGATAGGAAAAGAGAAAGTCATCTGGCGATATGATCCTCTATTGACTAATAAAAAATATGATATTTCTTTTCATAAAGAAGCATTTGCAGAGATTGCTTATGCCCTCAAAGATCATACGAATAGATGTATGCTCGGATTTATCGATCATTATCAACATATTCGTAATGAAGTCGGTAAATTGGATATTCATCCTTTAAAGAAAGAAGAGATAGAGGAAATGGCTGTATTCTTTAAGCAGACTATGGATCAGTTTTCTACCATAGAGTTCAATACCTGTACAAATAAAGTAGATCTTACTCATCTGGGAATACCTGGTGGAATGTGTGTCGATAAAAAGCTGATAGAGAATATTTGTGGTTATCCTATTTCTGCCCGGAAAGATAAAAACCAGCGAAGTGTATGTAATTGTATAGAGAGTATCGACATCGGTACTTACGAAAGCTGTCTTAACGGTTGCATTTATTGTTATGCCATTAAAGGAAACTATAATACTGCCGAATTTAACAGCAGGAAACATGATAAGAATTCCCCTATGCTGATTGGTGATGTAAGGGAGGGAGATATTGTGAAAGATAGAGAGATGAAAAGTCTTATCAATGGTCAGCTTTCTTTGTTTTAGTTTACATTTAAAAATACATATCTTCTAATTAGAATAGTAAGCCCTTTAATAACCCCGTATAAAAAGAAAATCGCTGTAGCCTTGTTAGATTAGCTATAGCGATTTTCTTTTTATGATTTGTAGAATGAACTATTTTTCAAAAGGAACAACCTACCTGAATAAAAAAAGTCTTCATATCCTCATTAAATTTCTTTTTATCGAAAGTTTTTATAGCAGATGGGTATTTTAAGACTTCGAGGAATTCCAAAAGGAATTTGGCTATTATATCATATCCTTCTTCCTTATTTGAAGGGTAGTAAATTGAATAATCCAATTTTAATTCGCAAGAAAAACGATGTTTTGGATGAATATCTTCCGGCCTTGGAAGGCCTCTTGCTTTTAAGATTTTATCTTCATAATATCTAGGACGTTTTGGCTTGAAGAACTCATCAAAACCGGGACTGACACAAATCAATCCGATAAAGTATTCTTTAACATTGTTAGAATATGATTTGTCATAGAAAAACTCTTGCATTTTTATGTTAAGTTCATCTACATCAATATACTTTGTTGTTTTATTAAATTCAACAGAAAAAATAGGATTGTTGATATTTATTTCCATATTCGTGATAATATAGTCCTTTTGATAATTGGTGCAAATATGGTTTAAATAGACCACTGAAAATACAGAAGAGTTAACACAAAAAAGCAGTTACAATTGAATGTAACTGCTTTATTTCCAGTGGTACCACCAGGAATCGAACCGGGGACACAAGGATTTTCAGTCCTTTGCTCTACCAACTGAGCTATGGTACCATTGTTTTGTTTAACGGGTGCAAAGATACGGACTTTTTTTTAATATGCAAGAGTTTGTGAAGAAAAATACCAAAAATTATTCATTAAGTGAATTCCATCCCTGAGCTTTCAGTTCAACTTCTCCACCGTCACGGCCTACCAGATAGTTGCCCAGTTCGGGACGAGTAATATGGCCTATGACTTTAACTCCTTTCATTTCAGAAACTTTGTCATGGTCGGTAAGAGGAACGGTGAACAAAAGTTCATAATCCTCACCACCATTCAAAGCTGCAGTCACTAAATTCATGTTGAACTGCTCTGCCATAGTAGCTGTTTGATAATCTATAGGAATACGGTCTTCGTATATACGGCAACCTACATTACTTTCTTTTGAAATATGGAGTAATTCAGACGAAAGTCCGTCGGAAACGTCCATCATGGAAGTTGGAACGATATCGGCTTTGTCGAGTGATTCGATAATATCTTTACGGGCTTCCGGTTTTAACTGACGTTCCAATAAGTATTCTTTACCAGTGAAATCAGGAGTAAATTCTTTTTCTCCTTTAAACACTCTCTTTTCTCTTTCAAGAAGTTGTAAACCCATATATGCAGCTCCCAGATCGCCGGATACGCAGACCAGGTCAGTGTCTTTGGCTCCGCTGCGAGTGACGATTTTATCTTTCTCGCCTTCACCAATACAGGTAATACTGATACACAGGCCTGTCAATGAAGCAGAAGTGTCTCCCCCGACAATGTCAACTCCATAAATATCACATGCCAGTTGAAGTCCTGAATAAAATTCATCTAGGTCTTCTACCGAGAAACGTTTGGATATACCGAGTGAAACAGTCATTTGTTTCGGTTTTCCGTTCATTGCATAAATATCGGAAAAGTTGACAACAGCCGATTTATATCCCAGATGTTTTAAGGGAACATAAGTCAGGTCGAAATGAATCCCTTCAAGCAGGAGGTCGGTTGTTACCAATACTTGTTTTTCTTTGTAATCGAGTACTGCGGCATCATCACCTACGCCTTTTACCGTACTTTCGTTTTTTAACTCTATTTTCTCTGTAAGGTGGCGGATTAAACCAAACTCGCCTAATGTTCCTATTTCTGTTCTTTTGTTCATCTTTTATTTATCGTAACAATTTATCTTTATGGAATGTTGATATATGTTTTTTGATTTCATCATCGAATTTTTTGTCCAGACAGAATTCTATCGTGATCGGCAGATAATACATACATGTTTTCCATTCTTCAGGAATATATGGATTGTCTATTAACCGCGCAGCATCTTTTTCTGTAGCCAGGATATATCGGCCGGTTGAACTCATTTTGTCGAATACATTTTTCATACGGCGGATGTCGGATTTTTCGAAAGTATGATGATCGGAAAAGATCAGTGGGGTTACTTTTTCCGATAGCTTCCTGGCTTCTCTGATAAATCCGTCAGGAGATGCAATACCCGATAGAATCAATAGTTCGTCTTCTTTACGGATATCACTCCGGGAAAGAGATTTTGCATGGCTGTCGAATACCGGTTTAATATCAGCGTATGCTATATGAGTGAAATGAATCGACTGGTGTGCCAACAGTTTCATGTTCTCTTCTATAATACGGTATTCAATGGGCTTCATATCTTCTTCGCATTTTGTGACAATCACCATATCTGCACGGCGTATTCCGCTGACCGGTTCACGTAGCCTGCCTGTCGGCAACAGTTTGTCGTTGTAGAACAAACGGTGATAGTCGGTCAGTACGATCGCAAAGGAAGGGGCGACATAACGATGCTGAAAGGCATCGTCAAGTAGGATCACTTCCGGTCGTAATTCTTTGGGAAGCGCCAGCAACTTATCGATACCTCCACGACGGTCGGCATCTACTGCTACGAGAATATCTGAAAATTTGTGTTTCATCTGATATGGCTCGTCTCCGATCTCAAGACTGGTGCTTTGCTCGTTTGCTAAAATGAATCCCGTAGTTTTTCGCTTATATCCCCGGCTGAGTACAGCTATCCTGTAGTCTTCTTTCAATAGACGGATAATGTATTCGGTATGAGGGGTTTTTCCTGTTCCTCCCACTGCTAGGTTTCCTATACAGATAACAGGTATCGGGTATGATTCCGATTTTAAGCATTTCCAATCGAAAAGCTGGTTACGGAATCTTACTCCCAGTCCGTATAAGAAGGAGAGGGGAGAAAGCAGAGGATGTATTTTTATGTCGTTTTCTGTCGGCATCTCGGATTATAAAGGTTTAACATCGTAAGGAAGTCTTGCCTGGATTCCTGTTGTCGATTTTATATTATTCAGAGTTTTGAAATACTCATATTCATTACCCAGCACATTTTTTACGATGGATACTTTTACTTCTCCCAGCTGTTTCTCGATAAATTCTTTCCAGAAATCTTTTGAGCCGGAAACGTAGGTTAGACTGTAATCGCTGAGGTCGGCTAATGTAGCGGCTGTTTCGATCGCTTTGTCAATACCTCCCAAATCATCGACTAATCCGCGCTCTTTGGCCTGCTCGCCTGTCCAGACGCGTCCTTGTCCGATTTCGTTGATTGCTTCTTTGCTCATATCACGACCGTTGGCACAACGGGTAAGGAATGTATCGTATCCTCTTTCAACGAACGACTGGATCAGCACTTTCTCATCTTCTCGCATCGGACGACTCATATCTCCCAGGTCGGCATAAGTATTGGTTTTTACAATGTCCGTTGTAAGAGATAATTTATTGAATAAACCGGTTACATTCGGGAAGATACCGAAGATACCGATCGATCCGGTTAGCGTATTAGGTTCAGCTATTATTTTGCTGGCAGCACATGAAATATAATATCCTCCGGATGCGGCAACGTCACCCATGGAAACAACGATCGGTTTTACCTTTTTTAGTTCTACCACCTGGTGCCAGATTTGTTCGGATACAAAAGCACTACCACCCGGAGAGTTAACACGGAAAACAACCGCTTTGACGTTCTCATCATTTTTTAGTTTGATCAGTTCGTTGGCTACCTTTTCTGTGATAGCTTGTTCTGTATCGTAAGGCGAAGAAGGCAGTTCAGGTTGGATTTCTCCTTCTGCATATAAAATTGCAATACGGTTAGGTTTTTCGCGATCGATCGTTTTAATACTTTTGATTTTGGATATATCTGCCGTTTGCAGGCGTTTGTCGCTTTGGCCTGCCAGTTCTTTAACAAACTCTTCTGTTTCGGTACGATATTTTAATTCGTCTACTAATCCGCATTCTACTGTCTTTTCTGCAGCAGCGAATGCATAACCCAGGTTCGCGAAATTATTAATATCGGTTACCGGGATATTTCTGGCTTCGGCAATACCGTTTGTTACATTTTCCCAGATACTGCCCATGTATGACTGGATCTGTTCGCGATTGGCATCACTCAGTTTGTCAAGCATAAAAGGCTCTACGGCTCCTTTATAAGTGCCGACTTTGAAGATCATCATATCTACACCTACTTTTTTGAGCAGTTCTTTGTAAAACATTGTTTGTGATGCCATTCCGACCAATCCCAAAGTGCCTTGGGGATTCAGGAATACTTTATCGGCAACAGAGCAAAGGTAATAACAACCCTGTGTGTAATTGTCGGAATAAGCGACAATGAACTTACCGCTATCTTTAAAATCGATTAAAGCTCTGCGAATGGCTTCAAGGCTGGCTGAACCTGTGCTCAACGATTTTGCTTCTATATATATACCTTTGATATTTTTGTTCTCTTTAGCTGTTTGGATTGTAGATAATATATCTTTTAAAGAAAGAGTTTTATCTGTCTCACCCATCAGCATAGCGATAGGGTTTTCCTGGATATTATCAGATAAGTTGCCGTCAAGCGTTAATTTATAAACGGTATTACTTTTGGGAGTATACTCAGGTGTACTGCTCATACTGGTGGCGATACCAATCAGAGTAAATACAAATACAATGGAAATCAGGCCAACAGCAACGAAAACTCCTAAGGCTGAGGCAAACATCATTTTAAAAAATTGTTTCATATCTGTGTCGCGTAATTTTTATCAGACAGCAAATATAGTTAACTTATTGATACTAATTGTTCTTTGTGCTCGTTTATTTGGTCTGATAATAATATCTTTTATAAAGGATAGTTCCTGACGCTCCTGTAATGTAAATGGAACAAATGAATTTTTAATAATGAAACTCCAAATTCTTGAATACAGGGATTTGGAGTTTTTATTTTGATATTCCTGTAAAAGATACCTGATTAATGACTTGTACTGAAAAAAGTTTACACAATCACAAAAAGAAAATGTGTAAACCAAAGGTCAGTTATCAAAAATATACGGACGAGTTTCGTATAGCAGTCGTCAAAGAGTATTTGGCAGGTGGAATCAGTAAACACGCACTGAGTAAAAAATATTCTATCCCTCAGCAGTGTACTGTAAGCAATTGGATTCGTAAATTTGTGGGCGAAGAAAATGAAGAAGTACCCATGAAGAAAAACGAATCCCCAAGAACGGAAAGTGAAGAAATAAACCGCCTCAAACGGGAACTAAAAGAGTCGAAACTGGCTCTTTATCAGGAAAGAATGCGTGCAGATGCCTATGACACGATGATTGATGTGGCAGAAGAAATGTTCAAGATTCCGATCAGAAAAAAAGCTGGCACCAAACAGTCTTATTATCAGCATCATGAGATTGATTTTGAGCGGCTTGTATTCAAAGGTTTTATATTGGAGTATGTCCATGATATCCGTCTAAAAGCTTCGCGTATATGTTGCCAGAAATTATTTGAGATGTGCAAGAGTTATTTTGGGGAGAAGTTTACAATGGGACGTGATGCCTTTTATAACCTGTTGAGAGAAAGCGGTCTGATGCTTCGGATAAAAAGACGTAAAGCACGGACAACTTATTCGGATCCATACGCTCCTTTCTATCCAAATCAGATAAAAGGTCTGATTCCTACTGCAGCGAACCAGATTTGGGTAAGTGATATTACCTATGTCTGGACATCGAAGGGCTTTTGCTATTTATTTCTTATAACAGACCTTTATTCCCACAGGATTATGGGCTGAGTACTTTCTTCATCTATGAAGTGTAAAAATGCAGAAGAAGCTCTGAATCAGGCAGTAGAAACTGCCGGTTATCCACTGACTGGTTTGATCCACCATTCAGACAGAGGTATTCAATACACTTGCTTTGCTTATATGGAATTATTGGCAAAAAATGGTATGCAAGCCAGCCGTACAGAACACGGGGATCCACTGGAGAATGCTGTAGCTGAACGGGTTAATGGCATCCTTAAACAAGAATGGCTTTCTTTATATTCCTTTGAAAATGAGGATGAGATACGAAAGGTATTAATTCCGGCTATCGAGTTTTATAATAAGGAAAGGCCCCATGCCAGTAATAACTGGCTAACGCCTGAGCAGGCATACAAACAAGACAAGGAGTTGAAAAAAAATGTGGAAAAATTATCCTTATACGAAAACTCATATCTCTGTTTATCAATAGAGATTAACGCTCGTCGGGAGTGTTGCTCCACTCCCTTGCCGCTTAGGCGATCCCAGAGCAATGACTTTTGGATGGGTGATTTTTATTCACTAACTTTGTTTATCTTTCCAACCGACAGAGCTTTCTGTAAAGTTGTTGTAGGAATAAACACAAAAGGTGTAAACTGAAGTTAGGATTTTAGTTTTGTTATGTAAATTGTTTTTAGTAATAAATGTTTTATCTGTAAACTACTTTCAGTAAAGGTCATGCTACAGTATAAAGTATTCGTTTGATATATATCAAACGCAAAGAACACATATATGCTTCATTCGTTTGATGATTGAGTTTCATTCATTCGATATATATTGAACGAATGAGTGAATGGGTTGTCGTGTCCTGAAATAAGTTGACAAACTATCAAAGTAAACGTATGTCAGAATCGAAAGATGTGGATTGTATCGGTTAGCGAGGAATATTTTTTCAGGCTTTTTCGTTCGTACATTATATAACAGTTTCTCCGGTGGAAAAATAATTGAAAAATAAAGAATGAAATATTTGGAGTGTATGTTGTAAAGCACTACTTTTGCACCCGCATTCGAGAGAGAACGGCACATGAGAAATGATGAAAGAGGTAACCTGTGGAAAGGGGATGAGGTTAGAAGTTCTAAGCAAGATTCCAACCGTCGCAGCGACTCAAAAAAAACTTTGAATTTTTCTTCTGAAAAATTTGGCAGTTAAAATAAAGTCCTTA
>NZ_QUGR01000009.1:0-249378 GCF_003479145.1 Parabacteroides sp. AF18-52
GTTAGCAAAGTTAATACTTTATTTGTTTGCTTTGCTGACACAGTTTAAATTACAGCCTCCTCCAAACGCGAACCGCCCACTCATGCGGTGCTTCATCCATAAAAGAATGGATAGATCTTAATTTCGCATTATGACCGGATTTTACTTCCACAGGAATAATTTTCGAATCATACAAATAAACAAAGTCAACTTCGGCAGAAGAACCGACTTTCCCTCTCATCCAAAAATGCCGCCGTTGGGAAACCTTGTTCGACAGGGCCAGCAATTCCTGCCCTACCACCTGCTCGGCAATCATCCCTCTCCACGCATCCGTAATATCAGAGGCCCCAAAAATCTCTTTCTGCAAACCTGCTGCATAATTCACCAGTCCCGTATCCAGCCAGAGCAGCTTCGGCGACCGTTTCAAATCGGAGACAAGCGGGACCGAGGCTGAAGTAGTAGGATAAACCAACTCTAACAAAAGCGTTTTTGCCAATGTCCGAAAAGCCTCCCCTACCTCACGCGCTTTATAAGGAGATCCGGCAAAACTTCCTAACGTGATACTTTGTCCGGCAAAAGCCCATCCTTCTGTCAATATATAACGAATCACGTCAGACAGCACTCCTCCTTTTGCATATTTCTCCACATCATCACGGTATCCTTCCAACATGGTTTCATAAACTCTATTTAAAGAAACAATATCACCATCAAAGGCATAATTACTTACAACTTCCGGCATCCCTCCTATCAATGTATAAATATTAAACAAGGCTATTTGTTTTAAAACATAGGCAAAACACACCCGTTTTTGTTCTAAAATATAGGCAAAACAAAACGTATTTTGCACCAAAACATAGGCAAACAAGGAGAAGTTCTTTCCTATAAAAAAGACAGGACTCCCAAATATGAAAGTTCTACCTTTCCTATCCGGAAGTCCTGTCTTGACATCTCTCCTCTTATTTTCCAGAGAAGATATATAAACTATCTTTAAATCCTTTCCAGCGTAGCAACAATGAAATCCCACACCTTCTGCACAGACGGGATACTCACCCTTTCATCCGGCGAATGCGGATGTTCCAGATCCGGTCCGATAGAGATCATATCCATCGCAGGATAAGATTCCTGAATGATACCACATTCCAAACCGGCATGCATTACCTTTACCGACGGCTTCTTACCGAACATCTCTTCATATATTTTCTGCATCACATTCAGAATCGGAGAATTGATATTCGGTTGCCATCCGCCATAAGCACCACCATATTCCACCTTAGCGCCAGCCAAAGAGAAAACACTTTCAAGACTGGAACATACGGAAGCCTTACGACTTTCGGAAGAACTACGCACCAATATCTTTATTTCAATCAACTCATTCGACGATTTGACAATTGCCAAGTTGGAAGAAGATTCCACCGTTCCGGGGAAATCTCTCAACATACTGATCACACCATTCTGGCAACCTTCGATCGCATTGATAATATCATCCTGAATTTCTTCCGGAATCAATGTAGCAGGCAGGTCGGTCATATCAGCAACAAAGTCGATATTATTTTCGATACCGGCATATTCTTCACGGAACATATCCCGGTAGTCAGCTACCAGTTCCCACAAAGCTTCCACATTATCCCCCGGAATCGTGATCACGGCAAAAGCCTCCCGCGGAATCGCGTTACGCAACGAACCGCCTTCAATAGACGACAGCCGGGCACCATAATCACAAACAGCTTCTTTCAGAAAACGGAAGATCAGTTTATTCGCATTGGCGCGTCCCAAATGAATATCCACACCGGAATGGCCGCCTTTCAACCCCGTCAAGCTCAACTTTACAGCCACATCGCCTTCCGGAATATAAGTATCTTCTTTAAACTGGATCGAAATATTCAGGTCCGCACCGCCGGCACAACCGACAAACAGCTCACCTTCCTCTTCCGAGTCACAGTTGATCAATGTTTCACCTTTCAGGAAACCGGGTTTCAAACCGAAAGCGCCATCCATCCCTTCTTCTTCATCGATAGTGAAAAGGGCTTCTATCGGTCCGTGCTTGATAGTCGTATCGGAAAGCACCGCCATTGCCAGTGACGCACCGATACCATTATCGGCTCCCAATGTCGTTTCACGGGCAGTTACCCAATCACCGTCTATATAAGCATCAATAGGATCAGTCAGAAAATCGTGTTTTACAGAGGCGTTTTTTTGGGGTACCATATCCAGATGGGACTGTAGGATAACTGTTTTGCGGCCTTCCATTCCGGGAGTAGCCGGTTTACGGATCAAAACGTTTCCAACTCCATCCCGTAGGGTTTCCAATCCCAATCCTTTTCCGAAAGCTTCCACAAAACGGGTTACTGCTTCCATGTGTCCGGTAGGACGTGGGATCTGTGTAAGGTCATAGAAATAACCCCATACATGCTGTGGGGAAAGATTCTTGATTTCTGCTGACATAATTTCTAAGTTGAAAGTTGGCAATGACTGCTGACAGATAAAACTGCAACTGCCTGTTGTCAACATGATTAATAATATATTAGTAACAAACTTATTCTACAAAAAGGATAACAAACGGAAAATTTTAACAGTTAACAGCCTACTATTGCTTTTCGACTGCCAGCTCTTCTTTGCTGTTATCTCTGTTGGTGAGCGGCAAAGCCACGATACCGAACAGACCGCATATCACCGTCCAGGCAGTCTGCACCGTATGTACCACCAGGGCAAAAGCTGCAGCATCATTTTCATTGACACCAAAACAGACCAAGGTAGCGATCACCATAAAATGCCAGGCTCCGATACCGGCCTGTACCGGGACTGCAACACCGATACTACTCATCGTAAAAGCGATCAGCCCGACCGTTATCCCCAGATCACGGGTAAAGTCAAAAGCGTAGAAAGTTATATAGAAATAACAGAAATAACCTCCCCAGATCATCAATGTCTGAATCAGGAAACGACCTTTCTGCTTCAACAGCCAGATACTCTTCATTCCGTCCCATACATTCAGTAACAACGCTTTTGCTTTTTGTACCAGCGTAAAGTTACTCATATATTTGAAAACAAACCAAATTCCGGCGACTAAAATTACTGCACCCACGTAAATCCATATCGAATCGAACATTTTCTGAAAGCCTTCCAGCAAGGCCGGGTTCCTGGCAAAGAAGCTGATAAAGAAGTCGAAATTGAAAATAAAGATCAGCAAAGTGATCGATCCGACAACGATCGTATCACTCACACGGTCGATCAGCAAGGTTCCGAACAGCTTGGTAAAAGGTATCTTGTCATATTTAGTGATAATTCCGCAGCGCCAGACTTCCCCGACACGCGGCAACACCATATTTACGGCATAGTTTCCCAATACGGCATAAATGATATTGCTCATCTTGAAACGATCACCCAGCGATGAGATCAACAGTCCCCAACGCAATCCGCGAACCACATTGGCAAACAAACCGAACAGTAAAGAAACCAAGATGATATCATATCTTACCCCTTCACGGATGACGCGCCATATCTCGGTAACATCCATGTTGCTATACAAAAACCAAAGCAGCAAACAGCCAAAAGCTAAGGGTAAAAATATCTTGACAAACGTTTGTAGGATACTCTTAAAATTCATTCTACGTAGGATACTTTAAATTATTTGTTGTATTTTTGTGCACCCGCAAAGATAAGCATTATATTTTAATACAAACATTTTACATCAAATAACCGGATGAGATTAGTTAAGCCAAAGAAAGCATTAGGACAGCACTTCCTGAAGGATTTACAGATCGCACAGCGTATTGCCGATACGTTGTCGGACTACAAAGATTTACCGGTTCTGGAGATCGGTCCCGGCATGGGTGTGCTTACCCAATATCTGCTGGAAGCGGGTCACGACCTGACAGTGGTAGAACTGGATATGGAGTCGGTCGATTATCTGGAGCAGAACTTTCCGGCACTCGAAGGGCGTATCCTGGCAGAAGATTTCCTCCGGTTGGACCTGTCGAAACTTTTCCCCGGCCAGTTCTGTGTGATCGGAAATTATCCTTATAATATATCCAGTCAGATATTTTTCAAAGTGCTCGATTATAAGGATCACGTTCCTTGTTGTTCGGGTATGATCCAGAAAGAGGTAGCCGAACGCCTGGCCGCCGGACCGGGCAGTAAGACCTACGGTATTCTCAGTGTTCTTCTGCAAGCCTGGTACACAGTGGAATATCTATTTACGGTCAGTGAATTTGTCTTCGACCCACCCCCAAAAGTAAAAAGTGCGGTTATCCGGATGGTACGGAACGACCGGAAAGAACTGGGATGTGACGAGAAATTATTCAAGACGGTGGTCAAGACATCTTTCAATCAGCGCCGTAAGACACTCCGGAATTCAATGAAGCCGCTATTAGGGAAAGACTGTCCGGACTATGCGCTCCCGATTTTCGACAAACGCCCCGAACAGCTTTCGGTGGAACAATTTGTCGAACTGACATTGATTGCAGACCGCCATCTGAAAAACATCTAAAAGAAAACAGGCATGATCGAACTGACGAGAGACTATATCGACAACCTGAAAAGCATCATTACTGAAAAAAACGATGCTAAAGCACAAGCGTTGCTCCACGATTTATATCCGGCGGATATCGCCGAGTTATACCAGGAGCTGAACCTTCAGGAAGCGATCTATCTGTATCTGCTGATGGATGGCGACAAGGCCGCCGACGTCTTGATGGAACTGGACGAAGAAGACCGCCATAAATTACTGAAAGAGCTACCCAACGAACTGATCGCCAAACGCTTCGTCGACAACATGGAGACCGACGATGCGGTAGACCTGATGCGTGAGTTGGACGAAGATACACAGGAAGAGATCCTCTCGCACATCGAAGACGTCGAACAAGCGGGCGATATTGTCGACCTGTTGAAATATGATGAAGACACCGCCGGTGGTTTGATGGGTACGGAAATGATCGTGGTCAACGAGAACTGGAGCATGCCGCAATGTATCGACGAAATGCGTAAGCAGGCGGAAGATATGGACGAAATCTATTATGTATATGTAATAGACGACGACGAACGTCTGAAAGGCGTCCTCCCCCTGCAACGGCTGATCACTAACCCTTCCGTTTCAAAGATCAAACATGTGATGAAAAAGGAGCCGATCTCTGTCCGCGACAGCGACAGCATCGAGGAGGTTGCCGAAACGATTGAGAAATACGACCTTGTAGCACTTCCGGTAGTAGACAGCATCGGACGCCTGGTCGGACGAATCACGATCGACGACGTAATGGATGAAGTACGTGAACAACATGAACGTGACTACCAGTTGGCTTCCGGTATCTCGCAAGACGTGGAAACTTCGGACAACGTATTTACTCAAACAGCGGCACGCCTGCCCTGGCTGTTGATCGGCATGATCGGCGGACTGGCGAATTCGGTCATTCTCGGCGGTTTCGAAGGGAATCTGGCAAGCAACCCAAAGATGGCGCTGTTCATCCCGCTGATCGGTGGTACGGGAGGAAATGTCGGGATACAGTCTTCTGCCATCGTGGTACAGGGTTTGGCTAATAATTCGTTGAAACAGGACAATATTCTTCCGCAGATACTGAAAGAAGGCATCGTTGCGCTCATCAATGCCAGTATTATCAGTCTGGTCGTATTCATTTACAATTTCTTTATGCTGGGGGATAAAGGGATCACGGCCTCGGTTTCATTAAGCTTGTTTTCTGTCGTTATGTTTGCCAGTATCTTCGGGACGCTTGTACCGATGACGCTCGACCGGTTGAAAATCGATCCGGCTCTGGCTACAGGACCATTTATCACAATCACCAACGACATTATAGGAATGATGATTTATATGTTCATCTCTTCGGCATTGACATAAGGGCGCCCCCCTACAATACCTGTCATTTGGGTTCAATATTTTCTATTATTGTAACGTTGACTCATATCTTTCTACATTCGATCGCGAAGCCTTACTATCAACTGTCACTTGTCAACTGTCATCTAAAAAATATTTCACCTTTTTCTAACCAATAAAGCCCCGGAGGAAATCCCCCGGGGCTTTTTTTGTCTGTTTTTCGCTCTTCACAGAGTTAGAACAGAAGAACTTTATTTCATTACTTTAGTATTAATGCTGACCGCTTGTTCGCCTGTCGCAGGATACTTGTCATGGAGGTGGGTGAACCCACCCCTACGACACGCAGTCAATTTAAATTTATTGATTATAAATAATTTCTTATTTTACGATTGCTTTTACAGCAGCTTCGCCTTCTACTGCTACTACAACTACACCGGCAGGAGCAGCGATGGTAGCTTCATCTGAAGTAACAACAGTGCTAGCAACTTTCTGACCCAATACATTGCTGATTGTAACAGTCTTACCGGCAGCACCCTTAACGATTACGGCACCGTTAGCGGCAATAACCTGGATACTGGAAGCATCGATGCTTTCGTTAGCTACTGTTATGGTAGGATCTACTTCGAAACGAGCAGCGGCTTTTATTTCAGCACCTAATGTCAGATTACCGTTGACGGAAATTACATAAGCTCTTTCTGCTGCGTTACGGATTACATAAGTACCGTCTCCGTCACCGGATTCGATTACCTGGAACTTGAAGTTATTCAAGCCACCCTTAACACCTGTCACTTTGTTTTCTTTTACAGCTACCTTAGTCAGCTTGCCGTCAACCATTGTCTGCAATGTATCAGCATCCTGCAGGCTGACGATGCTTGCATCTTTAAAGATTAAGCGTGTAGCATAGTCTTCATTATCTTTTGCAAATGTATATTTTCTCCAGTCAGCTACTCGTTTACTGTCAGCTGAGTCTGTAGCGAAATACAAGAACTTCGCCTTATCTTCCGTGCGAATGTAGAATGAAGGTATATTCTTGTCTGTATCTACTGTATCCAAACGGAATATCATAGTTTCAAACGGATTGACCACAGCTGCAAATTCATCCTTCATGAACAGGTAACCACCATAGTTGTCTGTATTCTTGAATTCTGTTGTCTGCGGAAGAGCTTCTAATGAACCATATACCTTTTCAGGTACCAAGAAGGTCTTAACCGGTAGTTCGTTGTAATCGTTCTTATAATCATAATACAGAGCATTTTCCCATGCTGCTACATCAACTCTTTCTGTTTCTTCTGTCTCTTCATCCTGTACAGCATCAGCTACTGCCAAATAGTTTATAGCGCTTCCGAAGTCAACATTTGAAGTAGTTCCAGTCTTTTTTTCTACCAGAGATACAGAACCATCCAGATTGTATTTGATAATGTACTCTTTCTCGGTCAGTGATAAATTTCCTCCATTCAGGTAATATACATCATCTTCATCCGGAGCAAAAAATCTTACATTATAAGTATAGAAAGCAACTGTATCCTTTTCAATCGGAGAAGTAACAACGTTATTATTCTGGATATAAACGAAATCGTTCAGGATGTAAGAAACTTTATCTTTCTTATCATTACCAGCTTCTTTTACACGGATCAGTTCGAACTGGTCAGCAGTCTTAGATGTTACAACCTCATCTCTGCTTCCATTATTAAAGATTTCAATCTTACCGGTCTTCTTATCCCTTGCTGCTGCTGCATACAATCTGTCGTTTGCTTCAGCAGTCTTGGCAAATTCGAAAGTAAACAAACCTTCTTCGCTTTCAGCTGTTTCGAAAGTATCAAATTTCTTTACATCTTTCTTTTCAATCAACTGAACTAGCATACCTCTGAATTCCAAAGAATTATCCCAAACAAAATTTCCATTAGCATCAGTATGAGCAATTCTTAACTTTTGGTCACGTGGCATACCATCTTTAACAGACGGATATACCGTATAGATATCGTCACCCAATTTCTTTTCGGCATACAATACTGCCCAAACTGATGCACCAGTCAGACGGTTTGTAATCTCGACAGTTTCTCTTTTGTGATCCGGATCGTTATCATTGTCTTTAACACCTGTGATTACGAACTGATACAATGGGTCGTTTTCATTAGCTCCGTCATTTACACTCGGCATAGCAGCAAATGTAAAGTCGTTCGGCGAACTAGGATTTGTATTATCTGACTCCAATGTCAAATACTGTCCATATTCAGAAACCTCTTCATTGGCAGCTTCTTCTGCACCGCTAACAAACTTGATTGCATAAATAGCCGGAGTAGCATCGTTGTGTAACAGGCTTGTAGCGTCGGCCAATGTTGTTGAAGGAACGGCTTTCAATGCTACGACATCAGTTCCCACACCAGACATCAGATAAGGATCTCCGGCAGGATCATTCACATTATTAGTGCTGGTACGTACTGTAACAGTTACAGATTTATTAGCATGAGTACCGTTTTTAGCAACATCCAAACGAGCGTCAGCGACAGTCAACTCATATTGTTCATTTTCTGTCAGCGGATTCTTCACCGTGGCAGTGAAACAAGCGTTACCTACGAACACTTCATCTTTTTTAGACATCAAAGCTGCATTATGGATGTCTGTATTGTTTGTTACTTCCAGTTTATCCACACCCTTCTTATCATAGAAGTTCATGTCGCTACCTTTTACGGTTTTCAGCAAGAAACCGCCACCATTAGTGCGGCCAGCGTCTGTCAGCTTGGTATAGCTTTGCGGATGAATAGCCACGAAAGTCATCTTGCTGAACTGTTCTTTACTTGTGATACGGAAAGTGTTCAACGTTTCTTTATCTTCGGCATCTTTTCTATCCAATGCGCTCCAGTCTGAAGCCAAATAGATACCGGCAGGGATAGCATAATGTGCACCATTGGCTTGCCAAGCGAGAGAATCCGTCGGCATGAAATCTTCAGTTTCATCAGCAGCGCCATTCGGATCCAGATCCTCATCCACATAGAACGCTCTCAGATCCAGATCCTTGAAGATATTGTCATAGACTTCTTTGCTATTATATGTGCTATTAGCAAACGAGAACATGAAACCTCTACCGCCCTTCATATCATTCAGTTCTTCAGCGACATTCTCTCCTAGAATCTCCCTTTCACCTAAGGTTGCAAGAAGGAAGTTATCTGAAGAACTCGGACCACCCAATGTGAACCCATCTGCACCAGCCGTTGAACTACCTGTCAATAATTGGTTGCCACCGGAAGTAGCGGCACCGGTATAATACAAAAACAACTGAGCGTTTTTATCAGCTGCTTTAATCTGAGTCTTGCCATCACCAACTTTTGACATGAACCAAATCTGGGTCTTGCCATTGTCAAATTTTGACTCCTCTGCCTTATCTACACAAACAAAAGGATTAACATTAACTTTAAAAGCCAAAGGAACTGCGGTTGCTTTGCTTTCCAAAGAATAGTAGTAGTGTTTAGTTCCTGCAGCAGCACCCGGTGTACCACTACCACCTTCAGTAATGATATCTTCTTTAAAATTCCAAAGAAGTGCATCCAGTTCTTTATCTGTCAGAGTGCTGAGATCTTCCGTACCTAAATCAACCACAGAGTAAGTCAACTGTCCGGCCTTAGTCTTAGTTGCTTTAAGAAGGTAGTCCGCAGCACTAATCTTACCGTCGTTGTCAGCATCTTTGACAATAAAGACACCGCTTTTGGTGCCTCCGAAAGGTTCTACCTTCAGCGGTGCCCCATTCACTTTAACGTCTGCCGCATTAACATTAAATGACGAGCCTGCGACCAGCATACCCGCCATCAAAAGCGTAGAAAACTTTTTGTTCATAATCGTTTAATTTAATATTAATAATAGTGTTACTTAAAAAGCCTTTTAACCTTGGATTTGGAACGTCTCTGAGAGTAAATGACTAGATTAAACGTTCCTTTTTTCTCGCCATTTTTTAGGTAGTATCTTGCCTTGGTAATAAGAAGTACGATTTTTGTACTCTAATTGCTATTCAATTGATAAGAAAGAGGATAGGATTGAAAAAAAATTATGGGAAAGAATTGTAGGTTTAAAACTTATGTCTAACTTTGCTGGCGAGAAAAAAGGAACGTTTAATTTCGTCATTTGATTTTTATATTCTATCCTATAATATTCAACCTTTCATACTGTATTTTCAACTATTATTACATATATAGATATATACCCGTACGCATTTCATAATACGCTGTGTTTCAATACCTGTTTTTTCAACTTTCCGCAAGGGATTGTTAAAAGATGGAATTTAGCCTGTTTTTCGGGGGAAATAAAGAAAGAATGATAAGAACCCGTTGGCGGAATTAATCTGCTACAAAATTAGGAAAAGGTGAACCTTTATCCTATCATGGCGGCTCTCTTTCTGTCCTGGCGGCCTTGACCCGCCATCTCATACTGAGTGTTGATTATCAGTATAGGATGCGATCCCGGGTCAAGCCCGGGAGGACAGAGTTAACGCTCATATTTAGAAATAATTGAACTATAAACATGAGGAAGATTACAGCAGCCTTGTAGAGGATTGGATATGTTAAATTAATATGTTATAGAACATATTTCCTGTAAAGCTGTTATCTTTGCAGTGACTAATAAAACAGCAAAGAAATATGCTAAAACAGGCATTTTACATTCTGTTCTTCTATTTTACCGGAGAATTTATCAGTTCTTTCATCGATGGCTTTATCCCGGGAAGTGTCATCGGTATGGTATTGTTATTCCTGGCACTGGCATTCAAATTGGTAAAGCCGGCAAATGTAAAGAAGTTATCGACGATCCTGACTGAGAATATGGGGTTGTTCTTCCTGCCTGCCGGTGTCGGACTGATGAGTTCTCTCGGCATTATCTCACAATATTGGGCAGTAATCTTGACTGCTTCCGTTGTCAGCACCATTCTGGTGATTGCCAGTGTTGCCCTTATTCAGCAAAAACTCGGAAAGGAGGGTGAAAGCAATGAATAATCTGGTACATTCCGAAGTATTTGCACTCACTTTAGTGATCGGTACTTACCTGGCAGCACTCGCTTTATACAAAAAGACACGTATCAGCCTGCTGAATCCGTTGTTGACTTCCATATTCGTAATCATACTTGTTCTGAAAACAATGGGCATAGAATACGAATCTTTTCAGAAAGGGAGCCATCTGATCCATTTCATGCTGGGGCCTTCGGTCGTAGCATTGGGTTTCGTCCTCTATGACCAGGTACGGTACTTGAAAGGGAATGTAATTTCCATCCTCACTTCCGTATTCGTCGGAGCAATCGTAGGTATCGTCAGTGTCATCGTAATCGGCGATCTGATGGGAGCCGACCAGGCATTGATCGCCTCGCTCCAACCGAAGTCGGTCACAACTCCTATCGCGATGGGGATCGCTGAAAAGGCAGGAGGAATCCCTTCACTGACAGCAGTGATCGTTGTAGCAGTAGGTATATTCGGCAGTATTGTCGGTCCGTTTGTAATGAAAGTACTCGGAATAGAAAGCCGGATTGCCAAAGGATTGGCCCTCGGAGCCTCTTCACACGGACTGGGTACTTCAGTCGCCATTCAGATCGGTGCCATTGAAGGCGCTTTGAGCGGATTAGCGATCGGGCTGATGGGAATCATGACTGCGATTCTGGTCCCTGTTATCAGTTTTATCATTTCCTTGTTTTAGAATAAATCCTCCTTTTATCCCCCTGCAAATCATATCAGACTGATTTGCAACTCATTTCTAAAGAAAAAGATTGCCGCTTATTGGTACTTTAAGAGGAAAACACTACTTTTGTACCCGAAAATGACCGAAGACAATTCAAAAAAACATTATAAATAAAAATATTTCGTATGATTAATTCACAAGACATTAAAAAAGGAACTTGTATTCGTTTGGATGGCAAACTGTATTTCTGTGTTGACTTCCTTCACGTAAAACCGGGAAAAGGAAACACAATTATGCGTACTACATTAAAAGATGTAGTAAAAGGAGGCCAGATCGAACGCCGTTTCAATATTGGTGAAAAACTGGAAGACGTACGTGTAGAACGTCGTCCTTATCAATATACATATCGTGAAGGCGATCATTTCCACTTCATGAACCAGGAAACTTACGAAGATGTAATCATCGACAAGGAACTGATCAATGGCGTTGACTATATGATAGAAGGCCAGATCGTTGAAGTTGTTTCCGATGCATCGACAGAAACTGTTCTTTTCGCAGATATGCCTACAAAAGTTCAGTTGAAGATCACTTATACCGAACCGGGTGTAAAAGGCGATACTGCAACTAACACATTGAAACCGGCTACAGTTGAATCCGGTGCTGAAGTTCGTGTTCCGCTGTTCATCAACGAAGGCGAAATTATCGAAATCAACACGACAGACGGTTCTTACGTAGGACGTATCCGTGAATAATATGATATAATGCAGGGACGGTCAAAAAGCCGTCCCTCTGTTTTTCTTCACCAAAACAATATATAACTATGAAAATAAAAGAATGGGCAGAAGAAGACCGCCCACGCGAAAAAATGTTACTCAAAGGCGTTTCCTCCCTTAGTGAAGCAGAGCTTTTAGCCATCCTGATCAGCTCGGGCAACAGTAACGAAACAGCCGTACAACTTTCACAACGTATCCTCAACACAGTAGACAACAATCTGAACGCGTTGGCAAAACTGACTATCCAGGAACTTATATCAGGTTTCAAAGGTATCGGCGAAGCTAAAGCTATCACGATCTGTGCAGCTCTCGAATTAGGCAAACGACGTAATCTTGCAGATCCTATCTTCCGCCAATCGATCCGGAGCAGCCATGATGCCTATGCCTTATTCCATCCGTTACTCTGCGATCTGCCATACGAAGAGTTATGGATCGCACTGACCAATCGTGCCGGAAAAGTAATCGGAAAAACCAGGATCAGTCAAGGTGGCATCGGAGAAACTTCCGCCGACCTGCGCATCATTCTGAAAATGGCTATCACCGCACTGGCAACAGGCATTATCCTATGCCATAACCACCCGTCCGGTAACACCCGTCCGAGTTCACAGGATGACTCCCTGACCAAACGCCTGCATAAAGCAGCCGAACTGTTAGAAATTAATTTACTGGATCACATAATCCTCTGCGAGGAAAGTTACTTCAGCTATGCAGACGAGGGTCGACTGGCCCTGTAGAACATTTTCTCTTTTCTATGGTTTAGTATATAGAAGATATTAATGTATATTTGCATTCAAATTAAAAGAAGATGAACAACGAATTCCTCCAAACAGAAGAAGCGATTGTCGCCATGCTGAAAACAGTATACGACCCTGAAATTCCGGTCAACGTATTCGATCTCGGCCTGATATATAAAGTAGACATAGACGACGAAAAAAACGTCCGTATAGATATGACCCTGACTGCCCCGAATTGTCCGGCAGCCGATTTTATCCTGGAAGATGTCCGCATGAAAGTAGAATCGGTAGACGGTGTAAATAATGTGGAAGTCAATCTCGTTTTCGAACCGGAATGGGATAAGGATATGATGTCGGAAGAGGCAAAACTGGAACTCGGCTTCTTATGAATTCATCCCGAAAGAAAATATTTTTTGCATCGGACGCCCATCTGGGCGCTCGGTTTCATAAAGACCCGCTGGCAGTCGAGAAAAAGCTGGTACGTTGGCTCGACAGCATCAAAGACGAGGCTATGGCCATCTATTTTCTGGGGGATATGTTCGACTATTGGTACGAATATAAATATGTCGTACCCAAAGGATTCACCCGCTTCCTCGGTAAACTGGCCGAACTTTCGGACAGCGGGATAGAAATCCATATATTCATCGGTAATCACGATATCTGGATGTTCGACTACCTGCCGAATGAGATCGGTGCAATTATCCACCGCGACGTACTGACCACCGACCTGCTAGGCAAACGCTTCTTTCTGGGTCACGGTGACGAAGTAGACTATCGCAGCAAAGCCTTCCGTTTTATCCGTGCCCTTTTCCGTAATAAATTCTGCCAGTGGCTCTACGGAGGCATTCATCCCCGCTGGACCTTCGGCTTTGCCCTCGGTTGGTCATTGAGCAGCCGTAAAAGCGGACTGGAAAAAGAAAATGCACTCGAATATAAAGGTGAGTCAGCTGAATATCTGGTTCTATTCGCTAAAGACTACCTGAAAACGCATCCGGATATCAACTTCTTCATTTTCGGGCATCGCCATATCATGCTCGACCTGATGCTCTCCCGCACTTCCCGCCTGCTGATAGCCGGCGACTGGATGACTCTTTTCTCCTATATCGTTTGGGACGGGGAAAATCTCTTCCTGGAACAGTTCGAAACAGAATAAGCCTCACATGAGAGCATAAAAAAACTGCTCCAACCGGTGTCGGAGCAGTCTAAACACTAATCCTGTGTTTTGTAAGCTGTGAGGATTAGTAATTATTTTTTCGCCTGCAATTTACATAGTTTTCTCGGGATTTACCTAAAAAGGGAGTAATTTATTTATCCTCTTTCAGGGAAGACAAATAAAAGTCCCGTATCAACAGGCCTATAACGCATATATAAAAGATAGTTACGGGAACACCCAGATAACGGATCAAAGACTCATTCAATGAAGTACAAAGAGCATATGAAAATAAAGAGATAAGGGGAATTCCTAAAGCATTGTAGAACTTACGGGGGAAATACATAATATAAGCAACTGCCAACAGATCACCCACATACATATACCGTTCGTGCATACCCGGCAACAAAAAAGGAAAAATCACTGCAGAAAGAAGAGCCAGACGAACCAGATAATCATTCGTTAACTGCGCCCTATACTTTTTAGCCAGCAATCCCCCTGTCAGGAGAGCAAACAGGCATGTAAGGAGAATGCCGATCCATTTAACCGTCTCATAATGATCGTCACTGATCCACATATACAGATTCGGAAACTGTAACGAAAGTGAATCATAATATTCGGACTGGGAGATGAAAACAGACAACAGCTCCGTCAGCGGTCGCCCTGCACAGTATGCCGGTAACAATGAAATCAAATAAACAGCCGGTACCAACAGAAAATAATACCATTTGACCCTGTTTTTCAACAACAATACAAAATAAAACGGGAAAAGAAGGACAGCCTGAAGCTTAAAAGAGAACGAAATTCCCAAAAACAGAATGGAAAGGAATGACCGCTTTCTTAATACAAAATAAATACTCCCCACCAGAAATGAGGCATACACCGAATCGCATTGCCCCCAGTAAGAGCTATTGATCAGAACTGTCGGCAACAGCGGAACTACTGCTAAAGCACACCATCTCACCCAATCTTCCTTATACTTCTGATAGGCAATTCCCCCTATAAACCAAGCTGCAACATATTCAAAACAAATCGATACCAGCTTGATCGGAATAAGCGGTTCTCCTCCCAGTTTGGCTATTCCCAACAAAAAATATAAATAAGCCGGTGAATAATTAGCAAATTCAAAACGAAATGCCTGCCAATAACCATGCGACCGGATAAATTCGACCCACGGTTTCAAAAAGAATGTATAATCACCCGGCTCAGGAAAAAAGGGTAGCATCAATAATTTGATCAGCAAGCCTGCCAGGATCAACAAGGCCAGGTACTTTTTATTCCTGAATAGAGATTGTAAAACAGGGAGGATCTTCAACATAGTATTTATGGTATAAAAAGACCGGAGGATAGTTATACACCATTCCTTCGGTCTCCTGATTCATATCCGGTATCTATTTATTTACCTAATATATCCATTGTATCGGAAGCGATCATATATTCTTCGTCAGTCGGTACAACGATAATTGTTACCTTACTGTCCGGAGTACTGATCACCATTTCTTCACCACGCATACCGTCGTTCTTCTGAACATCGATCTTCATGCCCATGAATTCCATATTTTCGCATACAACACGACGAGTAGCCCATTGGTTTTCACCTACACCGCCAGTCCATACCAGGATATCGCAACCACCCATAGCAGCAGCATAAGCACCGATATATTTTTTGATGCGATAGTTGTAAATGTTCAATGCCATGATAGCCCGTTTGTCGCCTTCGGCAACAGCAGCTTCGATCTCACGCATATCGGAAGAAATGCCGGAAAGTCCCTGCACACCACTCTGTTTGTTGATCAGGTCAGACAAACCTTTAGCATCCAGCTTTTCCTTGTCCATGATGAATGTAAGTGCACCCGCATCCACATCACCGCAACGTGTTCCCATCAACAGACCTTCTACCGGAGTCAGCCCCATAGAAGTATCGACACTCTTACCGTTCTTTACAGCAGCGATTGAACCGCCGTTGCCAACGTGAGCCGTGATGATCTTCTGTTCTTCATAAGGAACACCCAGGATTTCACAAGCACGTTTTGAAACGTAGCGATGACTGGTTCCGTGGAAGCCATAACGACGGATACCGTATTTCTTATAAAGAGAATAAGGCAGACCGTACATATAAGCATAATCAGGCATTGTCTGGTGGAAAGCAGTATCGAATACACCCACCTGACGGATTCCCGGGATCAATGCACTCATGGCACGGATACCTTTCAGGTTTGGCGGGTTGTGAAGCGGTGCCAGGTCGATGCACTCAACCATTTTACCGATCACTTCCGAAGTAATCTCCACACTACTGCTGAATGCTTCACCACCGTGTACCACACGATGACCTACAGCATCAATTTCGTTAAACGACTTGATACAGCCGTATTGATCGTCAGTCAGCACGCTCAGGATAAACTCGATAGCTGCATTATGCTCAGGCAATTCTTTCTCCAGGATCACTTTTGTGCCATCCGGCTGAGTGAATTTCAGGAAAGAACCCGGCAAACCCAGTTTCTCTACGCCGCCCTGTGCCAGTACCTCATGTGTGTCCATATTGAACAACTTGTACTTAACAGACGAACTTCCGCAATTTAATACTAATATCTTCATATCTTTCTTGTTGTGTCTTTTTTTACTTTTTAGCAGCCTTTAAGCCGATAGACTGATTGCTGGCGATAGCAACCATCTTATAGATATCATCTACTGAACAACCGCGTGACAGGTCGTTGACAGGAGCAGCCATACCCTGAAGGATCGGACCTACTGCTTCTGCGTCACCCAGACGTTGAACCAGTTTATAAGCGATATTACCAACTTCCAGTGTCGGGAATACCAATACGTTAGCCTTACCGGCCACTTCGCTACCCGGAGCTTTCAATGAAGCAACCGATTCTACCAAAGCGGCATCAGACTGCAATTCGCCGTCGATCTTCAGTTCAGGTGCCATTTCTTTTGCCAGACGTGTAGCCTCAACGACTTTGTCTACCATTTCATGAGATGCACTCCCTTTTGTTGAAAAGCTCAACATAGCAACACGTGGTTCCACACCAACGATATCACGAGCCGTAGCGGCTGTAGCAATAGCAATGCTAGCCAATTCCGAAGCTGTAGGATTCGGCATCACAGCACAGTCGGCAAATACGAGCAAACCCTCTTTGCCATATTCCGGTTTCTTTGTGAACATAAGGAAAGCACCGGATACGCAACTCATGCCCGGAGCAGTCTTAACGATCTGCAAGGCAGGACGAAGCACATTACCTGTTGTATTCTGGGCTCCGGCAATTTCACCGTCAGCATCACCTGCCTTGATCATCAGGCAAGCAAGGAATAAAGGATCTTCTACCAGAACGGCAGCCTTTTCAGGAGTCATACCTTTTTTCTGACGCAGCTGGAAAAGCAGGTCAGCATAAGCAGCTTTCTTTTCATGATTTTTAGGGTCAACAATAGTAGCCTGTCCGATGTGGTTCAGACCGTAGTTTGCTGCCAGGGAAGAAATCTCAGCCGGATTTCCGATCAGAATGATGTCAGCAACTCCATCGGCCAATAAACGGTCGGCGGCTTTCAGTGTTCTTTCTTCTGTTCCTTCAGGAAGAACGATGCGCTGCTTGTCAGCTTTAGCGCGTGCAATAATCTCTTGCATTAAGTCCATAGCGGAAGATATTTTTTATAGAATTTAGTAATTGCTACTGTTTGCGGGTACAAAAGTAGGCAAAATGCAACATAGAGTTTGCAAAAAGCACAAAAGATTTGCAACCGGAGCTGCCACTTTCAGAAGATTTAACAGTAATTCACGACTTCACGCTCACCGGACAAGATTTGTTGCAGGTCTTCGGCTGAAATATTAATCTCCAGTTTGCCATTGTGGGCCACAGATATTTTACCCCGCTCTTCCGAAACTATAATAATCAACGCATCGGTCTCAAGAGACATCCCCAATGCGGAACGGTGACGTAATCCCAGGTCTTTCGGCAAACTGGCATTCTGTGCAACCGGTAAAATACAACCGGCAGCCTTGATACGTCCGTCGGCAATGATCATGGCACCATCATGCAAAGGACTATTTTTAAAGAAGATATTTTCTATCAGACGGGCATTCACATCTGCATTGAACATCTCACCGGTATGTTCATACACCGACAGGTTGACGTCCTGCTGGATCACGATCAGGGCACCGGTTTTTTTACGGGCCATATTCATACAAGCCAAAACTACCGGAGCGACATACTTTCCTTCCTGTTCGTTATTCACATTACGTTTGGAGAAAAGTTTCCCCAGAAATTTCCATCCCCGATGAGACCCCAACGCCATCAGGAAACGCCGGATCTCATCCTGAAACAGGATCACCAGCACGACAAAACCGACACTGATAAACTTATCCAGTATGGCGCCCATCAAACGCATTTCCAATACCTGGGAAACCAGGATCCACACAATAATAAATGAAACGACCCCGCTAAAGATAGCCAATGTACCCGAACTCTTCATCAGTTTGTAAGTCTGATACAGGAAAAAGGCTACCAGCAGTACATCGATCAGGTCTTTTACTCCGAAATGCATCCACATAATATTATGAGTTGATAGTTGACAATTGACAATTGACAGTTTTAGTAACCAGCTTTACAGCCTCGACAGCCGCTTTTACATCATGAACACGGAGGATATCCGCCCCGTTCATCAAAGCGATCGTATTCAGGACCGTCGTACCATTCAGACTTTCTGCCGGAGAACCTCCCAGATATTTATATATCATGCTTTTACGGGATATACCGACGAGCAATGGCAGACCGAATACACCGAATTCCTGCAGATGATTCATCAGCTGATAATTCTGATCGACGTTTTTACTAAATCCGAAACCGGGATCAAGAATAATATCATTGACTCCCAACAAACGAAGTTCACGGACTTTCGAGGCAAAATAGAGCATGATCTCTTCCATCATATCCGTATAACCGGTATACTGCTGCATCGTTTGGGGAGTTCCACGCATATGCATCATAATATAAGGAACTTTCAGATTTGCTACCGTAGCAAACATTCCGGCATCCAATTCACCGCCGGATATATCGTTGATCATAGCCACCCCGTACTCCTCCACGCATTCCCGGGCAACACCGGCACGGAAAGTATCTACGGAAACGATTGCTTCCGGATAATGTGCATTCAATATCTCCAATGCGAAAGCCAGTCGCTCCATCTCCTCTTCCGGTGAGACTTCAGCCGCATCCGGACGGGATGAATAGCCGCCTATATCGATGATCTGTGCCCCTTCCGATAAAATGGTCCGTATCCGTTCTTCAATAGCAGCCTCCGTCTGTTTCCGGCTATCGGCATAAAAAGAATCTGGGGTAACATTTAAAATTCCCATCACCACCGGTGTGGACAGAGACACCAGTGTTCCCTTCATATTGAGCGTTTTATCTAACATTCCAACTTATATTTCCAGCAAAGATACACGATTATCACTTAAATCTTCATTCTTCATTCCTCATTCTTCATTTAATTACTACTTTTGCTCACCAAATAATCACCAAACGAAAAAAAGCTATGGGTATTTCAGAACTGTACGAATTATTTATACACCATCCGCAAATAACGACAGACAGCCGTAATTGTCCGCGTGGTTCGATCTTCTTTGCCTTGAAAGGAGAAAGATTCGACGGCAACCAATATGCAGCAAAAGCACTCGATACGGGTTGCGCTTATGCTGTCATCGATAATCCGGATTATGTCACAGGAGAACGCACCATCCTGGTAGACGATGTATTAAAGGCCTTACAGCAATTAGCTCACCGCCATCGTAAGATATTGGGCATTCCCATTATCGGGATTACCGGAACCAACGGAAAAACTACTACCAAAGAATTGCTGGCAGCCGTCCTGTCCACCAAATTCAACCTACTCTATACGGAAGGGAACCTGAACAATCATATCGGGGTTCCTCTTACTTTGCTCCGGTTAACGCACGATCATGAAATGGCCGTCATCGAAATGGGTGCAAGCCATCCGGGAGATATCAAGGAACTGGTAGAAATAGCCCTCCCCAACTACGGTATCATCACAAATGTCGGCCGTGCACACCTGGAAGGTTTCGGATCTTTTGAAGGAGTGGTAAAAACGAAAGGAGAGCTTTACGATTATATCCGCCGTACAAAAGGGAAGATATTCATCAAAAAAGAGAATAAAGATCTGCAGGGAATAGCCAAAGGGATCGAACAGATCACCTACGGGGCTGACCATACTTCATTTGCTTCGGGTCACGTGATCAGTTGTAACCCGTACCTTACTTTCGACTGGAAACAACAAGGTAAAATCCATACAGTTGATACGCACCTGATAGGTGCATATAATTTGGACAATGTGCTGGTAACTGTTGCCGTAGGCCGCTATTTTAAGATCCCGGCAGAACGAATCAGTCGCGCCATTGCCGCATACGAACCGACAAACAACCGCTCACAACTAAAAAAGACGGCTAATAACACGTTACTTATCGATGCTTACAATGCAAACCCCAGCAGCATGAAAGTTGCACTGGAGAACTTCGCCGCCATGCCGGTATCACCCAAAGCCGTGATCCTGGGAGATATGCGTGAACTGGGCCCTTCCAGTGACGAACTGCATGCCGAAGCTGTAGCAGAGATCAAAGCCGGTAAATTCGACAAAGTTTTTCTCTGCGGAGAACATTTCGTAAAAGCCGGAAAAGAATTTGCCACTTACTCGACAACAGAAGAATTAATCGAAGCATTAAAAGCAGGCCCGTTGAAAGGATATCATATCCTGATCAAAGGTTCTCATGGAATGGCACTGGAAAAAACTATTGAATTTTTATAAACCAGTTTTTTCAACTTGATCGTAACCATTCTATCTGCTTGCCGACAATTGTCAACAAGCTTGTCGATAATTGTGAGTAAACTTGTCGACAATTATCGCCAGGTCTTACCATAATTATCGGCAAGCAAACAGTTCCTATTCGTTATCAATAAACAATGCCTTCTTTAGCTTCTGATAGAGGAAAGACAAGACAAGCAAGATAACTCCTAACATAATAAAGACAATAATCTTCCCTACCGTCGGCAACAGCCAAAGGTCGACAATGACCAGCTTCAACAGAACTATTCCGAAAACAGCCAGGCTTATCATACGCAGTATCCTCAGATGCAAACGCATGCCTAATGACATCTGGATAAATCCGGCAATACTCAGGGAAATGGACAAAGCCGCACTCGCTTCTTCCTCCCAACCGGTCAGACGCAACATATTATTAACGGCAACAGTAAACAGGACAGTAGAAGCGATCGCAATGAACGAGGTCATCCAATCCGCACTTTTTTGCCGGAAATTATATAAACGATAATAATACCCGGCCAGCAAAAACAGATGTACAATCACAATCACCAATGCCCCCCACTGCAATATAAACAACAAAGTATTGCTATACTCATTGACAATCGACGACAATAGCACGAATAAACAGACGGAAAGTCCGGCTGCTATCGCATAAACAATCGTATAATAACCGATCGCAAAACGCAATCTCAATCCAGCCAGCAACAACAACAATGCCAGACAAGTAAATGCCAGGCAAGCACACTCGGCTAAAGGTGCATATGTAATATGCAAATAAAAGTCTACAATAAACGAAAGATAGATAATACCGCATCCTACCAACCAGGCAATCGCACTAAACGGAGTATATGGTATCTTCGATAAGTCCGTGAATAAAGCTTTCTTCCGTTCCATTAACCAGGCAAAAACACCGAACGCCAGACCGGTAAAAATCCCGGTAGCAAACGTTCCATTCAGGAACAACGAAGAAACGAGACCATCAGATAACGCATTCTCCAGATCCATCAGATACGAGATGATTGTCAGACAGAACAATATATATGTAAAACAAGCATATACCGGTTGCCGGAACCGACTGAAAAGCCAAAGGATCACCACCATTTCCGTTGCCCACAGCAAGGTTATAAAAGTACCTTCCAGCTGAATCGGAATGCTGATCGAGATAAAAGTAAAAAACATTCCGGTCAGAAGAGCAAGTAACAATCCTTTGTCTGCCGCCCGTTTACGCACGGCAAAAGCGATACCGCCATTGATAAACGCTATAAATATAGTGAACGCTCCTTTGATATTATAAGGTAACTGCAATTCATGCAAAAACCATAGAGTAAAAAAGAGATACAGGAAGTTATTCAACACGACCGTCATTACCAGTAATTGATTTACCTTCTTATTATCCGTACGCAGCACCGATACGACAGGCAACAGGAATATCAGGTAGTACAACGTTGAGAAAAGCAACAGGTGAAACAGTTGTGCGCTACGGGCAATATCCAAATCCGCCACCAGCGAATATCCGAGCATGATCACATAGGTAGCGACAAAACAGATAAGCGGCAATTCTCCCCATTTCTTATACAATGCCAAGCCGAACATCCCCATATTCAATATCGTCATATAAGTGAACAGCACCAGATAATTACCCATCCCGTTACTGACCAGGAATGGAGCTATAAAACCTCCTGCCAATGCAATAACTGCCAACTCACGCCGGTCGTACAAAACAGAGAGAAGCGACATGAAAGCCGTCAATGCCACCAGTATGATAAAAGCTGCCGTCTGACTGAACAAGCCATAATAATGATAAGCCATTCCTACCGTCACATAGAAAATCGCAAAAGCACCTCCTGCCAGGAGGGAACTGAACGTTCGATACGTCTTTTTAAGCTTCTGGGATAAAAGCAGTAATCCGCCGCCGACTGCAAATCCGAGTACCGTACGGAACACCTCGTTGATCCAGTTCTTGTCGATCGCATATTTGACAAACAATCCCATGCCGACAACCAGCACCAGAATGCCGATCTTTCCAAACAGATTCTCTCCGATATACTTTTCATAATCGACCTTCTTCTTCTCTTTGACAATTCCAAAAGGCTTGATAACAGGCTCAGGTACTACCTTTTTCTCTTTAACATTCACAGAAGAACCCGGTTCTTCCGGCCGACTTTCAACAGGCTTCTCTACCTCCTGCATAACAGGAGGAATAATCTTTTCGACCAAAGGTTCCTGAACGATCACTTCCTTTGCTTTTTCGACAGATATCTCTACTGTTTTTTCAATAGTTTCTTGAATTTTTTCTTTAGGAATATCCTCTACAGACCTTTCTCCGGCCAGAGACACCGCCTGCTGCTTCCGGAGTTCATCCAACTGAGCTTCGATATGCTTCCGCAAACTATACAGATCTTTCCGTAAGGAATCCGTATGAGTATTCATCTTACTTATATGAGAATAGAGGCTGATCCACACAACCACGATCAGTATAATGAGTAGAATTTCCATGGGCTTACATTTAAAGGACGCTACTAATATACAGATTTATTTATGATTACAGGCTATCTATGATCTTCCTTTGCTTCTCAAAGAACAAAATACGCTGTTGCTCTCCGCTGACAGATATCATAGTAGATGATTTCAGCAAAGATTGCAACCAATGACGGACAATTTCGTAGGCTTTCAGATCCAATGATACAACCGTATTCAATATAAACGCACGAATAATACTGAGCCGGTAGTTTTGCGCCTCCAGATAACTGTAACTGGCATCGAAATTGATATTTGAAATATAAAACAGTACCGGATTACCCGTTTCACGATACATGCCACGGGCTGCCAGAACTTCTATATTATCCAGAAAACAAAGCAAATCCTGCTTTAAAAGACGGACACTTTCTTCATCTATCAGATGGATGCTGCGGCAATAAAGAATATCATTCACAATATACTGGAAAATTAAAGGATCCATTACGTAAGATGTTTTCCTGAGATATTTCGCTGCAGTGGCAGTCTCCCGCTGCACTTTCAATAATTTCTCCGAAGGTTCTATCTCCCTGAAATGAACTGCCTTATCTGAATGTCCATATTGATTATACCATTTACACAAATAGAAACGGATTATATATTCATAATCCAGCAAAAAGGTAGCAGGAAGTACATTCATACACTCCACACTGTTTGAAGAAGGATCGTTGCGTGCCCCCCACAAACGTTCATTGTACATTCCCCACATTTTAAAATCATCCTCTATAGGATCTACGTACTCCACCAGGCTCAGCTGATAAGGACGGCTCTTTGTCGCCCATCCTCCGACCAGACTATCCAACGAGATCCCGAACTTATTGGAGATGGCTGCTATCTCCGTAAAAGAAAAAGCGACATCGCCCCTCATACGGCGATATACGGCTTCTCGTTCTATGCACAGTAATTCAACAAGTGCATTGGTTAAGGTCGCTTTGTGGGGTATCTTCTCTCTGATCGCGCTGATTAACGTTTCGTAAATCAGGTCTTTACTCATAACATCAATTTTAAGAATTGCAGTAGACAAAAATAATAAAAATAAAGAAGCTTTCCTACCTATGCTCATTTTTGACTACTTTTGTACAGTTATCAACAATATTATAATATGCACGATCTTTGTTGTATAGGTCACATCACACTAGATAAAATAGTGACCCCTAAAAACACAGTACACATGGCGGGAGGAACCGCATTTTACTTCTCGCATGCAATCAAACATTTCAACGATATCGATTATTCGTTGGTCACAGCTTTGGCTGAAACAGAAATGAAAGAAGTAGACAGATTAAGGTCCGAGGGGATCGACGTTTCTGTTATGCCCAGTAAGCATTCTGTCTATTTCGAAAATATCTACGGCGAGAATCAGGATAACCGTACGCAACGGGTTCTGGCAAAAGCGGATCCGTTCACGGTCGATTATCTGAAAGATATACAGGCACGGATCATTCACCTGGGGAGTCTGCTGGCTGACGACTTCTCTTTAGATGTTGTAAGATTCATGGCTGAAAAAGGACTTGTGTCCGCCGACTCACAAGGATATCTGCGCGAAGTCCGTGATAAGAAAGTATATGCCGTCGACTGGACTGAAAAAGAAGAGGCTTTAAAATATATCCATTTCCTGAAAGCGAACGAGCATGAGATGGAGGTTCTGACAGGGCATGATGATGTGGCAGGTGCCGCCCGGATAATGTACGACTGGGGAGTGAAAGAGGTATTGATCACATTGGGGAGTCTCGGCTCCGTTATATATGACGGGAAAACGTTCCATAAGATACCGGCTTACAAACCTAGGGAAGTAGTAGATGCTACCGGCTGCGGCGATACCTATATGACCGGTTACCTGTATCAGCGCGCCAAAGGAGCATCCATAGAAGAGGCCGGTCGTTTTGCTGCTGCAATGTCGACCCTCAAGATAGAGGCTTCCGGCCCTTTCAGTGGCACAAAAGAGGCAGTAATCCATTGTATGGAAACGGCAGAACAACGATTTCCGGAGATTTAAATCTCCGGATCATTTAAACGCCTTGCTGAATGTCGTCATCAACAGAATGCAAAGCCCCAGCAGACCGACTACCATATAGGCATATTCCATATTGAATGCCTGTGAAATAGCTCCGATCAGCAACGGTGCAATGAGCGAACCGATAAAACTGATACTGGAAAGAATAGTAAGAGCTATTCCCACAGGTGTTTTCGACTTGGCACCGACCAAACTATAAATAGTAGGAACCATGCTGGATATTCCCAGTCCGACCAACATAAATCCGAAAGAGTTCACGATTACTTTCACTGCCATAGAATCGAACGTACTACCCAATAATGCCGAAATAAAGAAACCTATAAAAATAAAAGCTCCCGACAATTGCAACACCCGTTGCTTTCCGTATATCCGGTATGCATAATTAGCCAGAAAACGCCCTACAGTCATCATCACCATAAACACCAGGAACCCGATCTGTAAAGACTTAGGTACCTGCAATACCGATTCAAAATAAACGCCGCTCCAGTCGAACATCGCACTCTCCACCACCAATGCAAACAAGCCGACGAGTCCTAATTTGATCAGCAGCATCTCCGGCTTCCTGATATATTGCCATTTCTCCGACTTGTCGGCAACAGGCTCTTCCTGTACCTCCGCAGAGGCAACATCTTCCTGCAAATATTTACGGCTTACCATGGTCAGCAACAGGATCAATACAGCAATCAACGTAAAATGCCAGAACGGAGTGACATCTGAAACGATCATAATAAAACCGATCAAAGCCCCCATACAGGCAGCCAGACTCCATCCTCCGTGAAAAGAAGCCATGATGGTCCGCCCGTAAAGCCGCTCGATACCTATTCCCTGCGTATTCAACGATATATCGCATAAGTTCCAGAACACCCCGAAACAGAACAAGAACACACCAAGCATATAAATATTCAAAGCCGTCCCTATCGCAAACAATGACAAAGCGTACCCCATAATACTGATCTGCACCATGATTCGGCTCCCCAGTTTCGACACCAGATAACCCGCCAGCGGAATCGCAACAAATTTCCCTACCGGGATCATAAATAATACAATCCCCCAGTATAAGGCATCATTTACAGTAAAGATCTCCTTGATATCAGGAATACGACTCGCCCAGCTCGAAAAACAAAGTCCCTGGGCCAGAAAAAAAGAAAGAACGGCGAAACGTATGCGCTCTTTCGGATAAACAGCATGGTTGGTAGAATTCATTTCGTCAGATTTTTTTGAACAGATAAAAGTAGGCATATTTTCGTTATGTCGGGTAGCAATCTGTAAAACAAAAAGACAGAATCGTGCGTTTTTGAACGTAAAACGTGCGATAAAGCACTTACAAGAGAGATACGCGTCTAAGATAAACCACTATACTACACATAATTAACACATGGCACACTTTTTGGTTATTATCATTTAATATATTATCATCATGATCAAACACTACTTCAAAATAGGTTTCAGAAACCTACTAAAATACAAAACGCAATCCTGCATCAGCATATTAGGATTAGCAATCGGATTGACCTTTTTCACCGTTGGATACTATTGGTATAGATATGAAACATCTTACGACAGCTTTTACCCGGAATCGGAACATATCTATAATATATATACGATCGACAAACAAACAGGGAAAATGCTGCCGGGTGCTCCAGTCATTTTATGCGCTGAATTAAATGAAAACTTCCCCGAAGTCAAATATGCCGCTACTTTATCTAATGCCGGGGGCATATACACTTCTGATAATAAAACAATCGGTACCCCCTTATTTAAATGGGTGAATCAGAGCTATACCCGGCTTTTTCCTCCCAAAGTTATAGCCGGAAACATAACAGATCCCATCCCGACAACCGAAGATGGAACAAAAACGAATCTGATGGTAACCCGCAGATTTGCCTTGAAATACTGGAAAACCCCGGAAGAGGCAATTGGTAAAACACTCACCGACCAGAATAAATTTACACAGACAATAACAGCCGTTATTGAAAATCCTCCCTCAAACAGCATCTTTCAGGCAGACGGCTATTATAGTATCCAAGTCGATAAAAGCCATTATACCAGCCGTTCGCCGGAATATTACTGGAATTATCCACCTAATGAAATGTATGTATGCCTCCATGAAAATACAGATGTAAAAGCATTCAGTCGGAAGCTACGCACCTATTCGATAAAAAATCAGTTAAACCCCAATTTATATATCGAAATAACCCCTATCACAAAAACAAGATACCAATTGGGGGCGGAGATGTCCTTCAATCTAAACTATATCCGGACCTTTGTTATTTCCGGATTATTATTGCTATTCTGTTCCCTGTTCAATTTTATCAACTTACAGGTCAACCGCATCTTTGAACGTTCCCGCGAATTTAAGCTACGAACCTCTCTGGGAGCAGTAAAAAAGAATTTGTTCTGCCAGATCATCATTGAAATTTCTATCCAGGTGCTGTTAGCCTTGTTAGTCGGGGTCTCCCTGATAGAGCTGACAACTCCTTATATCGAACAACTATTGGATACGTCTATTCAAAAACAGGAATTATTTATAGACTTATTACAAACGGGAATATTCGGCTGGACTCTTCTGTCATCAATCGTCCTGCTTATCATCAGCCGCTTTATCCATAAGCAATCAAACGATTTCAAAGCAGGTCCCCAATCATTCCATACGGCCAACAATGAATGGATCCGTAAAATCAGTATCGGACTACAGTTAGGTATTTGTGTCGGCTTCATGTTTACCGCACAAATATTATTCCTGCAAATCAACCGGATGAAAAATACAGCGATGGGATTTGATACCGACAACCTTATACAGGTTAATATATCCTCACAAATCTACTCACAATTCATTGATGAGATAAAACAAATACCAAGTATTACCGATTGCATACGCGGAGGAAATTTCCGGCTAAGTCATGATAACTGGCACACCGAAAAAGAAATAGGATGGGAAAACAAACCGGCCAATGCTTCTTATGAGATCCAGATGATCCAGGCTGGCATAGACTTCGCACAAAAGATGAAAATAACATTACAGAAAGGACGTTATCTGGAAGATACAGACATGCAATCGGATGATCCGTCCGGTATCGGATGCCATAAAATACTTATCAACGAACAAATGGCCCATCTGCTTGGCACCACCGATCCGATCGGAAAAATGATTAGCAGAAAAGACTATATCCTAAGAGGGACGGACGATACACCTCCCCTTTATTTTGAGATAGTAGGAGTCGTAAAAGATTTCCACGGCCTAAGCCTTCGAAACCCAATACCTCCCACAGTCATTGAATATTGGAATTTCTATGATTACTATTTATATTTACGGACTTTACCCGGAAAGGAAAAAGAAGCTTTAAAAGCCGTAAAGGAATTGATCAGTCGTATAACCCCTGAAGGATTTCCGTTGAGCGAGACAATGACAGTCAACGATCAGCTGGAAATACTGACCCGCACCGAAAACGCCAGTCTCCGGTTATTCACCTTACTGGCCGTTTTATGCGCATTAATTTCCATCTTTGGTATTTATTCTATTTCTTCGTCCAATATGCAGCAGCGAAAGAAGGAAATAGCCATCCGCAAAGTGATGGGAGCCACGTCTCGTGAGATCATTGATATGTTCTTGAAAGAATACACAATCATCACTTTGACAGCCAATGTCATCGCCTTACCTGTCGGCTATCTGTTCGTTCAAAAATGGCTGGAACAATATCCGCTGAGCGTTCATATCCAACTCTGGATGTTTATAAGTATCCTGCTGGTTACTATCTTGTTAGTTATACTGACAGTTTTAGGACAAGTGGTTCGGGCCGCAAACGGAAATCCGGCAGATGTTGTAAAAAGCGATTAAAACTAAATGATGGAAAAGTCTATACCTCGGAATGGGTCTTCAACCAAAAAGTTCTGAAACAATTCAAATAAAAAACATTTTAAAAGCAGCTACATATCAATGTCTTACATTTAAATATATTATTTTTCTCATTTATTATTCAATAGAGATGCAGCCTTTTTGCAACTTCTATCATCTTATTAGTCGTACATAATTTATTAACACTAAAATAAAAGAAAAATGAAAAAGACGTTGAAATGGTCGCTTGTGATGATGTTAGCAGTAGTTGGTTTAACTTTTGCTTCTTGTAGTGATGATGACGATAACACTCCGACAGTAGGAACTGTAGAAGATGTTAATGGCGAATTTACAGGAAAGATGACTTATACAAAAGAAGCTAAAGCAACAGAAGCAGATCCTACAGCAACAGAATTGGAACTTAAAGTTGCAAATGACTCAATTCAGTTTGAAAAATTCCCTTATCAAGCATTAGTAGTAGAACTTCTGGGTGAAGAAGCATCAAAGCCCATCATCAAAGCGATTGGCGATTCACTGAATTACAAAATAAACTATACAGCAACAATGAATGCTGCAAAAGATTCAGTTGTAATGACTTTAAAACCGGAACCATTAAAAATCGATGTGGCTGGTGTTGAAGTTACTATCGAAACAGAAAAGACAGCTTCCTATGCAGTAAGCGACAAGAACTTGAAGTTCGCTTTGAAAGCAGCCAGCGTAAAAGTCGGCGGAGCCGATTTCCCTTTCACTCCGATGGACTTATCATTTGATATGAAGAAAAAATAAGACTAACTCTATCCAATATAAACGGAGAATGTTTCATTGAGAGCATTCTCCGTTTTTTTATAGTATGACGACAGATTCTACATTATATATTTATAGCGCGTTAAACTTTTCTCACCTTCCTTCCGCAACAGATTACTTTCAACCGCCTCTTTTAAATCGCGGCTGGCAGTAGCGGTTGATAGCTCTTTAAAATACCTCAGATAATCTTTACGAGTAAAGGTTCCATCTTTTATATGCTCCCGGAACAATGCAATCCTGTCCCGACCCGAAAGTGTCACATTCTGCGACTGTAATAATTCTTCAAGCGACTCTTCCACTATTCTTAGCATAAATTCAATAAAAACAGTAGATTCTCCTTTTGAATCTGCAATAGCTAATGTCCGATAATACTCTTCCTGATTTTCTTTAATAAGAGATTCTACCGGTAAATATCCGAATACCGGATTATACTTTATCAAAATAACACTTTGCCACAGACGTCCCATTCTTCCGTTTCCATCGAGAAAAGGATGAATAAATTCAAACTCATAATGAAAAACACAACTCTTGACCAGCAATATTTCATCATCATTTTTCAAATAATGGAATAAATCATTCAACAGCGATTTAACAAGAGTTCCTGAAGGAGCGACATGTGCCAACTGTTCCCCTTTTATGATACCAACAGATTTACTCCTTAACCTTCCTGCGTTTTCAACCAATCCATCCATCAATATCCGATGTGCCTCACATAAGGATTCTATACTGAAAGGATCAAAAAGTTCGATATTTTCATAAGTACGGATTGCATTTTTCACTTCAGTAATATCCCTCAATGGGGCTATTACGCGTTTGTTTTCCAATATTGACGTAACCTGATCGAAAGATAATGTATTTCCTTCAATGACAAGAGATGAGTGGATAGTGCGAATCCTGTTCTTTTTTCTCAATTCAGTAGGAGGCCTATGTAAACAGGCTGCTTTTATTTCACCTAGTTTTTCTGAAATCGAAGCAACCCTTGCCAATATATAAGGTGTTATTTTATAAGGAGGTTTCATTGTGATAGTATCATTTGATAGTATCAAAGATAGGGAATATATTTATGCAAACATAAAAAAACCCTTCCCGTAATGTAAATTAACATTAAACCGGAAAGGGATTCTTAATATGGAATAATCTCTGTCGGATTGCTTCTCTATAATTTTTCTTTTAAATATTTACCTGTATACGATTCCGGACACATAGCCACCTCTTCCGGCGTTCCGGCACAAACCAGATAACCACCTGCGTTACCGCCTTCCGGACCCAGATCGACCAGATAATCGGCACATTTGATCACATCCATATTATGTTCGATGATCACGACCGTATGACCTTTGTCGATCAGCGCGTTAAATGCCTTTAACAAGGTCTTTATATCATGAAAATGCAGGCCGGTAGTCGGTTCGTCAAACACGAACAAGGTCGGCTGCTGCTTTTCCTGTCCCAGATAATAGGCCAGCTTCACACGCTGGTTCTCACCACCGGACAAGGTTGAAGAAGTCTGTCCCAGCTTGATATAACCCAAACCGACATCCTGCAACGGCTTCAGCTTCTTGATGATCTTCTTTTCCTGCGACCCGGTATGTTGTTCAAAAAATTCAATAGCCTGATTGACTGTCATTTCCAGCATGTCATAAATATTCACACCGAAATATTCCACATCCAGCACATCCTGTTTAAAACGCTTTCCATGACAGCTTTCACAAACCAATGTAATATCTGCCATAAACTGCATCTCTACCGTAATACGCCCGTCACCTTTACACTCTTCGCAACGGCCGCCTTCCTTATTAAAAGAGAAATAGGCTGCCGTATATCCTAATTGTTTCGCCAACGGTTGTTCGCCGAATAACTTACGGATCTCGTCGTAAGCACCGATATAAGTCACCGGATTGGAACGCGAACTCTTACCGATCGAGTTCTGATCGACAAACTCGATCCCCTCGATCATCTTCATATCACCTTCCAGACCCGAACAGTCCACCATCAGACGGGCGGCCTCATCCAGATAATGCTTTACTCCTTCATAGAAGATGTCACGTACCAATGAACTCTTTCCCGAACCGCTGACACCGGTAACCACCGTCATCACATTCAGCGGAAACTTCACATCGATCCCTTTCAGGTTATTTTTGCGTGCCCCTTTTACTTCTATATAATTATTCCACAAACGGCGGAAAGTAGGAACTTCTATCTTATCTTCACCCGTCAGATAACGTACCGTATGGCTGTTACTACTGGTCTGCAGGTTGTTGACATCCCCCTGATAAACCACTTCGCCACCCAGACGTCCCGCCTTCGGACCTATATCGATAATATAATCGGCAGAACGGATGATATCTTCGTCATGTTCCACCACGACAACGGTATTACCCAGCGCCTGCAACTGACGCAACACTTTTATAAGCAAATCAGTATCCCTCGAATGCAGTCCGATACTCGGCTCATCCAATATATATAAGGAACCGACCAGACTACTACCCAACGAGGTTGCCAGGTTGATACGCTGGCTCTCACCACCCGACAAAGAGGCCGAAAGGCGGTCAAGCGTCAGATATCCCAATCCTACATCCAGCAGGAACTGCAGGCGGTTCATGATCTCCGTCAACAGACGTTTGGCCACAGCCGCATCCGTTTCGTCCAGTACCAGATTATCGAAAAAGGCTTTTGCTTCCGTGATAGGCAGCGATACCAGTTCGGAGATATTCTTTCCCCCGACTTTCACGTAAAGCGCTTCCGGCTTCAGACGTGCACCTTTACAGGAAGGACAGGTCGTCTTTCCACGGTAACGTGCCTGCATCACACGGTATTGTATTTTATACAGATTCTCTTCCACGAATTTGAAGAAGTCATCGATCCCATGCAATCCCCGGGCCCCATGCCACAGCAGATCTTTTTCCTTCTGCGTCAGGTCGTAATAAGGGCGATGAATCGGGAAGTTGTATTTCTCACTCTTGGCAATGAACTCTTTCAGCCACTCTCCCATCACTTCGCCTTTCCAGCAGACTACCGCCCCCTGGAAAACCGACAAGCTCTTATCCGGCACAACCAGATTCTCGTCGATACCCAGCACCTTACCGAATCCTTCGCAGACCGGACAGGCACCCAACGGGTTGTTGAAGCTGAACATCATATCGGTCGGTTCGATGAACGTAATACCATCCGCCTCGAACTTCTTCGAATATTCTTTCACCACCGTACCCTCGGTAGCATAAATACGGATAATGCAGGTATCATGCCCTTCAAAGAATGCCGTTTCCGCCGAGTCGGCAAGGCGGCTCTTCAAGGTCTTGTCGTCCGAAACAGCCAAACGGTCGATCAGCAGTTCGATATTTTGGGAAGCGAGTAAGGCCTCGTCTGCCATCACTTCCTGAATACGGTAAGCCGTATCGTCGATCGACAAACGGGTATATCCCTCTTTCTGCAGGATCTCCAACTGTTCCTTCATGCTCCGGCCTTCCGGCAAAACGACCGGGGCGAATACGGCAAAACGGGTTCCCGCCGGATACGACAGGACCTCGGTAATGATATCTTTCACCTGGTGCTTCTTCACCTCCATGCCCGACACGGGCGAGATCGTCTTGCCGATCCGGGCATAAAGCAACCGCAGGTATTCATAAATTTCCGTAGATGTCCCCACTGTTGAACGCGGGTTACGGGTATTCACTTTCTGTTCGATAGCGATGGCCGGCGGAATACCTTTGATATAATCACACTCCGGCTTGCTCATACGCCCCAGGAACTGGCGGGCATAAGAAGAAAGGCTTTCCACATAGCGGCGCTGCCCCTCGGCATATAACGTATCGAAAGCAAGTGATGATTTCCCGCTGCCGGATAATCCGGTTATGACGACCAGCTTGTCGCGTGGGATCTCTACATCAATGTCCTTCAGATTATTGACACGAGCCCCTTTGATAAATATAGAATTATTTTCAGACATAAATCTTTTCCTAATAAGGATACAAAAATAGCAAAAAGAAACGAGAACCCGATTCTTAGTATCAAGGTATTCGGGTTTGTTATTATTTATTATCTTTGCCCCAAAATGAAGAAAGTGTTACAATAATCTCAAACCAGACAAGATTCATGAACAATCAGTATATCCGCCTGCTTCTGGCAGTGTTCCTTTGTGTAGTTACCTCCTGTTCGACTACACGCCAATTGCCTGTTCGTCAAACAGAAGGAAAAGACAAACGGGAATTCAGGGGAGCCTGGATACAGACAGCCTTTCAGGGAGAATATAAAGACATGACCCCGGCGCAGATGCGGAAAGATTTTGTGCGCAAGTTGAATTACCTGCAATCCTGCGGTATCAATGCCATCATCTTCCAGGTCCGTCCCGAAGCGGATGCTTTCTATAAATCGGACATCGAACCCTGGAGCCGCTTTTATACCGGCCAGCAAGGCGTCGCCCCGGCAGGCGATTTCGACGTAATGGAATTCCTGATCAAAGAATGCCACAAACGGAACATGGAGTTCCATGCCTGGCTGAACCCTTACCGTGCCAGCACGGCAGGTAACACCCGGTTTGCCGACTCTCATATTTACAACCAGCATCCGGAATGGTTCGTTACCTATAATAAGCAGATCCTGTTCGACCCGGGACTTCCTCAGAACCGTGAGTTCATCTGCAAGGTGGTACGCGATATCGTCAGCCGTTACGACGTGGATGCCATCCACATGGACGACTATTTCTATCCCTATCCCGCCCCCGGAATGCCTTTCCCCGATGATAACAGTTTCCGCAAATACGGTCTGAATAAAGGATATACGGAAGCACAGCGCGGCGACTGGCGCCGGGAGAACGTGAACACCTTGATCAGCGAACTGAAACGGACGATACTCCTGACCAAACCCTGGGTACGTTTCGGCATCAGCCCGTTCGGCATCTACCGGAACAAGAAAAGCACACCCGACAATTCCGGCAGCAACACCAACGGCTTGCAGAACTACGACGACCTTTATGCAGATATCCTGCATTGGGTAAAAGAAGGCTGGATCGACTATAACATGCCACAGATATACTGGGAGATAGGCCATTCGGCAGCCGACTATATCACCCTGATCCAATGGTGGAACAAGAACGCAACCCCGGCAGGTCCTCACCTTTATATCGGTCAGGACGTGGCACGCACGATGAAAGCCGACCAGCTGACACGTAAAATGCTCTACGAACGTTCGCTGTCGAAAGTAAAAGGTAACTGCTTCTGGCCGGCCAACGAACTGTTATGGAATAACAAAGGCGTGGCGGACAGCCTGAAAAGGAACTACCACCGTTATCCGGCATTGATCCCGGCTTATACCCACATGCATAACCGGGCTCCGCAGGAGGTGAAGAAATTGAAAAAAGAATGGACCCAGGATGGCTACATGCTGCACTGGCAAGCAGAGCAAAGTCCTACAAATCCGGAGCTTGCCTCCTACTTTGTCGTTTACTGTTTCGAAGATAAAGAACCGGTCGATCTCAGCAACCCGGCCAAAATAGCAAAAATCACCCGGGACACAAGATTTTTAATGCCTTATAATAACGGAAAGAAAAAATATCGCTATATTGTGACCGCTGTCGATCGTTTCCATAACGAAAGCGAAGGTAAAAGTATCAAGGTAAAATTATAATGATTGTCTATGTTCTCTTCCGACCTGAGATATAGCAAGTTCACGGATTGTGGCTCCTGTCCTGAATACAGGAAACACATCTTTAAATATCGTTCTTATCCCAAGGGAATCATCATTCCTCGGGAACGTTGCCTGCAGAATACACTCTATTTTCTGCTGAAAGGGAGTGTACAGGTCAACAGTGAAGAACATCCCGACACAGTCTTCCACGAAGGACAGTTTATCCTGCAACCGATCGGTTCAAAGGTCGAATTTAAAATACTTGAAGCCGCCGAATGTATCTTGTATCTGTTCGAGCGACCGATGAATGTCTGCAACGAACGTTTTAATAAAGGAGCAAGCATCGCAGAGACTTCACGCATCGAACCGGTCGTGATGAATATGTGTCCGCCTTTGCAATATTTCGTGGAAGGGATCAGAATGTATCTGAACGACGACCTGTTGTGCTCCGGTTTCCTGAATGCCAAACGGACAGAACTGGTGTACCTGCTCAACTGCTACTATACATTAAAAGAACTCTCTGCTTTCTACTCTCCGATTTACCGGTACAGCAAGAGCTTCCGTTATTTCATTATGCAGAATTATATGAAGGCAAAAGATGTGGAAACCTTCGCACAGATGGGTGGCTACAGCACGCCGACTTTCCGCCGTCTATTCAAAGAGACATTCGGCGAACCCGCTTACCAATGGATGCTGAAAAAGAAATGTGAAGATATCCAGAACGATCTTACCACTACCGATATGTCGATCTCCGAAATCAGCTATAAGTATGGTTTCGAATCACTTTCCAACTTTTCCCATTTCTGCCGTGCCAATTTCGGCATGTCTCCCCGTGCCTTACGGACGAATAAAGAAGAATAAGCAGCAAAAATCAACAGCTTTCGCACTTTTTACAACTTATTGAATAGAAAAAGCAATTTTCTGCATGTTTTTTCCCGATATATTTGCGACAGAAACAAAAGGAATTGAATTTCAAAGAATATTCGGTGATGATAAAAGGAGAGATAGGTTGCTCATGCGGAATTGCCGCTTGCATATTAATGATCATTACATGTTTCATTAAATGCAGTACAAAGGAAGAGCCGGAACAGTCCTCCTACGGTTTTATCTCATATTCGCTGAAATGGGAACAGGCCTTGAGCGGCCACGAGAGTCCAAAGAAAGTACGTTACTGCTTCTATCCCCTGGAACAGGGTGCGATGACACAGATCGAAGGCGATGCCGGCGGACTGAAATTCACCTTACCACCGGACAAATACCGCTTACTGGTTTTCAATTGTGATGCCGACAATATCGCATTCCGCAATATGAATACATTCGAAACGGCAGAAGCATACATTCCGGCAACGAAAGCAACCGGATATACGACATCAGGACGTATTCCTTTTTATGGAATAGCTATTGACGAATTGGAGGTGGAAGCTAACGAAGGGATCAGCAACACACGTGAGTTCAGCATGGCTTCATTGATCCGCGAAGTAACGATCGACATAAAAGTCGACGGTATGGAGTACATAAAAGAATGTAAGGGTGAATTAGCAGGAGTACCTGCCGCTTTCAACCTGAGTAAACAAGAGATCGTACCGGAAAAAACAACAAAAGTAAACTTTGAAACCGCTCCTTCAAAGGAAGGAGTTAAAGCAAACATTATGATATTAGGAACCGCCCCCAAACATGGAGAAACCCCTCCCCCTACCCCCACAAACGAGGTAAAGCTGGATTTCACCCTCAATGACGGCAGTACCTCTTCCGCAACGCTCGATTTAGGAGAATCGATAGGCAATACGGAAGGAAATAATATCAATGTAAATGTATCCGTAACGGTAGAAAAAGATGCTTCCTTCACTGTAAAGATCAACAACTGGGAAGTTTCTGCCGGTGACGACATGGTCATTGAATAATCCAAATAATAAACAATCAAAAGAGTTCAAACAATTTAATTTTATAATTATGAAAACATTAGTATTAAGTATGATTTCAATTGCTGCAACTGTTGCAGCAATGACCGCTTGTACAAGCGAGAGTGGAAACGATCCTATCAATGAAATTGAAAAAGGCTCTGAAATTAATATCACAGCAAATGTGTTAAAAGCAGAAGTCGAAACAAAAGCAGCAGTAACTGGTAACGCTCTAGAGGGAGTACAAATCCTACGTAAAGATGCCAAAACTGCAGATGCTGGTACAACAAATTGGGAAACTACTCCAATCGAAGTCGACATTGTAGATGCTTCTACGAACATATTTAACTCACAAAAACAATATTACAAACCCACAGGAGAAAATGCATATTTCATTGGATTTTATCCTAAAGGTTCAGTTGACGACTCAGGAGTCGTGACTTTTACCAGCATAACAGGAAAAGAGGATGTTCTCTTATCTAATGAACTCAATGCCGGGGCAAGAGGCTCAGCGACAAGCGACCTTAAATTAACATTCAGCCATAAATTAGCATTAATCAAATTTACTTTCAAACAAGGAACGGGTTATCCTGCTGATGATCAAGTAACCTCTCTTACAGTAAAAGGAGCTGAATTACCAGCAACAATGAAATTAAGTGATGGAACTATAGCCTATACTACGGATAAAGCAGCTACAGGAATTTCAGCTTTTGCTGGAGGGAGTTATACCATTTCTTCTAGTGGTTCTACAACAAATGATGCGGATGCATTAATGATTGAACCAGGTAAAGATATTACTCTTGATATTACAACAAGCAAAGGTTCATTCACTGTATCAAAAGTAAAAATAAATGGTAGTGATAGTGAAAAAACAGTTGAAGGCAAACAATACAATATATCTATCACATTTAATGCAAAAGAAGCTAGTGCTAATGCAACGATAAATCCATGGGGTGATCCAATATCAGGTGAAGGTACAACTGAATAATAAAAACATTAATAGAGAATGTGCCAATAATCGACTTTTGGCACATCCTCTTCCTACATATAGACAATTATCCTTTTAAACTGCAAGAATAAATGAAACCCATTATTTATCTTATTACATTCCTCATTGTATTTTTAAGCTGTAATAACGGAAACGAAAGAGACATTGCAGTTCTTGACAATACCGAAATACATTTCGGAGAAAAGATCATAACCTCTAAAACTCTTATTGATGGAACGACATTACCCGAAAGTTCTCAAGTAGGTATTTTTAGTTGGGGGCACAAAATCAACGAGGACATCACCAATACCGGCATACGTAAGGATTTAAACAACAAGCTTTATACCAAATCCTCCGACTCCCAATTAATCACTGACTACCATGCTCACTACCCTGTCAACCCCGACACCTTACTCAACATTTACGCCTACTACCCATATACCGAAGCAGCAACTGCCGCTCCTTCGAATATCCCGTTTGACCTAAAAAAACAAGACGATATCATGTGGGCAACCCCCGTATTGAATCTTGACAAAACACTGAGAGATACCCCAGTCAATCTATCTTTCAACCATATCCTATCCGCCATCACTCTTAAATTCAAGAAAGCGGATGATATTAAAGAAGATCTGATTCTACAAAGTATTTCGATGGAGAATTATCCCTCCACCATACAGTTAAACGTACAAACCGGTAAGCTAAGCGCAGCCGCCTCAATAACACCTTACACGCTTATTGACAATCTGAACGAAGCAATGACACCGAACGAAATAACACTCGTAACAAACCACCTTCTTTATCCGATAGAGAAACCTGTTTTCATCGTCCGAATGAGTGGCAAGGATTATCGCATCGAATCCCAAAAGGCTTTTGAAGGAGGGAAAAAACAAACCTACTCTTTCACCATACAGGCACAGGATATCAGCATCTCAGGCAGCATCACTCCCTGGCAGGATGGCGGCACAAGCGACGAAACGGTTTATTTCTAAACGATTATTCTTATCCATTTAGGATTCACCCAAAGATAAAACCATTCAAAGCTTGTATTCATCAGAATTGATATACTAGCGAATTTGAATAATACATCATTCAACCCTTCACCTTTTACAGTCATCTTTTGATTATTACTGGCTTATAGGTGAATGATCGGGGTGAACGGTTTGATTAAAGGGTGAACAGTCACCTCTAAACCGTTCACCTTCTTATAAATAGTTATCCGGGCAACTCAATACTATCTTTTTAGACGGCATCTTTTACCATCAAACCTACTATCTACTAACTCCGTAGTTATGACTTACAGATCCGGACACCACCATCGTCAAGCTTTGCGACCAAGGTCGTTAAGGTTTGCGACGTCGCTCATCAAGCTTAACAACGAAGGTCGTTAAGCAAAAAGATTATGACATCCGGCTTAATCAGTCCGGACTTTCCACGTAGTGATTAATAACATACAGGCTAAACATAAGAAGCCCTAAAAAGACAAGGTGAATGGTTTACGCCAATCGTTCACCTTTTTTACGAAACCGTTCACCCAACTATTCACCCATCACCGTTTAATTATCAAAGGATGATTGCAAAAAAGATGAACAATGAACGGTTAAAGGCAGTTTTACTATGTATTACTCAGCCATCTGAATATAAAAATGATCGGTCAGGATATTCGTATACGTCTGAACCGGAATACCATCGTAATTATTCAGCTCACCGACAAGGATCAACTCAGCCTCTTCCATCCATGGCTGGAAAGAAAACTCTTTTTTATAACTGACCTCCTGCAATAAGGTCGGATTGCTTTTCAAGACGACATAAGCATCTCCATCCGCTACCTGCTTTCCTTCAAAAGCGACCATGCGTTCATACATTTTTTGCTTATTCGCCCCATTGATGCGGATAGGAGCCAAACGAAACGAATTGTTCCCCTGACGCAATACCGGAGTCAGCAACAATGTCTGATAACGTCCGACGGACACGCCACTCAGTAAAAGATCCATATCCAACTTCAAACGGCCGTGCTCTACTTCAGCCTTGTTTTGTTTGATATTAACCAGGCCATTGTAAACTGTAGCCTGCGCTTGTGTCTGCGACTGCAACTGCATAGGGCACAACTGCATAATCAACAGAAAAAGGAATATATAGACCGGAGTTTTCATCGTTCACTTATTTAATTATATATACAATACTAACACCGAGCTTGGTCGGTCCGAAGTAGTTATTACGGTACTTATAAGCAGATTCGCCGTCTGCAGGGTAAGCCGATTTATCGTATTCAAAATGAACAAAACCGACTCCTGCTGAAAATTCGATGTTCCAATGCGGAGAAAGATACAACTGATATCCGTAAGAGAGACCACCGCCATATCCGTTACCGTCGTAGGCAAATTTCTTTTTCATCACCGACATGAAGTTCGAATTGGCAATGTCGTAATCGATATAAATACCATGAAGCCCAAAGTAATGACCGTTAAACTTTTCGTGCAGCCAGTAGCGGGCTTCGGGTTGTACCATCCAATGCTTCCACGATTTGTCGCTCACGATATCCCATCCGTTATAGTTCCCGGAAATATCCAGCGACCAGTGTTGATTGAATCCCACTTCTACGCCCAGATTCACCGTTGCGGTTGCATCGTACAGGATATTGGACTTGACAGCCACAGTCTGCGCCTTTCCCTCCCAGCCCAGACAACACAAAAGCAATGCGATAAATAGTATTTTTTTCATATTAATTTCTTTTTCTCTACATGCTTTAAAATCAATTAGCACACAAAGATAGAAAAAAGAAATATAAATAATTAGATGCAAACAAATTATGCGTAACTTTGTTACGATAAAAAACAAGGCATGAAAATCAAATTTATCATTTATAGTTTCCTCTTTGCTCTATTACTGGGTAGTTGCAATAAAGAAGAGATCGAGATTCCGAAAGGAACGCCACAACGTACGATACTAGCCTATATGATTGCCGGTGGTAATCTCGGAAGCGACATACGTGCAAACATCTATCAAATGATGAAAGTGGCATCCGATAAAGAACGAAACTGGGGGAATCTTGTCATATATTATTCAGAAAATAAAAGTAAATCTTATCTGTTTCAGATAAAAGAAGATAAAAACGGAAAAGTGATAACAGACACTCTCCGCTTTTACGAAAATCAAAGTGCGATCTTACCGGAGACGATGCACAGTGTGATCAAGGAAACTATAGAATTGTTTCCTGCCAAAAGTTATGGCTTGATATTATCCAGTCACGGTACTTCCTGGCTTCCGACAAATTTCTCTTCTTTACGTTCCTTCGGTGCCGAAGGTGGGAAAAATATGGAAATAACCGAATTAAACGAGGCTTTAGAAGGTTTTCATTTCGATTTCATGCTTTTCGATGCTTGTTATATGAGCGGCATCGAGTGTGCTTATGAGTTGAAAGACAAGACTGACTACCTTCTCGGATCGCCAACGGAAGTACTCGCACGCGGATTTCCTTACGAAGATTTCCTGCCCGCCCTATTCAAAGAAAAAGCAGATCTGGAACAAGTTACCAAAAGTTTTTATGACTATTACAGCGATAACGGTTGGGCTTCATTCGGCACTGTGTCTCTGATAAAAACTAGCGAATTGGATGAGCTAGCTCAGGTTGTCAACGACATATTAAAAGAAAAAACAGAAGAAGACATCTATGCTCTTCCATTAACTGATATGCAGATATTGGAATACCTCACTACCAACGAGCCTCATATGCTGTATGATTTCGATGACTTCATCAAATATTTGGCAAGCAGCGAACAATACGAACGTTTCACCACCAGCATGGAGAAAGTGGTTGTCAGCAAATATGCCACTCCATATTCTTATTATGATGCATTAGGCAAATTTAATCAATCAAATGGACCTAGGAAAATCGAGCACTTTTCAGGTCTGTCAGTTTTCGTACCCCAGCCTTCCCTTATAAGGTTATCAGAATGGTACAAGCGGCTTGCATGGTATAAGGCGGTTTATTAATAAAAAACAGAGTCGCTATGACGAGACTTTATAGTCTTTCATAGCGACTTTTATCCTATTTACAGGCTCGCAATATTATTTATCTTTTTGCGGATATCTTCCCAAGTTACTTTATTTTGCTTCTTCGATGCTTCCAGCATCTTCTTTTCGTAAGCTAATTTAGGTATTTCCTCTTTGGCAAATTCTATCAACAACTCAGTACCTTTAACCACATTATTCCAATCTTCTTCACGTTCTTCCGGTGACATTGCTTCTATTCGTTTTTTATTTTCTTCTGAAAAAAGATGACGTTCTTCTTCATCCATATCCATAAAGCGTACGAAATCATCATACATTTTCTGTGTTGGGAACAAGTTCCGATATTCAGGATATGAATTCAAATATTCTATATTATCCATAGATTATTCCTCCTTTTGTTTTAAATTCTTCTTCATTCATAGGCATTACAATTATTTCGATTAAGGCTCTATGCCCATCGGAGACATACAAATGTAAAGCTTCCAAATATCTCCAACAAACATAAAGTGATTTATTAATGAACGACTTATCCACACTTTTTTACCGGGCCGGGAATATATGTTTATATCTTTTCACTGTGCCGGTAGTATGATATAACTCGGCATAGAAAATATAAATGCCTGTTTGCAGTTGCTTCCCGGATAAGGCATAGCCGTCCCAGGTCAACTGTCCTTTCATGCCTAACAGTTCATGGTTGGCAATTTCGGCAACACGGATACCGGCCAGATTGAAGATAAAGACACGGCAGCTATATCCCGGCTGGTCGAGATAATAAGATATGGTATAATGACCGGAACTCTCATCCCACTGTGGAACCTCAATACCGGTAGGTTCATCCGGACTATCAGGATCATCCGGAGAAGAAATATCCGATTGAGAATTTCGATAACCGGGTGTTCCATAACCGGCAGTGGCCGAAGCAGAGGTCCAGTTTGCAGCCGATTGTGTTTCTGCCTCAGGGTCGATCCGTTCAAGAGCTACGCCTTTCTGGTCTTTCACGGAGGAAGCATGCCATTTGGAAGAATAAGAAACCTCATCGATCACAACTTCATCTTTCGTCCGAAATAACACGAGTGTAGAAGAAGTATTTGCCAGTATGGGGAGTTTGGGTACCTCAAACAGAGAAGAGGGGGACAAGATTGTATAAAAATCGGTGACACCCGACAGGTTCTTTGTCAGTAGTACATAACCGTCAGATTCAATCACCGAGGTAACAGAAGATAGCGGATAACGGGTATTCAACGTTCCATCAGCCTTACGGACAGCAATCGATAAACCGGATACCGGCAAAGCATGTCCCGAACGGTTATACAGTTCGATATATTCACTACCACCGGTAAAAGGATTGGGAAGAAGTTCGTTGATAACAAACTCCCCCGGCTCGACAGTTATATCAGGGAGAGACGGCTCATCCGGAGTATCCGGTTCATCGGGTTCGTCAGGTGTAACAGGTTCATTTGGCTTTTCCTCTCCCTCGCCTGATGAATTAGCAGAGCCAGGAGTACCCCCACGCAGATCGGAAGAGAGATGCCAGCCGGAAGAAGAACGCTCCCAGGATTTACCGGGAGTGGCTTTTTCATATGTTACTTCATCGATCAGGTTGTTATCGCCGTCAAGCAATTGCAACAACTTTCCTGTATTCGCCAATGCAGACGGGAAATTATCCAACGGAACCTTTACAGCTGAAGGATCAACCACGATATCCCTGCCGGAACGATAAAGTACTGCATAGCTTTTTGAGGGAATTTCAAAGGCTGTCATAGGTTTTGCTTTTCCACCATATGAAAATTGCCAACCGGAAAGAGATACGTTATGTTCCGTAGTATTATACAATTCTACATATTCAGTTTCCGGCAACTCTTTCAAGCCTTTGGGATCAGCCATTATTTCATTGATACAGACAGAACCGGAAGTCACTTCTTCCCCACCCTTTTCTTCCAACACAAAATCCTCCGAAAAAGGAGTCAGTTTATTCCCTTCCATATCAGCAATACCATTATAGGAAACTGTATAATTAATACCGGCAATCATCTCTCCCGGATATTTAGTATTTACCATAGTTTTCGTTTGCTCATCAGCATATGCTATACGGTCAGCTTTCCCAATACCGGATACCATAAAACAGGCTTCACCTATATCAACAGGTTGGTCGAACGCAAATTGAAGTTCACATAAGCTCAACGGTTGTATAGAAAGAAGCTTTGGTGATACAACCGGAGACGTCGGATCTTCGGGGTCAGGATCAACAGGCTCTCCGGAGGGTATTGTATCGGTAGGAGTAATATTATAGGAAACATTCAGGTTATCTATTGCAAAATGACGATAACGAGTTTTAGTATATTCGATATTAAGCGTCAGCTCTCCGCTTTCCTGCGTGGCTTTTATCTTATATTTACCGGTAGTACCCTCCAACCGGTAATAAGAATCCTCTTGTTTGCGGGAATATAAAGTCCATACTTTATCATTCTCTAAAGTAACTTTTATATGAAGAAGTACTGGCTTTTCAGTAAAACCACTTTCCTTAAGAGGAAATAATTCTTTTTTTTCATTTGTCCGGAGACTAATCTTTTTCTCCCCGTCATGCCCGATTTGCACATAATAATATGTATCATCACCCGCCATATACAAATAGAGGCGGAGATAGTTTTTTTCGCTCGGAATCTCTTCCATATATACATCAAACTCCCATTGCATGTTGGAAGCATAAGGTATCACACAATGTAATCCGGCTTTTCCTGCTTCGTTTTTTAGTCCATTCAATTGTAGCCATCCATCGTTATTGATCGTGAACTTCTCCAATCCGCCTTTCCAGGGATTAGCCGAATTAATCTCCGGACCATCAAACGTCTCAGTGAACTGTGCAAATGCACAAACAGGAAGTAATACAAGGATAAATAGAATAAATTGTTTCATAGCTATATAGTTTTGTTATAAAATTATCTATCTTTGCACGCTAATAGCTTACAACTATCCACGTGTCTTGATTTTGGATGCTGTAAAGTTATAACATTTTTTTTAAATACAATTTTAATTAGTGCTCAAAATGAAAGTAGCAATTGTTGGTGTGAGTGGAGCTGTAGGACAAGAATTCCTGCGCGTACTCGACGAAAGAAACTTCCCAATGGATGAGCTTGTGCTTTTTGGCTCATCTCGCAGTGCCGGACGTGTTTATACCTTCCGTGGTAAACAGTACACCGTTAAGGAGCTTAAGCATAACGACGACTTTAAGGGAATCGATGTTGCTTTTGTTTCGGCCGGTGGCAGTACATCTGTCGAATTTGCAGAAACCATTACAAAACATGGCACTGTGATGATCGACAACTCCAGCGCATTCCGCATGGATAACGATGTACCTTTGGTAGTTCCTGAAGTGAACCCGGAAGATGCACTGAATCGTCCTCGCGGTATCATTGCCAATCCGAACTGTACTACCATCCAGATGGTCGTTGCATTGAAGGCAATCGAAAAGGTATCGCATATCAAGCGTGTACATGTATCCACTTATCAGGCAGCCAGCGGTGCAGGCGCAACAGCTATGGCAGAACTGATCAAACAGTACGAACAACTCTTGAAGGGCGAAGAACCTACAGTAGAAAAATTCGCTTATCAACTGGCATACAACGTGATCCCTCACGTAGATGTATTCACTGATAACGGTTATACGAAAGAAGAAATGAAGATGTATAACGAAACACGCAAGATCATGCACTCAGATATCAAAGTGAGCGCAACCTGTGTACGTGTTCCGGTTATGCGTGCTCATAGCGAAGCAACCTGGATCGAGACAGAGCGTCCGATCAGCGTGGAAGAAGCCCGCAAGGCTTTCGCTGAAGGCGAAGGTATCATCCTGCAGGATGATCCGGCAAACAAAGACTATCCGATGCCTTTGTTCGTAGCCGACAAAGAACCGGTTTACGTAGGCCGTATCCGTAAGGATATCAGCAACCCGAACGGTCTGACATTCTGGACTGTGAGCGACCAGATCAAGAAAGGTGCTGCCCTGAACGCTGTTCAGATCGCTGAATACCTGATCAAGGTAAAAAACATAGGATAACAACTTTATAATCTTTCTATATATGGAAAGGGACGGTCTTCAACAGATCGTCCCTTTTTGTTTAATATAAAACAAAAGTATCTTTTATAATCGATAAAACAGGAGCCTTTCTATCTTCTATAATCGATAAAATTGCACTATATTTGTCTTATATCAAAGATACAGCAGTATGGAAAAGAATGTAATTAAATCTCTAATCATTGAATATCAGCAATTCACCGAGAAGATAACATTGACTGAACGAGATATTCATTTATCAGATCAGCTAAATTACGTATTTGTTGGTCTTCGCCGCGCCGGTAAATCTTATCTGATGTATCAACAAATACAACATTTACTGAAAGAAGAAATATGAAGATGAACTTTACTTTTATCATCAGAATATTGAAGTCGACTTTTATATACCAACACAAAAATTGGCTGTGCAGGTATCATACAGTCTGAAAGATGAAACAACACGCAAACGGGAAGTGACTGCTTTATTAAAAATAGCCAAAGTCATGTACGTAGATAAATTATTCATTATCACTCGAGACGAAGAAGAAACGATTATGGAAGATGGAAAAAAGATCACCGTTATCCCCATCTGGAAATGGTTACTTGAATAGGACGGTCTGTCGGAGACCGTCCCTTTTCATTTCTATCCGGCTTTGTTGATTCCATTGTCAATGTTTTCATCGCATTCCTTCAGTAGTATCTTCTTTAGTTTTTCTACCTTTTCAGGATATTGCCCTGACAAGTCATGACGCTCCTGCGGATCGTCTTTCAGGTTGTACAATTCAAAGACATCTTTTGCCCGGTAATAACGCAGCTTCCAGCCTTCGCCGGTCAGAATGCCCGGACCGTAGTTGGAGCCGAATACCACATATCGCCCGGCCGGTATTTTTTCTCCTTTTACCAGAGTAGGGAGGAAAGAAATGCCATCCTTCTTTACCGGAAGCGATACCTGAAGCATCTCTGCCATTGTCGGCAAAAAATCATAATTGGAAACCAGTTCCTGACTCTTTATCCCGGCAGGGATTATCCCTTCCCCATAAAAGATCAGCGGAATATGTACGCCGCCATCCAGATTACTCCGTTTCAGACCTGCCATACCGGCATTACCGTTAAAGATATCTCCTGCCAGGTCGCTGTAATATTTATCCGTATAGTCGTCGAACAGCGTTCCTGTTTGCATATTCCTGTATGGTTTCTCACACCGTCCTTTCTGCGAATAATACGTTTCATGGCCATTATCGGCAGCAAAAACAAGGATCGTATTCTTATCCAGTCCCAATCGGCGGAGTTCATTCATGATCGCTCCCACATTATCATCCAGCAATTTGACCATGGAAGCATATTCTTTCTCTATCGATGTCAGTTCCGGATTATTCGCCAGTTCCGGATGCACCGCAGGGATAGCGACCGGTCCGTGCGGCAACTGTGTCGGGTGAAACAGGAAAAAAGGTTTATCCTTATTCGCACGGATAAAAGACAGTATCTTATCTAAAAAGAGATCCTGCGAATAAACCGCTTTCCCGTTCCTGTTCCATCGCTCCAGGTAAGCGGTTTCCGTTTCATTCTCTATACTCTTTCCACAATTCTTATGGGTATTTCCTTCGATCGTGACAATCTCTCCGTTGTCGAACAGGAACGGTGGATAGAATCCGTGACAGCGGACATGATCCAGATAACCATAATAATAATCCCAACCATGCTCCTTCATCTGTTTACGGGTAGCCGTAAACCCCCATTCCAGCTTACCGATCTCGGCAGTTACATAACCAGCCTGTTTAAACACCTGGGGAAGATAATAATCACCTTTACCCAACAGGATATCCTCAGCGTTTATCTCCTTTTCCACAGCAGGTATCGATGACAAATCATCCGTTGCCGGAATGAACTTACCTCCCCTCGATATCACCCACTTATCCGGATGACAATCATGGTAGCCTGTCAGCAATGAGGCTCTTGCCGGAGCCGACAACATACAACCATAGGCATTGTCGAAAGAGGTTCCTTTAGTAACCATTCGGTCAATATTGGGGGTCGTAAAATGACGTTGACCGTAGGCGGACAACATTCCTTTCCCCATATCGTCGGCATAGATATAAATCACATTCGGCTTTGCCGGAGCTTGGGCCTGACACGTCATAGATGAAATGCCAACAGACAATAATGCTATATTTGATAATGATAACTTTCTATTCATACTACATTTATTAAATATCTCCCACTCTATGAAATACAAATATATCAGATAAAAAACACATACAAACCGAGGTTGTACCAAAAGTTTGTGGAATGTCCCAACTTTCGATACAACCTCAGGGTACATGTCTAATCTATATAATTTAATCTAAGGTTTTCCTTACACCGATCAGTTCCATCCCGGATTCTGTTCCAGGTTCGTGTTCAGGATCAACTGTGTTTTAGGTATCGGATTCAGATAGAAATAATCTTTCCACCCTTTTCCTTGTGAAACATAATCTCCGACACAAACTACACGGCCTATATCATCGGAAGTAACAGATGCTGCCGCATTCACATCCGAAGCCTGTACAAAAACAGAACCGGCACCAAAATACTCACCTACCTCATCAGCAGCAACCCTGACACCCAGAGGACGCTGGTTAATAAAATAATCAGCCCGCTTCCAACGGCGGATATCATAGAAACCAAAGCCTTCACCCATCAGCTCGGCCATACGTTCACGACGGATTTCCCAGACAAGCGGTTCCACCTGCGGATCCCTGTCCGGATCGAATGACGCATTGATAGCAGAAACAACCATCGGGGCAACATTGGCACGGGTACGCAATTTATTGATCGTCAGATCGGCTATTGCCTGACTGAACTTATTCTGCTCATACATGACCTCGGCATAATTCAACATGATCTCTTCAATATGGAAGATCGGCATATCGGTAACCGCTTTTTGTCCGCCGGCCTGGATAGCCGCTTCATTGTAGGTAGTATAGAACATGTAAAAATAATAACCACCATAATTACGCATCGGTCCCCAGGAGTTGGGAGATGTTTGTATCATCGGAACACGAGACAGAAACTGAGGTTGCCAGGTGTACAACGGGAACTGATGGTCGGCATCATTGATCTTATTCATATAATCAATAAAATAACGGTCCTTTTCATCCATACCTTCTGTCCACCAGGAGTTCTTATTATCCTCCGTCACCGGATTTCCATTTGTCTTGTTGGTTCTGTAAGGCGGAATACAACGCCAGTATAAACGATGATCACGATTATAAAACTCATCATTTACAGTTGCATCCGCACCTTTTCCTTTATATAAACTACTGGTCGAGATCGGTTTGCCATCCTGGCAAAGATATCTTCCGACCGTACGGGCATGCATCCCATACTTCTGCGAACCACCTCGCTCCGCTCTCGGGAACGTAGTCATGATCAGGTCGTTTTCAAACTGTTTGTACAAGATGACTCCCGGAAAACCGGAAAGATTATCCGAAGACCACAAATCAACATAATTTGCGGCAATCGAAGGATAAGCATCGAGCAACGATTTCGAAACCCGTTCACATTCGGACAAATAGGTTTCACTGCCACCCAAAGCATGGTATTTGCGCCAGGTTCCTTCGAATAAGCAGAAACGGGATAATAAAGCCCTTACACAATCACGGTTGATCGTATTTGTATTCACTCCTTCCCCATTCTCTTTAATATGCCCCTCGGCATATTGCAGGTCGCGAAGGATATTCCCAGCCACTTCATCCCGGGATGAACGTTTACCATATAATATATCTTCGTCTTCGTCGCCGACCACATCTTCCAGCCAGGGCACACCTCCATAACGAGCCAGCAGATCGTAATAACGATATGCCCGGAAGAAAAGCCCTACCGAACGCCAATGTTCTTTATCGGTCTCATTCATTTCCGACTTATCGATATTTCGCAACATAATATTCACCCGACGGATATAATCGAAATTCCAACTGTCGTCCATATTCATCGTAGACGTGATATTATCCCATTGCCAGTTGTTATGCTGTGTATTCGTACTGTTACTGTTATACAGATAATTGGCATACACATCACCTTCCACAACCGTATTTACCGCAGCGTCCGGCTGCAGATATTGCCGCATCACTGAATTCTGGAATATACTATACAAACCCCACGTATATGTTTTGAAGTTCTCATAAGTGACAAAAGCCGTCTCTTCCGTCAACTCGGTTTTAGGGAAATATTCCAGATAGTCATTATTACACCCGGTAAAAGAAAGCAGAAAGGCAGAAGCCAGATATATAATATTCTTTTTCATAACTCTTTATAGATTAAAGTTGATACCAAATGAAATCGTTCTCGAATATGGATAATTCCAACTCAAATTCTCCGGATCGATACCTGTCGGTAAATGATCGAATGTAAACAGGTTCTCGCCACTCACAAAAGCTTTCAGGTTCTTCAGGCGGATCGCATGCAGATATTTATCCGGCACGGTATAGCTGAACGTAATATTCTTCACCCGCAGATAAGCTGCATTGTATAAGAATTTATCACTGATACGTTGATTCGCCCCCTGTGAACTACCGGCATTTTCATAGATACGCCCGTAAAAAGCATTCGGATTATCTTCTGTCCAGATCTGGCCTACCTGATGCTTATAAACCGTACCGTACTGATTAGACATCGGGAAAGTGATCTCGCCGCCAATCCAGGCATCCCTCTTCCCTACTCCCTGGAGAATAAACGAAAGGCCGAGACCTTTCCAGTTCGCATACCCGTTCAGGCCATACTGGAGACGTGCCTGGCTATTCCCGATAATCTTCCGGTCACCCGGATTATCTGCCGTATTGTCGCCTGTATCGATCACATTAACACTATTCTCGTCATCCCGCAAATTCTTATATTTGATATCGCCGACATGGGAAGTGACTCCGTTGATCCGGACCACACCTTCTTTCAAGGCCCCGTTATCCATAAAATCATCAGCGGTATAGAATCCGTCCGTCACATATCCCCAGATTTCTCCTATCTCCATACCGATCCGGTAACGTTTACCGTCCTGTGCTTCGTTACGGTCATAAAACAATCCCGTATCGTTTTTATAACGAGTGATATAAGAACGGGAATCATAAAGATTGAAAGCTACACCGTAATCCACCTTACCGATCCGGTCTCTCCAGGATAAAGACAACTCCCATCCTTTCGATTTAAGGTCAGCCGCATTCTGCAAAGGGGCTTTTGCACCTGCCACAGAAGGAAATTCTTCCGAAGGGCCTAACATACCGATCGTATTGCGGCGGTAGATATCGAACGATCCGGTCAGCCGGTTATTCAGGAAACCGAAATCAAGCCCACCATTAACCGACTCCACTTTCTCCCAGGTAAAATTAGCACGGACCATACCCGGAGCCTCCAGTGTCTTCGGTACATTATTGCCGTATATCCAGGGAGCATTCGACACGCTCATTGTAGGATAATAACTGTAGGCACTGATGTTCTGGTTACCTAACGTCCCGTAAGAACCTCTTAATTTCAAGGCAGATAAGAAGGACGACGCTTTCTCCATAAAAGGCTCATTCACGATACTCCAGCCTGCAGAGACAGAAGGGAAAAATCCTCCCCGGTAATCCTTCGGGAATTTAGAAGAAAGGTCGTAACGCCCGTTCACTTCCACAAAATAACGTTGCATGTAATTATAACTTGCCCGGAAGAATCCGCTTCGCAATGCATATTCCGTATAATCGTCCTTTGTCTTCGGAGGCGTCACGCCATCCGAACCACTGAGCGAAGGCAATTCATTGCTGATCATGTTATAAGCCTGTGAATACAAATATCTGTAATCTGACTTTTCCTGGTTAAACCCGGCAAGAGCGGAAATGTTGTGGGTATTGATAAATGTCTTATTATAAGTGGCAAAAGCATTTATCGTCGTATATTTCGTTGTCTTTCTTTCCTGGGTAAAAGGAGTTGTGGAGGTGGAAGGTTTGATACTTTCTGCCAATCCCTGATGCATTTCGAAATAATTCGCATACGATTCAATATCCTGAAAACTTGCCTGATATGAATACTCGAGCACAGCTTCAAATCCATCGAACGGTTTCAACACCGAACGGGAAAGGATGCGGGTGTTATCCGTTACTGTCCGCTTTTTATCTGTTTGCCTGATTACATTCGCCGGAGTCATAACCAGATACTCTTCCCCATCCGTACCGTAAGGCAATGATCCTGTCGGATGATAAGATGGAAGATTTGTTTTCCATAAATTCCCCAACTCACTTGAACCATCCATGAACGGATATGTCTTATTTCCATTATTATAACTGATATCCAAAGAGGTAGTCAGCCATGAAGTTATATCACCACTCACATAACCGGTCACATTCGTTCGCGTAAACGCATCCTTATTAGTTACCAGAATCCCATTTTCATCGGTATATCCCAAAGACAAACGGTACTTGATTCTTTCGCTTCCTCCCTGGGCCGAAATATTATGTGTTTGTTTCCAAGCTGGTTCAAACATGTCTTTCATGACGGAGTTTTCCCGCAGGAAATACTTCGTACCGTTCACTTCCGTCCATCCTGCCGGATAAGCAGAAGGATTCCCGTTATATTCAGATAGTAACCCCATATACGTCTCCAGGTTTTGCCCCGACCAGATAGATGTGTAACCACCTTCCTGTAATGTCCTGATAAAATTGGCTGGAGATGCCGGTTCCGGTATATTCATGACTTTAGAGACAGCAAAATTGTTGTTATAATTGATCGTCAGCGTTTCGTTCTTCTTTGCCTTTTTGGTGGTGATCAGAATAACACCGAAAGAGGCACGCGCACCGTAAATGGCAGCGGAAGAGGCATCTTTCAAGACAGATACACTTTCAATATCTGCCGGATTAAGCAAATAGAGATCATTAAACACCACATTATCAACCAAAATAAGCGGAGCACCTCCGGTAATAGATTCCAACCCACGGATATTCCACTTGTTTTCTCCTCCCGGAGCTGCTGAAGTAGAGGCCGTAAATCCGGGTATCGCACCCTGCAAAGCCGACCCCAGTCCGGTAACGGGCCTATCACCCAAGACCTTATCCATATTCACAGAACCGACTGCCCCTGTCAGGTTTGCTTTCTTCTGTGTTCCGAAACCGACAACGACAACTTCATCCAACGTTTGAGAATCTTCTTTCAGGTTTACTTTCACCTGTTCCCGGTTCTTCGTTGAAATTTCACTCGGCATATATCCGATATAAGAGACCTGCAATACGGAATTACCGGAAATCTGCAGAGTAAAGTTTCCGTCGATATCGGTAACGGTCCCATTGCTCGTACCTTTTTCCACGACATTGGCTCCGATAACAGGTTCTCCAAATTCATCCGTAACAGTTCCGGTTACAACCTTCTTCGTCTCTTGCTGAATGACCGGAACCGGTTTGATAAGGATCTTTTTTCCCTCAATAGAAAAAGTAGTCCCAGTACCGCTCAGTATGACATCCATAGCCTGATCCACCGGTTTATTCCTGATATCGACAGATACCCGATGATGCTTATCAATAGTCGATTCGCTGTAAGCCACCGACAACTTTGTTTGATTCTCAATCTCTTCAAACACCTTTGCCAATGTGATATCTTGTCCGGTTATATTCACCGTTTGTGCATATATATGAGTGGTTATGAAAAGTAGAAACAGATATATAAATATTTTGCATAAATATTTACAAGATAAAAGGTTATTCGTTTTCATGAATAATATTAATTTTGTTGTTGAATACTATTTTTGTAATTAAGCCTATAAAAAGTGTTCTGATTTCAAACCGGGGAGTTGAGCTGCAAACAAGACTCTCCGGTCCTTTTTTTCATGGTTCTCTCTGTTTTAATAATTAATAAATGTATACCTTGTCTCCCTCTATTTTATATTTGAATCCTGCCACAATTTGCTTCAACGTATAGAGAACTTCCTCCAATGTCTCATTATGCAGGAATTTAACCGTTAGCTTTTCATCATTCAAATCCCTGGCATTCAGATAAACCTGTACACCATAATGTCGTTCAATCTCTTTTATAACGGAATACAAAGAGGCACTCTGGAAAATCATCTGTCCTTTTTCCCAGGCAAGGACGTAATCCATCCGGGCACGCTTCCGTTCGCTTACCCCTGTGTTCTTGTCAAATACAACTTGTTCATCAGGGTCAAGAATAAATGTTTCATGACTGGACCTTATATCAACTTTTATCTTCCCTTCCGCAAGCGAAGCTGTCACCTTCTCCCTGTCCGGATAAGAGGATATATTGAATACAGTACCCAATGCCTCGACCGAGAGATCGTTGGTCTTAACGATAAAAGGTTTCTTCTTATCAGGAGTAACCATAAATTTGGCTTCTCCGCTCAGATAGATATCACGGTTCTTACCTTTAAATTCACTCGGGTAAAAAAGCGTACTCCCGGAATTGATGATGACAACCGAATGGTCCGGTAATACGATATTCCGGATTTCTCCTTTCGGGACAAAACATTCCACCAGAGCCAGTTCCTCTACAGGACGATCCTGTAGATATAACCAGGATACCCACGCACCCAATAAGGGAAGAAGCAGAAATGCAGCCACCTGCCCCCATTTCCGGAAAGAACTATGTATTCCCTTCCGTTTGGAGAATCCCAACCGTCTTTCGACAGTTTCATAGGAACGCTCGGTCGATGAATCTGCTTTTACCTGGAGAGTATCCCAAAGTACGTGCAGGGTTTCCTCTTTATCTTTCGATGAAGAAGGATGGAAAAACCAACGAACGAAATGTTTCCGGATATCTTCCGGCTGATCTTTCCTGAAGAAATTTTCTATAATCTGATCTACTCTTGACATGGTACAATTTCCGTTATCTATAAATTAAGACACACGAAAACGGTCCTGCACCCAAAAAATTATTTAATAGATTTTCAGATGAAAAAAGAAGCAAACAAAAGCAAGGTCTTTCTGATTTCTTTCAATGCCAGATTCAAGTGGTTCTCTACTGTCTTCTTGGATATACCCATCCGTATTGCTATTTCGTCGTTCGATAAACCTTCCCTTCTACTCATTTCATAGATAGCCTTACGCTTCTTCGGCATACGACCTACAGTTAGTTTTTCCAGCAATTCCATTTCACGGGCATACAAATCACCTTCAATAGTCTGTTCGGTTTCCCCCTCATAATCTTCCAGATAACTCTCTTCTATATATTTATGCCGCAAGTGGTTCAGTGCGGCATTCTTGGCCATCCGGTAAACATACGAATTAAATGATTCTAAAGTGACAAGCCGCTCCCGGCGTTCCCAGATTTTCATAAATACATCCTGGGCCAATTCCTCTGCTATTATCTCCGATTTAACAAGATGCTCTATAAAATATTTGACTTTGGGAAAATAGTTCATAAACAGCCTTTTAAAGGCGTCATGACTTCCCAGGGCAAGTTCTTTTATATATAATACATCTTTTTCCATAAAGTATCTCCTACACAAATATAATACAAATACAATTACACGGAGTAATTTTATACGAATCATTTACAACCTATATAGTATAAAAATGAAGAAACCAGTGACAGCAATATATTTACTGCCACTGGTTTCTTTATCTATTCCTGAAAAAGCAACAATCAATGATGGAACAACCGTACACCTGTAAACGCCATGGTTATGCCATATTTATCACACGTATCGATCACATGGTCGTCACGGACCGAGCCGCCTGCCTGTGCGATATATTCCACGCCACTCTTATGAGCACGTTCGATATTGTCACCGAACGGAAAGAAAGCATCCGAACCTAAAGATACACCGTTCATAGTATCCAACCAGGCACGTTTTTCTTCGCGAGTCAGTACTTCCGGCTTTTCAGTAAAGAACTGTTCCCAGATACCGTCTGCCAATACATCTTCATGGTCGTCGCTGATATATACGTCGATGGTATTATCGCGGTCCGCACGGCGGATCTTTTCAACCCAGGGCAGGTTCATTACTTTCGGATGCTGGCGCAGATACCAAATATCAGCCTTGTTTCCTGCCAGGCGGGTACAGTGGATACGACTTTGCTGGCCGGCACCGATACCGATAGCCTGTCCGTCCTTTGTATAGCAAACAGAATTACTCTGCGTATACTTCAGGGTGATAAGGGCTATGATCAGGTCACGTTTGGCCTCTTCCGGGAAATCTTTATTTTGGGTCGGGATATTGGTCAGCAGGCTTTCGTCCAGCTTGATCTCGTTACGTCCCTGTTCGAAAGTGATACCGAAAACATCCTTATGTTCTACCGGAGCCGGTTTATAAGCCGGATCGATCTTGATGACATTATAAGTACCTTTCCGTTTATTTTTCAGAATCTCCAATGCTTCAGGAGTATAGTCGGGGGCAATGACGCCATCCGATACTTCGCGGTTGATCAGACGGGCCGTCGCTTCGTCGCAGGTATCGCTCAAAGCGATAAAGTCGCCGTAAGAAGACATACGATCCGCACCACGGGCACGGGCATAAGCAGTTGCCAGAGGAGTAAGCGGAAGATCGTCTACAAAATAGATTTTCTTCAACGTATCGCTCATCTCGATCCCTACGGCTGCACCGGCCGGACTGACATGCTTGAAAGATGCGGCTGCAGGCAGTCCGGTAGCCTCTTTCAGTTCTTTTACCAACTGCCAACTATTAAAGGCATCCATGAAATTGATGTATCCGGGACGGCCGTTCAATACCTCGATAGGCAATTCACCCTGCTGCATAAAAATGCGCGACGGCTTCTGGTTAGGGTTACAGCCGTACTTCAGTTCTAAAGAGTTTTTGTTTTCTGTGCTCATATTGCTTGTTATATATGATTCTATTTCATCTCTGCCATTCCTTCCTCCAGGGAATGAGGAGCGTATCCCAATATACGTTTTGCCTTTTCGATACTTAATCCGCTGAAACGGGGACGCGGGGTCGCTTCGTTCATCTCTTCCGTAGTGACCGGCACGATCAATGAACGGTCCAATTTGAAATAATCGGCTACACGATAGGCTATATCGGCTATCGAAAGACATTCGTCTCCACAAATATGCCAGATTCCATTTTGAGAGATATGCATAAGTTTCTCAACTCCGTCAACAATATCCTGTACCCAGGTAGGTGTACGGTACTGATCGGAAACGACACGTATCTCCTGACCGGCTCGCAGACGATTCTTTACCAGTTGCAGGATATTGCCATGCTGCCCGGGTAATGCTTTTCCGTAAACAACAACAACGCGGACATTTGCATAATTACTGCAATTAGCCGTAACAGCCTGCTCTCCCTGATATTTAGATATACCGTAGTAATTTACAGGAGCCGGGGTATCCGTTTCAGTATATAATTCCGCTTTCTTGCCGTCAAATACAAAATCGGTCGACAAATGGATAAAACGGCTGCCCGCTTTTTCACAGCAACGGGCTATATTCTCTACTGCCAAAACATTAGCTGCGTACGCTTCCTCATGATGCGACTCACAATAATCGGGAACAGATAAGGCGGAACCGTTTATCACGACATCCGGGCGGATTTCAGCGATCAACCGGTCAATTGCCGGATGATTATTCATATCTGCCTGAACGAACCGGTAGTTATTTCCAGGCAAAATATCCTCATGCAGGGAACAGCCGGTCAGTTCATAGATTCCCTGGCGGGACAGAGACTGTAAGATCCGTCTTCCCGTAAAACCGTTCGCTCCAATTATCAGTGTTTTCATCAGAATGAATATATTAATACACCTAACACACGGTGGTTTGTTACTGAATGCGTGCTATGGATACGTCCGTCGGCCTGCATTTTATCCTTGTCGCCATACCAGGCCAGGGACGGACTATACTCCACTCCCAACTTCCAATGAGGCAAGACATACGACATCTGCAAATTAGTGGTAAATACCTGGTCGACTTCCAGGCCGACACCATAAGTCGGTCCGACAATGTCCTTGCCCGCACCCAAATTTTTCAGATAACCGACAAACAGACCCGGTTGCCATTTCTTTCCGTACACTACATTCAGCCAGGTCATCGAATGACGGTAAGGCGTATATTCCTGTTCGCCGGTACGCTTGTCGATGCTGCTGACGCCATAACCACCCAACATACAAAGGTGAGCCAGATTGGAACCTAGCAACGTCTTTGCCGAAATCTTCCAGTTCTCATCCGTATAGCGGGCATGGGCTTCAAAAGAGACGGAAGTAACCCGTTCCTTTACCTTATATACATTATCTCCCACTGTCGATTTGACACGCGGTGCGATGGACAGGATGTCGGCTCCTACGCCAGCCATCCAGTTATCTTTTTTGTAATCCGCTCCAAAATAAAATTCCGGTACGCAACCGTTCTTTATATATTCTTCGCTTTTTCCATTCGGACCGGTAGATAAATACTGCAACTGCCAGATCGCCGCTCCGGTCAGGCTCCAGCCCTGATCCGTATACCGGTAACGTAACATCGGATTACGGCTGAAAGGCTGGAATGGTGCTCCCGTAGAGAGATTTAGCATTTGTGGGAAAATATCCCCGAACAACGGATGCCAGGTCTGACCGATCAAGACAGCCGATTTACCCCAATCGAGATTCACATAGGCATGCCGTACACGGATCATAGCAAAGTTACTCCCGGAACCACGAAAATCGACCTCCAGTTTGGCTGTCGTCTTCGCTTTACCGACACTCGGACCGGCAACATCTATTCCCAAACGGGAATAAAGCAGATAGAAACTGCCATTGGCCGTTGCATTCAAATCATTACCGTCAGCATCCGGATCGACATCTTTCGGATACAGATGGAACAAGCCGTCCACTATTTCCGAATTGGCACGTGAGTTGTAAAACAGGTCGCCACGTACCTGTCCGTAAAATTTGTACGAAAAATTCTTTTTCTGTGCATAACCGGACGTTGCCATCAATAATCCGGCCAATAAAAACATACCTAGCTTCGTTCTCATTTAAAAGCGTTCAAATTAGAAATAATACATAACCAATCCCAATATGCGGTGGTTGGTTACGGCGTGGGTGTTTCCCACTTTACCATTCTTCTGGTCGATCGTACCATACCAGGCTGTTGCCGGAGAATATTCCAGACCGATCTGCCAGTGAGGTAAATTATATGATAAATTCACATTTACAGTAAATAACTGGTCGATATCCAATCCCATACCGTAGACAGTTTTCGACGCAGTCAACTCATCGTCCGTACCGAGATTTTTGGTATATCCCACGAAAAGTCCCGATTTCCATTTCGTTCCATAGGTAAAATTCGCCCAAGTTGTCGAATGGCGGAAAGGAGTATATTCCTGTTCACCGGTCTTCGGGTCGACAGAGCTGATACCATAACCACCAATCAGAGCCGTCTGGTCCAGACAGGAAGCCATCAGGCTTTTGGCTGCAAAGGTATAATTACGTCCGGTATATTTCAAGTGAGCTTCATAGGAATATGTCGTCATCCGCTCATTTACTTTATAAACTTTGTCATTTATCTCCGATACCGTACGTGGTTTCAGGGAAATCAGGTGGACACCTGCTCCTGCCAACCAGCCGTTATCGGAAGTATAGTCCGCTCCGACATAAAATTCCGGCACGCAACTGTTCTTTATATAATCCTCACTCATCCCTTTCGGACCGCTCGACGTATATTGCAGCTGCCAGATGGCAGAGGCTGTGAGCTTCACCTTACCAGCTTTATACTGATAGCGGATTTGCGGACTGCGGTTGAACGGCTGAAAAGGTGCTCCCGTAGAGAGATTCAACATATCCGGGAAAACGGAGCCGAACAGCGGATGCCAGGTGTGACCGATCAAGACATTGCTTTTATCCCAATCCAGTGCAACCCATGCCTGACGGATACGTAACATCGTCGTACTCGACGAAAAGCCACCGAAATCCGTCTCGAGACAAGCGGAAGTACGTGCCGAGCCGACATTCGGACCGGTCACACTGATCCCCAACCGGGATGTAAACGTATAGAAACTGCCATTTGGAGTCGCATTCAGGTCTTTCCCGTCAGCATCAGGTTTTTCATCCAAAGGGAAAAGGTAGAAGTTTCCGTCTACCGGAGCCATATTCGCACGCGTGTTGTAAAACAAGTCACCACGCACAAAACCATAAAACTTGTAAGTGAAGTTTTTCTTCTGGGCAGTTGCGGAAAACAAAGTCAGTGCACTTACCAGTAGCAGAGCTAGCTTTTTCATTGTTGTTGTTTGTTATCTATTTGTCTAATTTGAAGGCACAAAGGTATATATTTTTGTTTATTCAATTTGAAGAATGAAATATTATTTGTTACTTTGCTTCCAAGTTGTAAGCCTTAAAGGCCAAATCGATTAATAATGTAAACTACATAAAGAATTATGAGTACTAAAAAGTTTTTATTGGAGGAGAAAGACATACCCACAGCCTGGTATAATATTGTGGCTGATATGAAGAACAAACCACTTCCTATTTTAAATCCGCAGACCAAGCAACCGATGAAAGAAGAGGATCTCTATCCCCTGTTTTCCAAAGCGGCTTCGCATCAGGAAATGAACACGACCGATGCCTGGATTGAAATACCGGAAGAAGTTCGCGAATTATACAAGGTATGGCGTCCCACTCCGCTGGTTCGTGCCTACGGACTGGAGAAGATGCTGGATACTCCTGCACATATTTACTTTAAGAACGAAAGTGTCAGCCCGATCGGTTCACACAAACTGAACTCTGCTATCGCTCAGGCTTATTATTGTAAGCAGGAGGGCGTTACCAATATCACCACTGAAACAGGTGCCGGACAATGGGGTGCCGCTCTTTCCTATGCAGCCAAGGCTTTCGGCCTGGAACTGGCTGTTTATATGGTAAAGGTCAGCTATCACCAGAAACCATACCGCCGTTCGATCATGCAGACCTTCGGCGCACAGGTCATCGCTTCACCGAGTATGAGTACAAAAGCCGGACGTAAGATCCTGACCGACCATCCGAACTACCAGGGAAGTCTGGGTACTGCCATCTCGGAAGCCGTAGAACTGGCTATGCAGGTACCTAACTGTAAATATACATTGGGTAGCGTATTGAATCACGTGATGCTGCACCAGACCGTGATCGGTCTTGAAGCTGAAAAACAGATGGAAATGGCCGGAGAATATCCGGATGTGGTAATCGGTTGCTTCGGTGGCGGTTCGAACTTCTCAGGTATCACCTTCCCCTTCCTGCGTCATAAACTGACAGAAGGTAAAGATATTCGTGTGATCGCTGCAGAACCGGCTTCCTGCCCGAAACTGACACGCGGACAGTTCCAGTATGACTTCGGTGACGAAGCCGGATACACTCCGCTGATTCCGATGTTTACATTAGGACACAACTTCGCTCCTGCCAATATCCATGCAGGGGGGTTGCGTTATCACGGTGCCGGTTCGATCGTTAGCCAGTTGATGAAAGACGGGCTGATGAATGCTGCCGACGTAAAACAATTGGATACATTCAAAGCCGCAACGATGTTTGCACAGGCCGAAGGCATTATCCCGGCTCCGGAATCTTCGCATGCAATAGCCGTTGCTATCCGTGAAGCAGAAGAAGCAAAGAAAGAAGGAAAAGCCCGCACAATCCTGTTCAATCTCTCCGGTCACGGTTTGATCGATATGGCTGCTTACGACCAGTATCTGGCAGGCGACCTGACCAATTATGAAGTGACAGACGAAGATGTTGCCAAGAATCTGGAAGAATTAGAAAAGATTATCGGATAAAACGATAATCTTTTACAAAATAAAAGTGGCGCTAATAACAGGGACTCACGTCTTTTGTTATTCGCGCCACTTTCGTGTGTGTGTCTATGAATGTTTTTAAAATAGGTTCTTACGAGAAAATCTCTTCGTAGCTTGTAGCCGGAACGATCATTTTTTGCTGGTTCAGGCTATAATCTTTTTTCTTTTTGTCCCACATTCCGTATTCGGAAGTTATATTTCCATCTTCATTATACTGATAAGAAATCAGATAATAAGGATCCCATGTTTCTTTTGTCTTATTCCAGCGATACGCTTTCTTTTCAGCGACTCTGCCGTTATCATTATAGGTGAATTCGTATTTCACCTGTTTATTCAAAAGCCCTTCTTCCTGCAAGAATACTACTTTTGAAACAATCTTTCCGTTCTCCTCTTTCGTATCATAAAGATAGTTTCTGGGAGACGCAGCACTCATTGCCAGACTACAAACGAACAAAACAACAAGTGACAAAATTTCTTTTCTTAAAATTGAAGCTTTCATAAAATATATTACTTATAAGATTACTTTCAAATTGCGTGCAAATGAACATAGTTTTCTGGTACAAACCAAATATTTTCTGACATTTTGATAGTCAAAATAAGTTATTTAACTATTTTAAACTACATCAAACTTACACAAATCACAAAGCAAACTTACAATTTATAAGAAAGGGCACTCAAAACATCAGAATAAAGCTATTTTATATTTGATATTTCTTAATAACCGAATAGAATATCACCAACAACTTACAAATTGACATTAAGAGTTTTTTTGAACATCCTACACATTCTTTAGAACTAAATATCTACTTCCATTTGTTATTTACAAATAAAGGAAGGATATTAGTACCTTATTAAATCAATATATCATGGAGAGGAATATTTTTAAACTGGAAAAAGAGCAATTGAAAGAGATCGCTCTTTCATTACGACAGAAAGTAGAAGAGGGGTTAGCAAAAGACAATGCTGAAATACAATGCCTCCCGACATTCATTACCCCAAAAAGTAATAATATAAACGGTAAGGCATTGGTTCTTGACCTGGGAGGAACCAACTACCGTGTCGCTACCGTTAACTTCGCAAACGACAAAGCGACGATTCATCCTGAGAACGGATGGAAAAAGGATTTATCGGTCATGAAAACTCCAGGTTTCACCCGAGAGGAATTATTTAAAGAGTTAGCTGATCCGATCGGAGAGATCAAACGGGACGTAGAAATGCCAATAGGTTACTGTTTTTCATATGCAGCTGAATCACTTCCGGACGGCGATGCTCAATTATTGCATTGGACGAAGGGGGTTCACATCAAAGAAATGCTGGGACAGCCGGTAGGGAAACCATTGCTCGAATACCTCAATGAACGGAACGAACCTAAATTCACAAGCATAAAAGTATTGAACGATACGGTTGCCAGTTTGTTTGCCGGGCTTACGGATAGTAACTATGATGCTTATATCGGACTGATAGTCGGAACCGGAACCAACATGGCAACTTTCATTCCTGCAGATAAGATCACCAAACTTCCTGCTTCCATACAGGCAGACGGATTGATCCCTGTCAATCTGGAATCAGGTAATTTCCATCCGCCTTTCCTGACGACGGTCGACGAAATGGTCGATGCCTGCTCCGACAGCCGTGGTATGCAACGATTCGAAAAGGCTGTTTCCGGCATGTATCTGGGAGAAATACTGAAATCGACTTTCCCGCTCGATGAGTTCGAAGAAAAGTTCGATGCCCAGAAACTAACTACCATCATGAATTACCCGGATATCCACAAAGATAAATATGTACAGGTCGCCCATTGGATCTATAACCGTTCTGCGCAACTGGTAGCTTCCTCTCTGGCCGGTCTGATCTCTTTACTGGTTTCATATAACAAGGATATCAAAAAGGTTTGCCTAGTGGCTGAAGGCAGTATGTTCTGGAGCCTCAACAGAAATGATAAGAATTATAATGTGCTCGTAATGGAAGAATTGGATATTCTACTGAACGAACTTGGTATAGGTGATATAAAAGTTCACGTTAATAAAATGAACAATGCCAATCTAATAGGTACCGCTATTGCAGCATTATCTTAAAAGAAGGCCCGGGTTTGCCCATTTAGTTTTTGGCAAGCCCGGTTTATTGCTCCTAAAAAACTATTAATTCAAATTTATTCGCTATTCTCATTAGAAATGCTACTTTTGTTGCGTACCAGTCATAAATATTTAAAAGAATACCTGAGAAAACTACAAGGGGAAAGGGATGATTAGCAGCACAGAAGAAAGAAAATTAGTAGAAGAGTTAAAGCATAATTCCTATAAAGCCTTCACACGGCTTTATAATAGCTATCTGCCTCACCTATATGGATTCATTTTTGAGGCACTCAAATCTCATGCCCAAACCGCAGACATCACACAAGAAACATTTATCCGTATTTGGGAAAACCGTACAATGATCAACCCGGAGTTATCATTTAAATCATTCATTTTTACGATAGCCCATAATTTAGTGATCAGTGAATACAGGAAACAAATAAACAGACCGGAGTTAATTGACTATATCGAATTTACCAATAATTCGAACCTTATTGACGACTCCACACAGCATAAGATAGACCTCGACGAATTTATCTCCCGCCTGGAAAAGGCCAAGCAACAACTGCCACCACGCCAAAAAGAAATCTTCGAACTAATAAAAGAACATGGGATGACATCTACCCAGGTAGCCGAGCAATTAGGAATCAGCGAACAGGTGGTAAGAAATCAGTTGTCGGTTTCTTTGAAAACATTAAAAAAAGCATTGAATGATTCTCTGATCCTCTTTCTACTTTTCTTTTCCAATTAACAGACAGCTCACACGTCTATGTTATAAAACATAAAACAGGTTATATTACAAAACCTATACTCACACGTATTACTTATAAATATTGTACAATGAACAAGAACAAAATAGATATATTACTAAACAAGTATCTGAAAGGGACAATATCCAGAGAAGAAGCTGAAGACTTACAAGAGTTATCTAATCTTTGCAAGAATAATGAACTTAAAGAAGCTTTTAGAAAACAATGGGATAAATACCAGCTATCTCCGGAAATGAATTTTCCAGAGATTCGAGATATCTCGAATAAAATCCATAAGAGCATACATGCAACACGTAAAAAATATATCATTAATATATGGACAAAAATCGCCGTATCCATATTACTTATAGTTACAACCGGATTATCTGTATTCTTAATGATAGATGATAAACAAATGCAGACATTAGGAGAACGAGAAATTATAACTCAGGTCGATAAAGGCCAACGGGCAAATATCACTTTGCCGGATGGAACGACCGTACAACTTAATTCCGAATCTACTTTAAGTTACCGGCAAGACTTCGGAATACAAAACAGAGAAGTAAAATTCAATGGCGAAGGCTTCTTCCAGGTAACCAAAAATCCTGATAAAAAATTCATTGTCAACACTCAATATATGGATGTCGAGGTACTGGGTACATCTTTCAATTTCTTCGCTTACGAATCAAAAGACATAGTTGAAGTCACACTGGTGGAAGGCAAAGTATTCCTATATACCAATACTTCCCCCAGGCAGACCACTATTCTTGAACCAAACAACAAAGCGATTTACAATAAAAATACAGGCAGACTGAATGTGGAACAAACCAATACAACATTCGAAACAGCCTGGCGTGCCACTGAACTGGCATTCCGTACCGAGCCATTAACAGTAGTATTGGCCAAAATAGAACGAAAATATGGAGTAATTATCAACATTGAAAACGAACAACTCTTCTCCGAATTTTATACCGGTGTATTCGAGAAAGAGGATCTGACAGAAGTCATGAAAGTATTACATGCACATTTCCAATTCACCTATAAAATAAAAGGAGATACTATCTCTATTAAATAAGAAAGAATATGTCTAACAAAAAAGAATGCTTATGAAGAAAACCTGAAAAACACTAAAATTTATCAGAAATGTAGTGACAAAACAAAGGCCGGAGAACTCTCACCTTCCCCGACCTATTAATTGTCAATACTTGTGACTTAGTCACAAATACCCAAAAGTAAAGTATCAACAAATTTTATTAAATCTATGATTCACAAATCAAATTTTGAAAACAACCTCAAGAACAAAGGTAATACTTTTAATTATTACCGACTTATAATAGCGTTATTATTTATTTTCGCTATTTCTGTTCCGACATTTGCGCAAAACAAGCAAATCTCCTTATCAGTACAAAATGCAACATTAAAAACAGTATTCTCACAAATAGAGAAACAAACCCCTTACCGCTTCTCTTATCGTGAAGCCGATATTGACAATCGCGCGAATGTCAATATTAAAATAACTGACGGAAGTATCGATACAGTATTGGAAAAGATTCTCCCCGCCAAAAATTTGCAATACTCGATATCTTCAAACAGAGTTATGATCACCCCTGCACAGAAAAAGACAGGAGAGAGTAAAATCAGAACTGGACAAATCAAAGATCAAAACGGTGATCCGATCATCGGAGCCAATATTTCCATCAAAGGGACGACTACCGGAACAATTACCGATATCGATGGTAATTTTAGTATAGAAGCTGCTCCGGGAATGACTTTACTGGTATCTTATATCGGATACACCAGCAAAGAGATCACCATTAACAATCAATCTGTTTATCAAATCAAGATGACAGAAGATACGCAGAATCTGAATGAAATAGTAGTAGTCGGATATGGTACCCAGAAAAAAGCCAACCTGACCGGAGCGATCTCACAGGTAAGCGGAGATGTTTTGAACAGCCGTCCTATCTCCAATCTGGGCCAAGGTTTACAAGGTATTATCCCTAACCTGAATGTAAAGACCGGCTCCGGTCTGCCAGGAGAAGGATCCAGCTACAATGTTCGCGGAAGCACTTCCATTGAAGATGGAAGAGGACCTCTTATTCTCATCGATGGTGTACAAATGGATCCCAACCTGATCAGTCCCCAGGATGTGGAAAGCGTATCCGTATTGAAAGATGCTGCTTCGGCTGCTATTTACGGAGCACGCGGAGGATATGGCGTAATCCTTATCACCACTAAAAACGGAAATCAAAACGATAAAGCAACAATTTCCGTCTCTGCAAACTGGGGAGTGCATCAGCCAACTTCCGTAGCAAGAACACCCAACTCACTGAACTGGGCGAACTACATCAATCAGGTAGCAGCGAACGCAGGACAACAGCCGGTTTACAACGACACTTACATGTCTTATGTGAAAGCTTACTACAATGATCCTCAAAATAACCCGGCAGTCTTTTATGACCCGGCAGCTAATGATCCCAAGCACTTAAATGATCCTACCGCCTGGTCCTACTGTGGAAATACCGACTGGTATGGAGAGACCATTCATTCACTGGCTTTCGATCAGCGTTACAATATTTCCATGCAGGGAGGTACGAACAATACAAAATATTATGTATCGCAAAGTTACAACAATAACGGTGGGTTAATGAAATATTATAATGACACATATCAACGGTGGAATACGAATGTAAAAGTCAGCTCACAAATCACTAAATGGCTGGAACTTACAGGTAAAGTAATGTATAACTATTCTGATCAGGATCTACCGACTCCCGGCATCTGGGGCGGATGGAGTAACCTATTCATGAATTACCTCTCTCCATTCATGCCGATCAAACATCCGGATGGAAACTTCTCTGGACAAGGGGCTGATACAAATCCGGCAGCAATACAAGAACAAGGAGGTCACGGACGTACAAAGATCAATGATGCCTGGTTAACCGGCGCCGTTAAGATCACACCTTTCGAAGGATTGACGATCAATGCAGATTATACCTTCAATTACTATAGCAAAGACGAAGACATCTTCGTTCGTGAATTCTATGAATACCGAAGGTTGCCGGGAACGGAAGCATTGTATCCATGGACAACTCCTAACAGTGTAAAAAACACGCAGAAAAACGATTACTATGGTGCATTCAATATCTATGCCCAATATGACAAAAGCATAGCCAAAAATAATTTCAGCATTATGGTCGGATACAATAACGAAACAAAGTCCAACCGCGGCTTCGGAGTAGAAAGACAAAAACTGATCAGTAATGATGTTCCTTATATCGGCTTGGCTTCCGGAGAGACCTACACGCGAAATGACGCCTCTACAGGTTGGGGAATAGAGGGTGCATTCACGCGAATCAACTATAATTACGATAATAAATATTATTTGTCATTCAATGGTCGATACGACGGGACATCCAAGTTTCCCTCCGGACACCGTTATGCCTTCTTCCCTTCTGTCTCTGCAGCCTGGAGAATATCCGGCGAGAAATTTATGGAATCAACGCATAGCATTCTCGACGACCTGAAAATCCGTCTATCGTACGGCTCACTGGGTAATCAATCCGGTGTCGGAAACTTCTCGTATTATCCGGGAATGGGGGTTAATACAAACTTTGGCTATTTAATGAATGGAGCCAAAATTTCAAAAGTTTCCGTACCAGGGCTAGTTAGTAACAGCTACACATGGGAGACTATCAATCAATTTGATATAGGGTTCGATTTTTCTCTCTTGAACAGCAGATTAAACGGTTCATTCGACTGGTACAACCGAATGACACTGGACATGTTAGCCCCCTCTCAACCTTACCCTGCTACTTTAGGGACATCCGCTCCCAAAGTAAATAGCGCTGATATGAAAACACTGGGCTGGGAGTTGTCTTTAAACTGGCAGGACCGCACCTCTTCCGGATTTAGTTATCGGGTTGGATTCGTACTCTCCGATTATCAGGCAGAAATCACAAAATATTATAATCCGACCGGCAATATAGATTCCTGGTACAAAGGAAAAAAGATCGGGGATAAATGGGGATATACCACTGTTGGTTTATTCGAATCACCCGAAGATGTGGCAGGCTGGATAGATCAGTCTAAGATATATGGTGGGCAATGGATGCCGGGCGATGTAAAATTCAAAGACCTGGATGGAGATAATCAAATTACATACGGCAAGAAAACCCTATCAGATCACGGAGACTTGTCTGTTATCGGAAACACTGAACCGCGTTTTAATTATGGCATCACTTTAGGTGGTGACTATAAAGGTTTCGACCTGGATTTATTCTTCCAGGGAATAGGGCGCAAAGACTTCTTCCCGGGCGGTAACGGTTTCTGGGGGTCGGTCAAAAATTATCAAATACCGACAGACTGGGCGGTTGAAAACAGCTGGACTGCAGAAAACCCCGGTGCCTATTTACCACGTCCAAGTATGGGAAACAGCTATAATCAGCAAACTCAAACCGGATATAAAGTAAACGCGGGATATTTACGGTTGAAAAACCTGACCCTGGGATATACTATCCCCAAAGCGCTTACACAAAAAGCCTATATCAGTAGAGCCAGAATATATTTCAGCGGTCAGAATTTGTTCTGTATCACCTCTCTCCCTCCGATATATGATCCGGAGACACTAGACTATAACAAATATCCGGTACAACGGACATTTTCCGTAGGGCTCGATATTAAATTCTAACCACAGTATCCTAATTAAAATAAGAATATGAATACAAAACATATAATAACAGGTTTCGCAGTGCTGTTAACAAGCCTCCCCTCCTGTGATGTGACAGATAAATACCCCTCAGATAGTTTTACTGATGAAAACTTTTGGAGTTCAACAAAAAACCTGGAACTATATGCCAATGGTTTCTATGAAACCTTAGGAGGAGTAGGTTCTCATCTGGATGAAGATACAGACATAAGAGCGACAGTCTCCATCAGTGATTATCTGGCAGGCAATTCAGTAGTTCCTCAGAAAGATGATGGGTGGAAATGGGAAAATATACGAGGTCTCAACCATTTTCTGGCAAACTATCAAAAAGTAACCGGAGACGAGGCGACTATCAACCAATATGTAGGTGAGATACGTTTCTTCAGAGCACTGGATTATTTCAGTAAAGTTAAACGCTTTGGAGATGTTCCATGGTACAACAAAGAGATGCAATTGAGCGATACATCTTTAATCTATAAAAAGCGCGACCCACGTGCACTGGTTGTAGACAGTATCATCGCCGACCTTGAGTTTGCTTGTCAAACCATTCCTGAACCTTCCAAAGTTGCAACAGGACGCCTACATAAGTATGTTGCATACCAGGAGCTGGCCAGAGTATGCCTGCATGAAGGTACATTAGAAAAGTACACAAGTGATCAGAAGGCTTTGAATAGCCGGGCTACTACTCTTCTGCAAAAAGCCTCGGATGCTGCAAAATATATCATAGAAAATGGTGGCTATGACATTGTCTCCATGAAATTTTATGCACCGCAAGTAGACGAAGCTCATCCGTTGGATTATGCAGCTCTGTTTTCACAAACAGAAGATATATCAGCAAGTAAAGAATGTGTACTGGCACGTGTTTACGCTCCCGGACTGGTTGTCAACTCCTTGTCACGTGATATGGAAGAAAGTCAGAAATCCGGCATGAGTAAAATGATGATAAACCAGTATTTATGTACAGACGGAAAACCGATCGGAGTTTCCGACAGTTATCAGGGTGACAACACGCTGACACAAGAAATAGCGAATAGGGACCGTCGGTTATATCAAACGATACAATGCGAATACCTGCCTTATAAATATGCAGACGGAACCGTTACACTTCCTAATAACCCGCCTGTTATAGCATCTAATTTACCGACAGGATTCAACATAATGAAATTTCATAGTCCAGATCCGGAACAATACACACTGGCTTACAATGCCCATGTACAATGGTTCCTGTATCGATATGCGGAAGTTTTGTTAATCTATGCCGAAGCGCAAGCCGAATTAGGTAAAATTACACAGGAAGACATAGATATCACTATAAACAAACTCAGAAACAGAGCCGGAGTAGCTCCGCTCGATATGAACAATATAACTCCAACGCCTGCTCAGTATAAGATGGATTATGGTTACAGCCTGTCAGATCTATTATATGAAATTCGCAGAGAAAGACTTGTTGAACTATATGCTGAAGGATTCAGATGGAGTGATATATGTCGCTGGCGTGCCGGAAAATTGTGTGAAACGCCTCTTTCCATCTATGGAATAACAGTATCGGAGGAAGTCAGAAAGCAATATGATGCAGTATATGGTTCTTCTGCTTCCCCTCATATGTTCGATATAGACGGAGGGAATGTAGCCACAGCCGTTTATAATGGCAAACGCTATGTAAAATTGTATCAAACCATGACAGACGGCGTAGGATATCGTTGGGACGATAAACTATATTTGAAACCGTTACCGACCGAACAGTTATCGCTCAATCCTAATCTGGAGCAAAACCCGGGCTGGGACTAAAATCCACTCTTGAAGGAGGAATGCCCAAAGGCATACATAAATACACTTTGGGTATTTCCTCCTTCTTTTTGTAATGTACATTGAAGCGTAATAAAAATCAGATAAACATGAAAAACAAAATTTCTTTATTTCTTATTCTATTCCTGCTCTTTTCATCAGCGGTAATTGCACGTTCACCTAAAAATATTATCATCCTGATCGGAGATGGAATGGGTATCAATCAGGTACAGGCCGCTTATACTCAAAACGGAGGATATCTGAACATGACTAACCGCTGTCCATTCAGCGGATTGAGGCAAACAAACTCAGCCAATAAATATACTACAGATTCCGCAGCAGGAGGAACAGCTATCGCTTGCGGCGAAAAAACAAATAATGGAATGGTAGGTATGTCGGCTGACAGTATCCCTATGAACTCCATTATCAGACTGGCAACCTTAAAAGGTATGTCGACCGGAGTAATTTCCACCAGCTCCATAACCGATGCGACACCCGCCTCATTCGTGGCTCATCAGCCCGTCCGGTCGATGCAGGAGGAGATCGCAGAAGACTTCCTGAATAGTGACATCTCCCTGTTCATAGGAGGAGGGCTAAAATTCTTCGAGAAAAGAAAAGACGGACGTAACATTTCGAAGGAACTCACCGATAAAGGTTATAAAATGGCCTATACACTGGAGGATGTACAACCGGTTGAAAATGGTAATTTAGGAGTACTGATGGCTGAGGACGGCTTAAAACCGGTAAAAGAACGTCCTACCAATTTTCTTCCGGATGCGACTCAAATGGCTCTCGATTTGCTGAGTAAGAATAAAAAAGGATTTATCCTCATGGTGGAAGGTTCACAGATAGACTGGGCAGGGCATAACAATGATAAAGAATGGATGGTAAATGAAATGCTTGATTTCGATCATGCAGTAGGTATAGCTCTCGACTTTGCAGAACGAGAAGGAGATACCCTGGTATTAATCACAGCAGACCATGAAACAGGAGGAGTCACAATTGCAAACGGTGATTATGAGAAAAAAGAAATCACCGTAAAATATAATACCGGAGGACATTCCGCCTCTCCGGTTCCATTTTTCTCTTACGGACCGGGAGCTGAATTATTCTCGGGTTTTAAAGACAATACTGCTTCATTTCACATTATGAAAAAACTTCTGAAACTTTAAGTTTCTCTTAACAGACAGACATCAGTTATAAAACATAAAATTCTCATGAAAGAAAAATTAAGAAACATCTGTGTTTTTGCTATTGTTATGACTTGCAATATATACAGTGTAGCTGCGCAATATACCGGACATGTTTTTGTCGATAATAATGGAAACCATCGCTATGACCGGGGAGAGAAAGTGCTTCCTGGCGTATCTGTCTCCGATGGACTGAATGTCGTACAAACCGATAAAGACGGGAAATTCGAGTTGTCCGGCCATGCCAATGCCCGTTTTATTTATATTACATTGCCGGCTGGATATCGCACGGATACTTATTATCAACGTATCGCAGATGATATGAACAGCTACGATTTTGAGCTTCAGCCTGCCAATCCGAAAAGTATAAAATCCGATGGAACCCACCGCTTTATCCATATTTCTGATACCCATATGTATGATTCTTACCTTACAGCCCTCGACGGATATGCTGCCAGTTCTAAGGATTTGCGCGATTATGTAGAAAATGAGGATATCGCCTTTCTTATTCATACCGGTGATGTCGCACGTGAAGGATTTGCCTCTTACAAGTACTTTTTGAACAATGAAAATATGCCTGCGTCACAAGTCTTTTATTGCATAGGAAATCACGACCTGGGCAGTGGAAAGTATGGCGAGGAATCTTTTGAGAATCATTTCGGACCGGCATATTATTCGTTTGAAGTAGGTAATATTCATTACATTGTCACTCCAATGCCGGGGGGAGACGGTAAGCCTGATTTTACGCAGGAACGTATCGGCCAGTGGTTGAAGAACGATTTGAAGTATGTACCGGCCGGCAAACCGATAATTTCATTTAATCATAGTGTGATGAGCGGAGACGGACATTTCAGGTTCGGTAGTAATGAAACCGGATTTATTGATTTAACTGAATATAATTTGAAAGCATGGATCTATGGACATTGGCATCATGACCGGATGTACCATTATGACGGTTCAGACGTACTGATGATTTGTTCACCGGGACATGTACGTGGTTCTTACGACCATTCTCCATCTTCATTCCGTGTGTTGACTACAGGACCGCAAGGACAACTCTCTTCTGAAATTCGTTATCCGTATATTGACAAGTCCGTTACCATTTCTTCTATTGACAATGGAATGGCCGCAACTCTCTCTGACGGAACGGTTCCTTTGTCCGTCAATACTTATTCATCAGTATCTCCGGTACGGAAAGTTTCTTATAGCTGTTTTAGCCGGGGGAAAAAATACTTATCAGACCGTCCGTTAAAACAAAACTCCGACTTTAACTGGAGTGATAATATAGCACTTCCATCTTCACTGGATAATCAAATTGTGACCGTGAAAGTGACTGCAACCTTTGCCAATGGGGAGGTGTCCCAAGAAAGCGCTTCCTTCTGTTATCGAAATGCTACAAATACACAGGTAAAAGTGAATGAGGATTGGACAAACCTGCTCCAAAACGCCGCACATGTCCCAGAATTAAAAGATACTTTACAATTGCCTTTACAATTAGCCTGGGTGCAAAATATAGGTGCCAACATCTATTTCTCATCACCACTCATCTATAAAGGAGCCATATATGCAGCTTCACTTGATGACAACGGTCTTGGTAAGGCTTCCGTAACTTGTATGGATGCACAAACGGGACAGATCCGCTGGCAGTATCCTTTGAGACATTCAGTTCGCAGCAGCATTGCTGCAGAAGATGGTTGCATTTTCGCACAAGATATAAACGGATGGCTGTATGCTGTGGATGCAGCAACCGGAAAACTGGTATGGGAAAAAGATCTGGAGATGGACAAGCAAGTACCGCTGGATAATGGACTGGTAACGTCCGATGGCGTAGTCTATGCCGGAACGGGTCGTTCGTTATGTGCATTCCAGGCAAAAACAGGTGAGTTGATTTGGCAGAACAAAGACTGGGATACCGGACATGGTACTTCCTCCACATTTTCTGTGAATAACGGTATACTGGTCGGCCAGGCTTTCTGGGAAGCGGCCTATGCCAACGATGCCCGTTCGGGACAGAAGCTGTGGAGCAGAGGAGGTTATGGATTCGGTAGTTCGGCTGCCATGCATGGAGGGCTGATATATTCCATCTCGAACCGTTCGTTATTTATTGTCGATGCAAAGACTGGCAAGCGGTTAATACAAAAAACATACGATTTCGAGTTGAAGAACCTTTCCACTCCGTTGGTAACGAATGATGAAATCATTTTCGGTACGGCAGAAAACGGAGTAGTGGCAGTTGACCGCAATACTCTGGAAGTGAAATGGCGTTTCCGGACAGGACGGGCCATGATCTATACTGTCCCTACCTTAGGAGATCCGGCCTCACCGGTAGAAGCAAGTCCGGTTTTGAGCGGAGATATTGTTTACGTGGGAGCATCTGATGGTGCATTATATGCCCTGAACCGTAAAGACGGTCAGTTGTTGTGGAAGCATGCAATGGGTGCTCCCGTATTGGCGACGGTGGCAGTGAGTGGAAATGCTTTGTTTGTATCAGACTTTGCAGGTAATGTATATGGATTTATTTCAAAATAAGCCCTTTACATCTCCATGAAAATAAAATGTCACTAGAAGAAATGAGAATAAAAACATCAACAATTATGTTCTTACTATAATAAAGAACAATCTATATGTAAGTATGAAACGAACGATCTATCTACTGGCCTGTATCTTTTGCTTATTGCAGGCCTCTGCACAAAACAACGATTTATCCTGGGAAGAATTACAAAAGCAATATCAATTCCCCCAATGGTACACTGATGCCCGGTTCGGTATTTGGGCAACAATCGGACCGCAATCCGTTCCTTTACTGGGTGGAGGATGGTATGCACGGCATATGTTCATGCAAGATGTGGGTTCACAGCAATTCGGTAAAAACGCATATGAATATCACCGTAAAACTTTCGGACCACAATCCCAGAAAGGATACACGGAAGTTATCCATCAATGGAAAGCTGAACGGCTGGACACCGATGAACTTGTCAGATATTTCAAATCGATCGGTGCCAGATATATTGTTGTTCATGCCAACCATCACGATCATTTCGATAACTTTGCGTCTACCTACCATCCCTGGAACTCAGTAAACATGGGGCCTCACAAAGACATTGTAGGTCTCTTCGAAAAGTCGACCCGCAAATATAAACTACCGTTCGGAGTCAGTTCACACGACGACCGTTTCCTGGGCTGGTGGTTACCGGCATTCGGGGCTGACACATCGGGTGTTTATAAAGGCATTCCCTACGAAGGCCGGATGACTAAAGATGATGGAAAAGGAAAATGGTGGGATGGTTACGACCCAGCCCAACTGTATGGCCTTCCTCCGGAAAAAAGAACTCCGGAATACGAAGTAGAAGTAAAAAAGAACTATATGCTCCGCCAGCAGGAACTTGTCACAAAATATAATGTCGACCTGTTATGGGTAGACGGTTACGGATTTCCATATGGCAATTACGGAAAAGAAGTATTCCGTACGCTATTCAATAACAGCCTGAAACGTAATGGTAAAATCGATGCCGTCGGAATTGCAAAAGTCGATAAAGAACCAATGTTGGTCAAGGATATAGAAGCAGGTGTGGCGGAAGAAATTCTGCCTTATCCCTGGGATGGAATATTTACCTTCACCCACTGGTTTTACAAAGAAGATAATCCGCTGATGCATAATGCCCGTTCCATTATAGAACTGACAAGCGACATTATCAGCAAAAACGGCAACATGCTCCTGAATGTCGAATTGAAAGGTGACGGAACGATTGCTCCCGACCATAAAGAGATACTGGACGATGTAGGCAAATGGATCAATATCAACAACAAGGCGATCTATGCCAGCAAACCATGGGTAATTTACGGTGATAATCTCAATTCGTGCAAACGGGAAATAGAAAGGAATATAGTGAATGCCGATAAGGACAACGTTATGAAAGAGGCTCAAAAGGAAAATTTCAATGCACGCACAGCAAATAGCGCTCCTTACGGACATGATGAAGTACGCTTCACTACACACGGGAAGAACTTGTATATTTTCGTGCTCAACCCGGCCACGGGTAGTATCGATCTGCCTTCGTTGGGACTTACATCGCAGGAACATCCCGGCAAGATACGTTCAGTCAAAATGCTAGGCAGCCATGAAAAGATCCACTTCAGACAGGATAATGAGAGGTTAACGTTCGATATACCCGATAAACGCCCTACCCCTTATGCTGTTGTTTTCGAGGTGCAGGGGGCTATACAATAAACAGACACTAACCTACCAGATAATCAAAAGGTATCAAAAGATAAAGTCTCCGCATCCCGCTCCAGACTACATCTTTTGATACCCTCCGATATAGGATAATGATATTATGCTCTTCCTAAAAACTCATCCACCGTATAATTCAGGAAATTGTTGAAAGGGAGAAGTTCCTGGAAAATCTCGATCGTCTGCTCCATCCAGTCATCCTGCATAAAGAATTCATCCGGCTTATTAGCGGCAAAGCAAAAATCCTTATGCCGCAGAATTTCATCATATTTAAAATCAGCAGGATAACCTGCCGGCATACGCTTCAATACTTCACCTTCCATCACCGGATATGCTTCCTTAAATGATGGCTTTTCGATAATACTTACAAATTCGTCGATATGATCATATATATCCTGGCGAAGCATTTTCAACAGTTTGGGAGGAGGGCACCAGACACCACCCGACAACATGCAGTTACCCGGTTCGAGATGAATATAATATCCTCCCCGCTCACTGGCACGTCCGCCTTGCGCTATATAAGCTGCAAAATGGACTTTATAAGGAGTTTTGTCCGGCGAGAAGCGCAAATCCCGGTAAATACGGAACTGGCAATCCTTTGCTTCCAGTCCTGCTACCTGCGGGTCGAACAAAGCGATTCGGTTAATCACCTGCTGGACCTCGTCGAGAAAGGCTTTATGCAACACATCGTAGCGGTCTTTATTAGCCTGAAACCACTCACGGTTGTTGTTCACACTTAATTCCTTCAGGAATTGTATAATTTCTGCATTCATAAATAGCTGTTTATTTTATCAGCAAAGATAAGGAATTATATTATTCATTATCCCAGTTTCTGTCCGTCCGGAAAGGTGCAACCGGCAATCCCTCTTTATTGAACAGGTTGCCGACAGTAGCATCATCAAAACAATATTGCACCATAACCGGATTTTTCACTTTGGGAGAAGAAACGACAACCGTACTCTCTTTGATCTGCGCTTTTGCCGGCTCAAAGACGCCGTCTTCACCAGCTATCCGGAAGCCAACGATTTGTTTCTCCTTACACATTAACCCGTTATCGGCATGAAGGAAAGAAATAACGGCTTTATTTTTATTGACTGTCATCCCTTCGAACACCGGAGATTCAAAACCGGACTCAAGCCGCCCGTATGTTTTCCCTAAGGCCAGATTAGCCAGACGAAGTCCGACACTCTGTTTGTCTGTCGGATGAATATTTTTCAGATCAGCTACACAGTCGGAGATAGCCACCATTCCGCAACCCGGAACCGTACGTGCTACCCATTCCTGATTTTCACGAACCAAAGCAGCACCGTTATCTCCGGCATTATAGGTAAAAGGAGCGATCTGTACCAGATAGAAAGGGAAGTCTTTCTTAAAACTTTTCCGCCAGCTCTCGATCATTGTTTTCATCAGGATTCCATAAGAATCCGGATGGTCGCGGTTGGACTCACCTTGGTACCAGATAGCACCGGCCAGGGCATAAGGAGTAACCGGATTGATCATCTGGTTATATAACACACCCGGTTCGACCGGCCACCACGGGTAGGTCTTATCCGGCATCGCATCACGTAAGCGGGGATTATCCATTACCAGTTCTTCCGGCGTCCATACTTCGGCCGGAGTTCCTCCCCATGCCGAAACGATCAAACCGATGGGGACATTCAGGTCTTTTTGCAGATCGCGCCCGAAAAAGTATGCCACAGCACTGGTATTCTTCATCACATCGGGTGTACAGGTGGCCCACGACGCTTCGCAATTATTCTGCGGAGTGGCGGCTCCACGCTTGGGGATATGGAAGAAACGGATATTCGGATAATCGGCAGCAGCTATCTCTTCGTCGCGATTATCTATGTTAGCCATCGGAGTCCACTCCATATTGGATTGTCCGCTGCAAAGCCAGACTTCCCCTAACATTACATCTTTCAATTCACAACTGCCATTACCCAAAACAGACAGGGTATAAGGTCCTCCGGCGGCTGCCGTCTTCAATGTCGTATCCCAACTGCCGTCCGAACGGACTGTTGCCGTCGCTGTATCCTTCGGAGCCCAGCTGCCGACCACTTTCACTGTCGCACTGGCATCTCCCCATCCCCATACGGGTACTTCACTCTTTTGCTGCAATACCATATGGTCGGCAAAAACAGACGGCAGACTGATTTGAGCCTGCATACCGGCCATCAATAAGGAAAGGCCGGCAGCCATTCCCATCATTCGTGTAAGTTTCATGTATTTCTCTGTATTTGATTGATTAACGGATTAACAAATGTACAACAAAAATCAGAAAGTGAACCCCAGATTCAGATAAAACTGAAGGCTTGTATTCTGATTCGACATGCTGAAATTCGCGCTTAGCGGACCAGCTATACTATTATAAGCATACCCCAGACTTCCTCCCCATACACTTTTCCCTTTCAGCAGATGGAAGAAATCATTGTGATGAAGCGCATAGTTACCGATCAGGGAAATATAGTTATTCCCCGCAATCCGCTGCCGGAAATGCAAGCGGGTTACAACAACCGAATTATCGAATATCTCCATCCGGTTGATCCCGGCAAAAGGCAACTGCTGAGGAACATAACGTCCCTCTGCCTCACCGCCGACCGCATTCAGAAAAGGATACGCCAGATTTCCCCCGATCAGCACACGTCCGTACAGAGAAGGGAGAACGCTGAAATGAGCAGTAACAGGAATGACGGAAGTAAAATTCAACCCGATAGCCGAGAAAGGAGCGTGTCCGTTATAATTGACAAAGTTATCCGTATATACAGAATAATCGGCTTTCAGGGAAACACCTTTCGTCGGAAAATACCGCCGGTCGAGTGTCTCCAGATGAGCCATCGCAAAATAACTGATAAATCCCTCCGGCTTTACTTCAAATTGGTTGTTATCCCCCGTATACAGGAAAGAATTATAATCGTAATATTCATAACGTAACCCCAGTTTGAATTTGAAATTCAACCAGTTCATATCCGAATAGCCGAATTCGGCAAAATGATGGGTGTAACTGGTATTAAACGTTTTATGCCCTTTCCTGTAAATATCCAGGTCCTGATAAGTGAACTGGTAAGCCAGGTTCAGGTTACGTAACGGATTCCTTTCGATGGCATAATCCAGACGGGCATACGAGGTTTTTCCCCCGACACGCCCGGTAAATCCCAACTTGGAATGGTTACGTGCCCGGTAATCGAAAGTCGCATTCACCAATACACCGATGATCTCTTCCGAATCGAAACGCAGGCCAAGATTCACGGAACTAACCGATTTCTTTTGTGCCGTCAGTACCAGATCCTGCTGTTGCTCTCCCGTCAACATATAATTCACATTGGAGTAAGCATTGGAACCGATCAGCACAGACATCGCATGGTGAAGTTCCTTCAACGTGATCCGGCTGTTCTCACGCAAGCCACTGATCTTCATCAGCCACTTCTCATCTCTCGGATCCGTGCCGGTAAAAGAAATAGTACGGATATAAAAGCTATCGGTAGGCAACGCCGGATAGGACTTCCGGAAATGCCCGTGTTCTTCCGGACGGAAATCTTCTGCTATCCCGATCTTCTCTTTCAATGCGATGATCTCGTCCCAATGGGCATAAGCCTCCTGTTCTCCACGCCTGATCAGGGTATCCAACGCAACCGTAGTGAAACTGGCAGCATTATAAGATGTCATATTCGGACGGAGTAACAGGTCTGTCTGCTCCTTGTTCTTCGCATATTTTTCATATCCATGCAGGGCGATGATCTGCCCTACCACATCACCGGGCGTATTCAGGGCTTCCAGCTTCTTCAAATCGCTGGTTCCCAGATCCACACCGATAATGATATCGGCTCCCATCTGCCGGGCGACATCAACCGGAAAGTTGTCATTGAGTCCGCCGTCTATCAAGACCATACTATCCAGGCGGACAGGAGCGAACACAGCCGGTATCGCCATACTGGCACGCATTGCCAACGGCAGGCTACCTTTACGGAACACATAATCCTTCCCGTCGACAGCATCCACCGCGACACAGGCAAAAGGAATATTGAACTTCTGGAAATCGACGGAATCATGATAACCGATTGTCAGATTGGAAAACAGATTCATCAGGTTTTGCCCTTTGATCATTCCCTGGATGACACGGTCTTTCTTTTCTTTTCCGAAAGGCAGGGATAGAATATACCGTTCGGAATTTTCTTTTTCCGGAAAAGTCAGGCTATTCCGTTTGATACGGTCGCTGAGCAGCATTGTCCAATCCTGCTCCAACACCATTGTATCTATTTCAGCCGGAGTATATCCGATAGAATATAATCCTCCGACAATAGCTCCCATACTGGTACCCGCCACGTAATCGATCGGAATACCAGCTTCCTCCAACACTTTCAACACGCCTATATGAGCTACTCCTTTTGCTCCTCCGCCACCAAGCACAACCCCGACTTTCTTCCGTTGGGCCGCTAAAGATGGCAAAACAGCCAGCACCATCAGCAAAAAGCATAGTAACTTTTTCATCTCCACTCTATTTATGACAAATGTAATCGGTTTATATCAAAGATGCAAACAAATCACTTCAAAGCCGATAAGTACATAAAAATAGTAAATAAGCCATTATCCTCTCCGATAAATGTACTACTTTTGAACCAGTATTCTCACTATAGAAAAACACTCAATATGCAAAAAAGTACATTATGCCTGTTACTATGCTGCTTTACCCTACAAAGTCATGCGATAGTAGAGCCATTGAAAGGCTACCAGTATGCCACAGAACAAGCGCCAAAAGGGAATGAATGGGAATCGCCCGAAAACATTGCGCTGAACAAAGAACAACCCCATGCCTATTTCTTCTCTTTCCAGGATCAGGAAAGCGCCCGGAAAGTACTACCGGAAAACAGTACTTACTGGCAATCGCTGAACGGAGACTGGAAATTCAACTGGGTACCGACTCCCGAAGAACGTCCGAAAGATTTCTACCAGACGAACTTCGACGTATCGGGTTGGGATAATATCCCCGTACCGTCGAGCTGGAATATCGTCGGTCTTCAGAAAGACGGGACACAGAAATACGGGACACCTATCTATGTGAACCAGCCCGTTATCTTCCAGCATAAAGTGGCAGTCGACGATTGGCGCGGCGGTGTGATGCGTACGCCGCCCGAAAACTGGACGACTTTCAAACACCGTAACGAAGTAGGTTCCTATCGCCGCGAGTTCACTATTCCCAAAGACTGGGAAGGAAAAGAAGTCTTTATCAACTTCGACGGAGTGGATTCTTTCTTCTATCTCTGGATAAACGGCCACTATGTAGGTTTCTCCAAAAACTCACGCAATACGGCCAGCTTCAATATCACTCCCCACTTGGTAAAAGGGACGAATATAGTGGCAGCCGAGGTCTATCGCTGTTCGGACGGTTCGTTCCTGGAAGCACAGGATATGTTCCGCCTGCCGGGTATTTACCGCAATGTTTCGTTGACTGCCGTTCCTCAACTGCATGTCCGCGACCTGGTCGCTACTCCCGACCTGAATGCGACTTACACAGACGGTTCGCTGACCATCTGCGCCGATATCCGCAATCTGGGGAAAAAGGCGGCCAAAGATTATTCACTGACCTACTCGCTATATGCCAACAAACTATATTCCGATGAGAATACAAAAGTAGAAAATGTAACGGCATCTGTTCCCGTCCCTGTACTGGCAGCCGGACAGGAAATCGGGACCGAAGCTGTTTTGAATATACAAAACCCGAATAAATGGTCTGCAGAACAGCCATACCGCTATACATTGGTCGGAGAACTGAAAGACAAAAAAGGCCGTACGATAGAAACCTTCTCCACGATTGTCGGCTTCCGCAAAGTAGAGATCAAAGACACGCCTGCTTCGGAAGATGAATTCGGGTTGGCAGGACGTTACTACTATGTAAACGGCAAAACGGTTAAACTGAAAGGTGTCAACCGTCACGAAAGTAATCCGGCAGTAGGCCACGCCATCACCCGTAAAATGATGGAAGATGAAGTCATGCTGATGAAACGTGCCAATATCAACCATGTCCGCAACTCCCACTATCCGGATGATCCGTACTGGTATTATCTGTGTAATAAATACGGGCTCTACCTGGAAGATGAAGCAAACATCGAATCGCACGAATACTATTATGGTGCCGCCTCTCTGTCTCATCCGAAAGAATGGAGGGATGCACATGTGGCCCGTGTATTGGAAATGGTACATGCCAATATCAACAACCCGTCTATTGTGATCTGGTCATTAGGAAATGAAGCCGGTCCGGGACCGAATTTTGTAGAAGCTTACAACGCACTGAAGAAAGTAGACCTGTCCCGTCCCGTCCAGTATGAACGAAATAATGATATCGTAGACATGGGCTCCAATCAATACCCTTCCATCTCATGGGTACGCGGTGCCGTGAAAGGCGATTATGATATCAAATATCCGTTCCACATCTCTGAATACGCCCACTCGATGGGAAATGCCTGCGGTAACCTGATCGACTATTGGGATGCCATGGAATCGACCAATTTCTTCTGCGGCGGCGCTATCTGGGACTGGGTAGACCAGTCTCTCTATAACTACACTCCGGATGGCAAACGTTATCTGGCTTACGGAGGTGACTTCGGTGATACGCCGAACGACGGGCAGTTCGTAATGAACGGTATCGTATTCGGCGACCTGGAGCCGAAACCGCAATATTATGAAGTAAAGAAAGTATACCAGCATATCGGTGTATCGGAAGTCAATACGGAAAAAGGTCTTTTCGAGATATTCAACAAATACTATTTCAACGACTTATCCGGCTACGATGTCAAATGGTCGCTTTATGAAAACGGCAAAGAAGTGGAAAACGGTTCACTGAATCCGGGCAAAGTGGCACCACGTACCCGCGTACAGGTTTCCGTACCTTATACATACAGTAAATTGAAGGCCGACAACGAATATTTCGTCAAAATCCAATTCCTGTTGAACGACAATACACCATGGGCTCCAAAAGGCTACGTAATGGCGGAAGAACAACTCCCGGTAAAAGCAGCAACAGGTAAACCCGCGATCAGCGAAGTGGCGAATGCCTCTGCCGGAGAACCGGTTATCGAGATACAGGCCGACCATCGCCTCACAATCAAAGGAGATAACTTCGTCGCCAAATTCGACAATGAAACGGGAACGATCTACAGCCTGAACTATGGAGGCGAAACCATTATCACCGACGGTAACGGTCCGAAACTGGATGCTTTCCGTGCCTTCACCAACAACGACAATTGGTTCTACGGAAGCTGGTTTGAAGCCGGACTGCACAATCTGAAACATAAAGCGACTTCCTTCAAAATGATCAAGAGGAAAGACGGTGCTGTCGCATTGTTCTATACCGTTGAGTCGCAAGCTCCTAATGCAGCCAAGATATTAGGCGGGACATCGAGCGGTAAAAATAAAGTAGAAGAACTGACCGACAAAGTATTCGGTGAAGACGACTTCAAATTCACTACCGACCAGGTATGGACGATCTACCGCGACGGCTCCATCGAATTGCAGGCAAGCATTACTTCCAACAACCCGAGTCTGGTTCTGCCGCGTCTGGGGTATGTGATGAGAGTTCCTCAACGTTACGAAAACTACACCTATTACGGACGAGGTCCCGTTGAAAACTACGCCGACCGCAAAGCCGGACAGTTCATCGAAACATACCGTTCGACTGTAGCCGATCAGTTCGTAAACTTCCCGAAACCCCAGGATATGGGTAATCACGAAGATGTACGCTGGTGTGCACTGACCGACAAGGCAGGTAAGGGAGCCATCTTTGTAGCAACCGACCGTCTCTCTACTTCGGCATTACAATACACAGCACTCGACCTGACATTGGCAGGACATCCGTATCAATTACCAAAAGCCGGTGATACGTATCTGCATCTCGACCTGGCCGTTACAGGTCTGGGAGGCAACAGTTGCGGTCAGGGCGGCCCACTGATCCATGACCGTGTGTTTGCCGGACAAAACAATATCGGTTTCATCATCCGTCCGGCTTCACCGGATTTGTCGGCTGCAGCACAGGTATCGGCTGCCGGCGACATTCCTTTCTCCATTACCCGCAGCCGTACAGGGTTGGTTGAATTGTCGTCTATCGACAAAGAGGCTGTTTTCTGCTACACAATCAATAAGGATAAGAAAGCAAAAGAATATACCGAAGCAATTCCTATGCGGGAAGGCGGAACGATCACAGCCTGGCTGAAGAATAACCCGGAGATTAAGTCGGTGAAGACTTTCAACAAACTGGAAAGTATTCAGACGGAAGTGATTTATGCCAGCAGTGAAGAAGTGGGTGAAGGGGATGCCAAGCATTTGGTAGACGGCGATCCGAACACGATCTGGCACAGTATGTATTCTGTTACCGTTGCAAAATATCCGCACTGGGTAGATCTGGACGCCGGTGAAGAGAAGGCTTTCAAAGGCTTTATCTATATGCCGCGCAAAGACAGCAACAATGGCAATATCAAAGAATATTCCATTCAGGTAAGCCAGGACGGCAAGAACTGGGGGGAACCTGTTAGCAAAGGCATATTCGCCAATAACCGGGATGAAAAGAAAGTCCTCTTTGACAAACCGGTAAAAGGACGTTATATCCGTTTCACAGCATTAAGCTCACAAAACGGACAGGATTTTGCCACAGGGGCAGAACTTACGATCCTGAGTGAATAAGAGAATAGAACGATACTTTCCTTTATATATTAATAGCGAAAGCCCCGGCAGTAATTCCGCCGGGGCTTTGTTTTTACCTGTCATATTGATAGAAGTAGTAAAGTCATACTTACCGACAGTAGTCAGGTTAGCCACTTTAACTGCTGTAGGATCAGCATTTCCTGTTTTTGTTATACTCACTACATTATATACACCGACCGTAGCTGTTGTATCCAACAAGCATGTAAAGCCTTCTTTTGTTTCACGGTTTGTGAAAGTAATCTCGTTTGTTTCCGTATTTACTTCAGAAATAACAAACTGATACTGAGGAGTAGACAGGTTGACTACAGCTGTACCCTGTGCAAGGAATTCGAAATTACTCAAACCACTAGCAGCTGCAGAAATACCGGCACCCAGATATTTACCCAGTTCTCCTTCAGCCTTTCCGCTATCTGTGCCTGCGCTTATACTATATAACATAATCCTCCCATATAAAATGGTAGATACACTTATACGTAGTCAGCGCAAGCATTTACTGTCCATTACTCCGGTGTGTTTAAAATTTGCTAGATTTTATGTTAGGAATAATCTTCGTAAAATGCTTACAATATGTAATTGAAACTGTTCATTGCGAGCCGCTGCCCACTACGGAATCGTTGCAAGGGTAAAGAGGTTTTCCGAATCAACAAGAAAAACAGTCATAATTTTCCGAAATAAGAGGATTATAAACAAAACAACACTATTTACGCAACAAATGCCTCTGTTTGGGGGATAAACACGATGTGGCGCACGACAGGCTATAAGATGGAAGTCTTCAGGTTTGGTCTCAGTGAATGACGCTCATCTCTGAAATGTCGGATATTGTGACCTGGAACTTATCCATCGAAGTGAGCAAAAAGCTATTAGCGACCGCAGATTTATTTTATCTGTCACAACTACCACTTTGCAGGCTTACTACCTGTTTATCATATCCTGACAGAAAGAGGACCGCCTTCATAAAACTAAGGTTTTTTTCTAAATTGGTACATTGACTCATTATTGGACTGCGAAGCCTACCTGTCAACTGTCACTTGTCAACTGAAAAAGGTTTCACCTTTTTCTATAACTTCTCTATTTCCTCTGCCGACAATCCCGTACAGCCGGCAATGTTGGCAACTGCCATCCCCATACGTTTCATATTGGTTGCGGCTTGGCGTAAAGCTTCCGCTTTCCCTTCAGCAAGTCCTTCTGCTTTCCCCTCAGCAAGACCTTCTATTTTTCCTTTAGCTTCCCCTTCGGCCAGCCCTTCGATCCGGCCTTCCCATTTGGCGGTGTCGAGCACATCGTTCTGGATCATGATCGCGTTCAGATGTTCATCGTAGGCATGTCGTTCAACCGCAGACATGGAGTAGTATTTCAATTTCTCGCGGGCTTCACGAAGACCCGGAGCTGTCGTATCCGGGCGGATCGTACCGTCTTTCAGATATTCGATCCATTCGTCAAGCGGCGTCATGGCTATTTTATCGAACTCGTTCACGCGAACCAAGATGTATTCGGGGAAGATCTCCGCCGGCAGGCGGGTGATCACAGCATCACGGTCGCGGGTGTTAATTCGCAGGCGGTCGCCGGTATGTACTCCCGTGAAATGGTTTTGCCCGTGGTAGATATAATCCGTCCCCACACCCAGGTCGAAATAGAGGATGCTGATGGAGTAGACTTTCTTTACATTCTGATAGCCTTCGCCCAGCGAGATATGTTCGGTAATGGCTTTGGCTACACCGTAGAGGATGCGTTCGAGATAATGTACTTCGCGGGTGTTCTGTATTTCAACGATGATGATCTCGCCTTTACTGTTCTTGGCCTTGATGTCGACACGGTTAAATTTGTCGTCGGCACTCTCCCGGTTGCCTTCGCTTTCGAGGATTTCAAGGATCTTGACCTCTTCACGCAGCATGACGGTAAGGAAACCCTCGAGCACACCGAAGTTGGCCTTCTGGCGCAACAGGCGCTTCACTGCCCAATCGAAGCGGATATACCGGTCTTGCAACTCTTGTCGTTCATTCTCTGCCATAGCTTTAGGATCTAATTCTCTCATAATTAAGTGTTTTATGTTAATAGCTCTACAAATATACGTATTATTCATGTACAACGAGAAATAATAAGGGATAATCTTATTAATAATTTGCCAATATACCAATGTGCCAACGGAGAATGCAAGATATCTATCAGCATGACAGAAGGCGGCAATCCGAAAGATAATGCCGTTGCTGAACGGGTGAACAATACAATAAAGAACGCTTCTTAGAGGTATGGTATTTACTCAGATATCGGAGGTAAAGTTTGCCGTAAAACTGCCATAAAGTTCTATAACCATGAACGCCCCATTGGAGTTTGGACGGTGGTATGACTCCTTACCAAGCGGCCGGACGCAAAGGGGAACTCAATAAAAGATGGGTGAGCTACAGGGATAAGGCGATAAAAAAGCTGAATACGATAAGTCAGACAGGATAAAACCAAGCCCGAAGGAAAGAAGCATGGCAAACCTCAGCGGTGTTTTTTTCATAATTCTTTTAGAGATAATTGGGAGCTTGATTATTTTTGTCGAATAATAAAGTCTACCCAATTCATCTATAAGAATAAAAAGGGTCAACCTGGAGTAGTATTAAGTACAAACCGAGTCTACCTGTATTATACATAAGACACCAAGTGGTCAACTAAAATCGTTAAACGACACGAACAAAAAGTTTCGTAGGGACAAAACAATAGTTTCCTGCCTACGAAACTTTTGTTTCCTACTTGGAAAACTAAAGTTTTTCAGGCAGAAAAACTGGCACCTCCTGAAGAGACTTTTCCCATTTCTACGACTTTCCTAAGGAATGGGAGCAAAAATAACACAAAAAGATGGTAGATACAAGTAAAAAGTGATAGGTGTTTTTACATCTACCACCACTCATATATTAATTGATTTATAAGCCATATAAAGATATATGGCAGATATGGTAGATGTTTTTGAAAAATAGAATATCGAAACCGAAATAAAAACGGGGCAATGGGATAAGAGTTCAATCTTCATCATCTCACTCAATAATCAGATCAAACCATATGTACTCTTTCATATCGAACACGTTATGCCATTCCTTCGGTGACCGTTTAGCATTACGGACATCACAATAGCTGCCGCCCTGCCTTAACTCACCGTCAACCATAGTCTCATATAAAGCACCACTCGTATATCCGATAAGAGGGATTGTATCCTTAGAGAAATAAGGGACAGCAGAATATGTTTCCAATAAGATACTGTGTAAGACATCCTCCACTTCCACTCTTTCCTCTACTATTTTTTCCCCTTCAATAGTAAAACGTACTTCGTGTGCATGAAGCGGTTCGGCTTCAATACGAATCGACAACACCGTATCCTCAATCACAAAGGGTTGTCCATTTAATATTTTATAGGAAACAACCCCATCCCTGTAGTGTGCCATCCGAATATTATACGCCAGTCCTTGTAATTCGCCGGATAACTTTATTTTTTGAATACTTGCCGGAGATTCTGTCTCTTCATAATGAAGACGAACCGGAAACGATTGTTTGTTGTCACAACCAATCATTAACAGAAATAATACGATCAATTGAAAATATTTTACCATCTCACTTCAAATAAACAATCATCAATACCGGATTATCATCCTCCTTCAGATTTTTCAATTGTTCATATTCAAGAATAGAAGGATCTTCTTCCGCCAATTCCAGTACTTCGGATGCTTCCAGATAATAAAGCAATACATCATCTGCCATGCGCGTTTCCGGATAAAAAGGCAAACTGCCTTGCATATCATTCTTGATCCGGTTGTTTTTCACCTTATAGCAAGTTCTTTTCTTCTTATCATACAGAGCCAGACGAGGCGACTCATCTTTGTTAGTAACGTCCCAGGAGGTATAGGGGAGAAACACCCATTGGGAAGTTTCGTGGAAATCCGGCCGCAGATAGGCTTGTGCAGGCTCAGAATAGGCTTGCCAGTTTCCCTCCAAAATCTCAAAACGTCTTTCTTTCGGTATCTTATACTTTCCCAAATCGAGAATGTAGCGAGGCTGAAGTTGCTCCGAAGTAACCGTAAAGACCGTATCATTATAATATTCTTTACAACAGGCTTCTTCCTTAAAAGAATAAACATAACGGTCATAGCGTCCCCACAAATAATAATTCAACCCATTGGCAATCGTAAACTGATCGTATTGAGGGTAAGTTTTCAATGTCTCTCCCTGCCGGTTAACCAGAACAAGCCGATCTTTCTTCTGACCTGTATTATTATAGAAGTAGCCGACATACGTACTATCTCCCAACAAGGTAAACTGCCAGCAGAAAGGCATTTTAGACTCCCCTGCATAGTTGCCGTCTACTGTATAGGTAAGAATCCTTCCATTATCCATTATATAAATCTGTTTCAGTCTGTCGTTAGCCGCTATAAATCGGATTATGCTATATTCACCTGGTCCTTGCCCCCGTTTGACTACCGAGCGGACAAACTTACCGTCATCTGTAAATTGCAATAGTCCTTCGCTGCACGGAATGAACAGATTATGATCCACCATCTGTATCATTCCTTGGGATACTTTGGCCACCAAACATTCGGGTTTCGTTTCCAACGGAACAATCTTTACCTTTTCGGCAATTTCACTCAACAAGACTTCCTGCTCCGTCTCAATACCTTTCACAAAAGAAATCGTTACCGGATATTCCGGATCAAATACTGTTTCCGAAAGGGCTTCTTCACCGGATTTCTTTCCTCCACAAGCCGCAAGGAGCAGACTAGCAGAAAATATAAAAGATATATAGATCTTATTCATAACCGTATCTGATTGATTATCCCGCTTATTTCGATAGTAATTCATTGATAACGCCAATAATCTCCTCGTCCGTTGTATCTGCACTATACCCCTGTATGACTTTTCTGATTATCCGCTGACCATCGAGGATGAAAAAAAAAGGGACTGCCCTTCCGGTTTGAAAAGCCTCGACGACATCATCGTTGGCAGCTAAAAAAGTATACCCTATTTTATGCCTGCCGACATAATTCTGAAGGGCATGTCCTTTCCGCACCCATGTTTCTATGGCAACCACTTCGACATCTTCCGTATTATAATCCTTTTTCAACTTATTCAGAAAAGGGATGGATGCCATGCACGGTCCACAACCGATTCCCGTCAACTGAATGACCAACACTTTGCTTTTGTCATAATCAGACAACGAGACTGTCTTCTCATTAGCGTCTTTCAATACCCAATCCGGAGCTTTCTTACCAACGAGATCCGACTTTCGCGTCGTATCCCTCACTTCCCCATATCGCCTAATCTCATAACCTTCCGGGAAATAGCTGAACAGGTCGAAATCGGAAATCGAGATCTTGTTTAGTTCCGCATCCACACAGTCTGAAGAAGAAATGCTATGCGACATTTCCCGCCGATATTTATAAGGTAAGTCATCTGATTTACCGATCCATAGCTCATAGACAGAAGTAGGATCTCCAAAATCGAACGGAGGCTTGGGAATATAATAAGCCTTTCCGAAGAACTCGACCTGCCTGTCCTCATGGATAACCAGTTTCAAATAACGGTAATCGTCGAACTCTTTCAAATCGGTCGAGATACTATCGGTCGTCTCCAGGATATAGTTAACAATACTTTTGGTATAATTAAAAAACGGAGGTGATACGAGTCTGAATGGCAAATCCCTATGCGTAAAATCATCGATCATGATCCCTTTCTTGTCATGATAGGTGGTTACATTCACTTCACCATTATAGCCAAATTCGAAACGGGTAGTGTCCGTTCCTTTCAATATAACGAAACTACTTCCGATAGTAGTATCTTTCGGATTTGTATATTCTTTACAGAATAGACGCTCTGCCACTACCGGAATGGTATCACCCGGTTCCCACGCCTTCACATCTTCATAATAAGTTGCCGAACTTACCTCATCCAGTTTTTCCAACACCTTTTTCAGGTACTCCGCCGTACCCGTGTCCAGCTTTTTCTTTTGCCCCATGCAGGGAATACAAAAGATAAGAGCGAGCAGTAATATACTCGTCATCCGAATCTGTTTACCCATATTCATATTGTTCTTCTTATTTCAATTGAGCGACTACCAACACCTGATTATCATCTTCTACCAGATCAGGCAGGAGTTTTTCCAGAGAGCCTTTGGCATCAGCCGGTTTTACTTTCTCCAGAAGAATGGAGGCTGACAACACGGCAATCATCTTATTATTCCTGATAAAACGGGGAAAGATAGCACAACCGCCTTCCATATCCTCGGTAAAGCCATCCCATTGGGCTTTCGGGGAACGGACACGGCAAAGGGTTCCATTTTCTTTGTCATACCAGGCAAAACGACGTTCATTTTCCTGAGCATACTCGATTCCCATTCCATGATCCGTCTCCACGATATTGAAGAAATTGAACTTCTTCTCAGCAGCTTTATTGGGGAGGTTGGTTCCCGTATTCGCTTTCTTGTCAACAACGATGACGGCATCACTCTCGCCCGACAATTTCTCATATTGGGAAAGATCCAGTTTATAAACCGGGATTCTTTTCTTCCCTTCCAAACGAAAGATGGTCGTCTCCAAAGGATTCTTATAATAAGTACTTCCCTGATGGTCGTAGAGAATGCCATACGTGAAGATAATTCCCGGATAACGGATTCCCTCTTCCGGTCTGAAGTGGAAGCTATACAATTCCTTTCCTTTGGTATTATATACGAACAGTTCTTTTCCCCTTTTATCCTTCGAGTAGAGGTATTCATTGGTTACTCCGAACAGATTACCGGTTTTATCCCTATAAGTAGTCATCGAGCCGCGTTGTGTCTCAATATCATACAAATATTTACCGTCAAAAGAATAAACCAGTACCTTTCCTTTTCTGAAATCGGACATAAAGATCTGCTTCGCATCTTCATCGTAAGTGACAGCCATGATGGACTGGGTATATTCCCCCGGACCTTCCCCCGCCTTTCCTATCTTACGGACAAATTTACCTTCCGGCGTAAACTGGAACAGATTAACATAATCGCAGACAAACAGATAATCAGCAGTAAAGGTCACATCCAGAATATCTTTATCCAGCAATGACTCCGTAGTCGTTTCCAACGGGATGTATCTCACACCGGAGGCTACATCACTCAAGTTTAGCTCTTTCTGCTTATTTACACCATCCGCAAAAGCGATATTCTTTTGTGCCATAAGCGGCATATAGAATGCCAATACGAGCAACCATACTCCTGTGATTCTGATACTTTTTCCCATATCCGTACTGATTTAATGATTAATACCGTATGATCCCGGTTTTGCCATCCATTCCTATTTGACGGCTTTCCCTTCTATTTTAATTTCTTTCGCCGAATCTCTGGCAGCTATTTCCTTCTGATGTTTTTTCTCGTATTCTTTCATAGCTGCTTTCATTTGTTCACGACGTTTCTTCTCCAGGTCTGAAGGCTCCGGAAGCTGATTGATCAACCCCTGCAGGTCAGCCATAGACAGTTTGCTCTTCCTTCCGTCCGGAGCCAGCATGGTCAACTCCTTCATATCCCGGAAGAAAGCCTCCTTGTATAAGTCTTCCAGGAAATAACGGAAGCCGAACAGGTTTTCCTTCGGTTCATTTTTCTTCATCAACTCAGTCATATAGATATATTTGCTGAAAAGAGCTTTCTGCAACCGCTTCTCATCATCAAACATCTCCGAATCCCTTAGCCAGTAATGTTTATTGATCTCATACAGCAGGTTCAGCTGTGTCGGATCCTTTTTCCAGGCTTCATAATACACCTTTTCAGCTTCATTGAAACGGCCGTCCCGCTCCAGAGCACTCCCCCTGAAAGTCGCCAGTAAATTGACAAAGAACTTCTTCGGCTTCATACATTCTTCCGCCCTGTCGAACAATTCATAGGCCCGTTGCCGGTCATAAGTCTTACCCAATGTACCTCCGTACAGCAGAATCGTTTCCACATCCGTCGAATCGATCTCGTAAGCGAGTTCCAAAGGTTCCACCGCATCCAGTGCATGACCGGACATATAACGGGAAGCACCGGCATATTTCAGATTGATAAAAGAAGAATCTCCCTCTGCCAGCAGATTGCTGTAAATGGTATCTGCCTTCAGATAGTTTTTTGTCATATATAAGGCCATTCCCTGGCTCTGCCGTATCTGCCGGTTATCCGGGTTATAAAACAAGGCAGTATCACAGACTTGCAATGCCCCCTTTCCATCTCCTTGCCAAAGCAAGGCATTGATCAGCGAAGAAGCGACACGGATATTCTCCGGATTGATTTCCATGGCACGGGCATATAATTCCAAAGCGATCAACATGTTCATACCGCCTTTTTTCATATGACAGTCGGCCAGACCCGCCAGGATCGTGGGATTATCACTCTCATACGAAGCCAATGTACGATAATAGTCCATCGCTTTCCCATAATCGCCTAACTGATAATAAAGACGTGCCAACTGATTGTTTGCATAAAAGTTGAGGCTATCTGCTTCCAGCACCTTTCCGTAACAACGTTCCGCTTCTGCAATCTTACCATAATTAATAGCAGCACGGGCAAGTGCATTCAACGCATCCACATTTGTTGTATCCATCGACAGACAATGTTGAAAACACCGGTATGCTTCCTTATACCGGAACATGCCCTCATACGCCTGTCCGATAGCCGACATGGTTGCATAACTCGCAGAATCTGCCGCTGTCAGGCTATCTACACGGGTAAGTACTTCTGGAAATTGTTTTCTGTTCACCAACTCTTGCAAGGAAAGTTCCTGAGCCTGTAATGTAAAGATACAAAAGGTAAGGGTAAATAACAACGTACCTACCATCCTGATCAACTTAGTCATATCCATTCTATTTTATTATTCCGACTTCTTTTCTTTCGATCCTTGTTCTTCAGCAGATTTCTGAGCCGCCCGCATTCCTGCTTTAAAAGCTTCGGAGTTCTCATCGATAGGCTCCAGCTTAGGATTCACCGCTTTCTTTCTCTGTTTGAAGTTTTTCTCCATCTGCTCCTGAAGTTGTTTTTCGATTTCCGGGGTTTCGGGCAAGCGATCAATGATAGATTTCAGTTCATCCACCGACAGTTTACTTCTTTTTCCATCCGGAGCAATCAATCTCAACTCTTCTTTCTTTTGAAAGAAAGCATCTTCATACATATATTGTAATAAAGGACGGTATACATGGAATCCTTTCAACGTCTTTCCGGTCAGGAAACATTCTTTCAGGAAGGTGACCTTGATAAATAAAGCACGATCCCTTTCCTCTTCCGCATCTTCATAACTCGGTCCCCAATTTGAAAACTTCTGCTCGATACGGAACAACAGGTCCAAACGGTCCTTATTGGCAAGCCACTCTTTATACAACAGTTTCTCAGCCTCTCGCGGCTTACCGTCTTTCCACAAGGTCTCAGCGCGGGAATTCAGCAACAGATTGACCAGAGCCTCGTTCGGTTGCATCAACTGTTCCGCCTTATCGAACAATTGGAAAGCACGTTTACGGTCGTATGTCTTACCCAAAGCGGCACCTAGTAACAGAGTCGTTTCCACATCCGTCGTATCTTTCTGGTAAGCCCATTCCAACAGGTCGATCGCATCCATGGCACGCCCTGCCAGATAACGCGAAGCACCCCCATATTTCAATGTCAAAAAAGAAGTATCGCTTTCTGCCAGCAGATCGCCATATAAAGTATCGGCTGTGGCATACTGCTTATTCATATAGAATCCCATTGCCTTACTGCGGCGTAACGATTGATTTCCGGGGTTATAATACAATGCCGTATCGCAGACTGCTAATCCGTCCAGCACATTCGGTCCGCCCAACCGATACAGGCAATTTACCAACGCACTGGCCAGTCCGGCATTTTCACGGTTCACATTATAGGCCTGATAGTAGCAGATCGTAGCTGCCGGTATGGCATTCATCTTCATATAGCAATCAGCTATATTCCGGTAGATAACAGGATTTATCTTTGTCGTATCCTGATCGCGCAAAACGTTGAACTGTAACACGGCATTCTCGTAATCGCCGACCTGCGAATATAAGCGGGCCAGCTGATAATTGGCATAAAAGTCCGTACTATCTGTTTCCAGCACTTTCAGGAAACAGTCTTTGGCTACAGATGCTTTTCCCAGATTCATTGCCACCCGGGCAACGGATGTGAAAGCATCCGCATTTGTCGTATCCATTTGCAGACAATGCTGATAATACAGGTAGGCTTTATCATACTCCAACATTCCTTCGTAAGCCTGGCCGATAGCCGACATAGTAACATAATCGGCAGAATCTGCCGGAGTAAGACTATCGGCCCGGGCAATCACTTCGGGAAATTTCTTCTTATTCACCAGTTCCTGAAGCAATAAACTCTGTGCCTGCCCTATGAAGGGCAGGACACTGAGAAGAAGCAAAACAGTATATTTGTGCATCATCTACTCTTATGTATTAAGTAATTACTGCAATCTGAATGTTACAGGCGTCGTATATTTTACTTTTACAGCCTTTCCGCGCTGCATGCCCGGAGTCCACTTAGGCATTTGATTGATCACACGTAAAGCCTCTTTATCGAGAGAGGGATCGACTCCCTGGGTCACTTCCGCATCGCTGATACTTCCATCCGGATTGATAATGAACGAACAAATAACACGTCCCTGGATGCCGTTTTGCTGGGCAGCTATCGGATACTGTACTGTTTTTGCAATAAAGCGACTGAGAGCATCCTCTCCACCGGGGAACTGCGGCATTTTCTCTACCATTACAAATACCTGGTTGGAAGCATCGACCGATTCTGTTGCTTTTTGCTCACCATAACCGACAACAATTATTCCGTTATCATCCTCCTTCTGATCTCCGCTGGGAGCAGGTTTGCTATTATCATTTCCCTGCAGACGGAAAGTCACCGGAACCGTATATTTAACGGCAACCTCTTTACCACGCTGGGTTCCCGGTTTCCAATTAGGCATTTGAGACAGAACCCTGACAGCCTCCTTATCAAGCGACGGATCTACGCCACGAATTACTTCTATATCAGAGATAGAGCCATCTTTTTCTACTATAAAAGAAGCCGTCACACGCCCCTGGATACCATTTTCCTGAGCGATTACCGGATATTTAACACTCCTTGCCAGGAATTGCAACAAAGCACCTTGTCCACCCGGAAATTCAGGCATGACTTCTACTACCGTAAAAACCTGGTCCGAAGGATCTCTCGGCTTCTGAGGAGTAGCCGGAACAGTCGCAGGAACCGGTTGATTCCTTTGTGTACTTCCATCCGAATACAACTGTACCTTCAGGTTACCCAACACATCCTTTACCGATACCTCTTTCGACTTCATTCCGGGGAAAGAAAAACTAAGGACGGCATCCTTTGTTGTTTCAAGAGCAAAGTTACCTTTGGTATCTGTAATAGTACCGACATTGGTTCCTTTGATTATCACTGACGCACCGATTACCGGCGCGTTAAAATCGTCAATCACCTGACCTGTCACTTTCACGTTATCCCCTTGGGTGACTCTCACCTCGGTAGCCTCTTTTACTTCGGCAACAGCATCGGCAGCTATTTCCTTTGTAATACGGGCAACCGCCTCGATGTTGCTCAGCAGCATCAGAAAGGCTGCCAGGGGAATAAATATCAGGTATTTTGTTCTTCCGATCCCGTGAGATCTTTTTTTGTTCATCATACTAATTCTGTTTTTTAGATGTAATACGTTAAAACTATTATATAATGTTGCTGCAGCCTGATAATGATGGGCAAGTCCTAACAGGTGATACTGATAGCTCTTGCAGTCGTATCCGGATTGGATAACGGTATTGTCTGCCAAATATTCCAGATTATGGCGTACCTCGCGCTTCAAAAGCCACGCAAAAGGATTCACCCAGCATATGACGGTAATCAGCTCGCAAATCATCACATCTACCGAATGCCATTGGAACACATGGGTGCATTCGTGTGTAAGTATCTCATCTATCTCTTTATCCGAATGGCTTTCCGGATGTATGAATATCATTTGGAAGAACGAAAAGGGGCCGGCGGGTTTATCCAGTCGGTAAACCTCGACACCGTGAATAATGGTCCGCTTACTGCGGTAAGCCAGCAGCAGGATGCTGGTCAACTGCACAAAGAAGCGGACGAATAAAAGAGCCACGACACCCCAATAAATATAAGAACTTGCCGAAAGAAGCATATCTTTCCAGTCTGTTTTGACAACTGTTTCGGGAGTGATCGTCACTTCCGGCATCATTGCCGAATACATCATGATCACTTCCGTCATCGGCTCCTGTTCCTTCACCCAATCCTGGATATTCAGCAGCGGGTAAAGCAATGCCAGTCCAAAGAAAGCAAGGAGTGAAACCCGACGCAATTTAAAGAACGTATCTTTGTAAAAGAGCAGACGGTAGAAGGCGTAAAAGAGTACAAAGGCTACATTCACCTTCAAAAAGTAGGCAAATTCCGGTGTCATGGTAATAAGGTGTTTAAAGGTTTATTCTTTTCCTTTTTCTATCAGGTCGATGATATCTTTCAGATCATCTGCCGAAATCTTCTGATCTTTAGCAAAGAAAGAGACCATTTCCTTGTACGAGTCCTCGAAGTAGTTACGAACAACACCGCTCATAAAAGTACGCTTGTATTCACTTTCCGGTATCATCGGCGTGTACTCATACGTATTGCCGTAGCGTTTGTTCTTTACATACTTCTTACGTTCCAGATTCTTTACAATAGAAGCGAGCGTTGTATAGGGCGGTTTCGGGTCTGCATATTTCGCCAATATATCTTTAACGAAACAAGGACCAATCTGCCAAATCAAGCGCATTACTTCTTCTTCCTGCATTGTCAATTTTTCCATGATTCTTATCAATTTACGATTGTATCGCAAATCTACGAAAATATCGTATATCTGCAAATAAAAAAGGGATAATAAGTGTTAAAGATCAGTATAACCATATATTTATTTTATCCGGCAGGAAAGTTGTTACCGACAGCGTCGGCAAAATAATCGACGCTGTCGGCAATATTGTTGACACTGTCGGCAAAGCTTTCGACACTGTCGACAACAGATTATACGGGCAGAAAAACAAAACCGGCAGACACCCGGACAAACAGATAGTCGAGGATATTATTTTTTTCCGTTCTCTTCTTTCCACTTATCCCGCATCTTCATGCGTTTGATCTGCAAATAGCGTAGCAGGAAGATTACGAACAGGGAAACTCCCATCACCGAAAGATACTGTACCCAGTCCGGATCAGGTTGCTTCCCGGGCCATCCCCATACGCTCATAACAATCAGATAAACTAGCAGGACACCGGTTGTAATATTAATTCTTTTCATAACGGATTCTCTTTTTCACTTTTGAACAGGCAAAGATACAAGATAGTTTATTTTTTCATTGGGTCAGAACGCATTTGTGTTGGGCACGATAACTATCCGTAACAATATTAATTATATAAAAACCTGCAGGCAAAGGCAAAGAAAGGACAGAAGAGCCCGGTGAAACAGAATGATGGTAAACGATACGCCCCATAAAGTCAACGACCTGGACCAGACCACCGACAGAAAGACCGGACAAGTATAACTCTTTTCCTCTTATCATACAGTCCTTCGTTTCTTCCTGCAAGCGGGAAGAATGGACAATAGCCCCGCCTGGTTCCACGCCGGACGAAGATAGCGTATACCCGGTTTTCAGACGGACAGCATTTTCCGATAATACGCCGGAAGTAAGGTCTATCTCCGTGTCAGACGAGGCTTTTACAAAGAAAGCGGCGAAAGGGGGAAGAACATAATCACTGCCAATCGGATAGGATTTATAATCCGTTCCGTCATAAAGATAAATATTCCCGTCCAGTGCGGGATCGGAAGCGATTTGCGACAATGATAATGGAGACGGCAAAGGATTTCCGCAAAGATACCAGCCGTAGTGCGCCTCATCGATATCAACAACGGAAGAAACACGAACAGGAATAGTTGACGTTTTGCCAAAGTCAGCAGGAATATTATTAGAACTGACAGAAAAGGTCAACGTATTATCAGACGCAGCGGCATCTAAAGAAACCAGATAACCTTTTCCTTTTTCAAAGACAAGTTCATCGGCAGAGACAGCCGGAGAAAGTACCGTCCAGTTACCGGTTGCTTTTTTATTACGGGCACGTTTATCACCATCATAAACCTGCACATATAAATAATTGCCTTTTCCGGAAAAACTTCCATCTTTCAGTTGAAAACGCTTATCGATACCTTTTATACTCACATCGAAAGGAAAAGAGAGGAAATACCATTTGCCTTTTTCCGGGAAAGTGTAACAAACCGATAACTGCTTGGTAATAGAGAGTTTACCGACAACCGCCAGTAGATTGTCAGCAGATGTCAGTGCTTTGTCAGTGTTTGTCAGTGGAAAATCAGTCCGGTAAAGGATAAGCTCATCTGCAACAAGATGCCCTTTCTCTGTAATATGTAAACTACCACCACTCAGTGATACCTGTTTACATTGTATAACAGAATCAACTTCTACATCACCACCGATCAAAGCGCTTCGATAACGTAAAGGCGGAAGATGCGACCAACGAAGTGTATCGTTCCAGTTTCCCTGACCTGAAAAAAGAGAGTATTGACAGATCGTTCCGTAGCTGTAAACGCTGTCGATCTGAAAATAACCGTTTTCAGAAGTACCGCCAGGGTCAGAAGCCAACAATTCAAGATAGTACGGACCATTCTTGAGACCTATAGAATAATGAGTACTTTTAGAAGGGAAAGGACATAAAGCTCCTCTTTTATTTATACCTAAATTATTACTGAATACAGCGTACAAAGTATCACCCGGAACCAATGAATGAACCGTAACTCCTACAACCATGTGCACTTCTTCATAACAAGACAGTGAATATTTTTCAAAAGCAACAGAGGAAGACAACGGCATCTTCAACCCCTGCTGACCTTCAGAAACGGTCGCACCGTTTTTCAGAATATACTTCCAGTTATTACGTTCTGCCTGCGTGAACAACTGCCAGCGGAACGTATCTATCACTGACGGATTAGCATCACTTTGTACAAAAGTACTCCATGTTTCGGGATTTGTTACCTGTGCCTGGAAAGCGAATGGCACCATTAAACAGAAAAGACCGACAACCATGTGTCGGAACACACGTAAATGTTTCTTTTTCATAGCTAAACTATTTTGATCGTTATTGTGTTTGCAAATATAAAGAAATAATTGAAATGATTATCTTTGCTGCATGAAAGAATTTATTATATCAGAAGCACTGACAGAAAAAGCGGTACTCGTTGGTTTGATTACCCCCGAGCAAAACGAACAGAAAGTAAAAGAATATCTGGACGAATTGGCATTCCTGGCCGATACGGCCGGGGCTGATGCTGTCAAAAAGTTTTATCAGAAACTGGACTATCCGAATCCCGTCACCTTTGTCGGAACCGGGAAATTACAGGAGATAAAAGAATACGTGATCGAGAATGAAATCGGACTGGTTATTTTCGACGACGAACTCTCACCTAAACAGCTTCGTAATATTGAGAAAGAACTTCAGGTGAAAATACTCGACCGCACCAGCCTGATACTCGACATATTCGCCAGCCGCGCCCAGACAGCCAACGCAAAGACGCAGGTCGAACTGGCACAATATAAATATATGCTTCCGCGCCTGACCCGTTTGTGGACTCACCTGGAGCGGCAGCGCGGTGGCGTAGGTATGCGAGGACCGGGTGAAACCCAGCTGGAGACCGATAAACGCATCATCCTGGATAAGATAGCCAAGCTGAAACGTGACCTGGTGGATATCGACAAACAGAAAAGCGTACAGCGAAAGAACCGTGGCAAGATGGTCCGTGTCGCATTGGTCGGCTATACCAACGTCGGTAAATCTACGCTGATGAACCAACTGAGCAAAAGCGATGTGTTTGCCGAAAACAAACTGTTTGCTACACTCGATACCACGGTCAGAAAGGTGATCGTCGATAACCTGCCGTTCCTGTTGTCAGACACGGTCGGTTTTATCCGCAAACTGCCCACCGAACTGGTCGAATCGTTCAAGTCGACACTCGACGAGGTACGCGAAGCCGATCTGTTGGTCCATGTGGTAGATATCTCCCACCCGACTTTTGAAGAACAGATCGAAGTTGTGAACAAGACGCTGGCCGAGATCGATAAAACGGAGAAGCCTATGATCATGGTATTCAACAAAATCGATGCCTTCACCTTTGTTCCGAAAGATGAAGACGACCTGACTCCGCGAACACGCGAAAATATCGACCTGGACGAGCTGAAACGTACCTGGATGAATAAGTTACAGGACAACTGCATCTTTATCTCAGCCAAGGAACGGACGAATATAGATGCACTGAAAGCATTATTATACGAACGGGTAAAGCAGATACATATCACCCGTTTCCCATACAATGATTTCCTCTTCCAGCAATACGACGAGGAATAGAGGAATAAGGCAGGAAGAATATAAACAAGTTGACCAATGGAAAAAATCAGAAACCTGCGGCCTGAAGAGATTGCGCTTCTGCAATCTCAGGGTTGCCATGCAGAAAACTGGGAAAATGTGATAGTCCCGGTTGTTTTCGAGACAAAGTATATATATAATGTACGCTTCTCAGGTACAGTCATCCTAGGAGCTTTTGAAAAAGAATTTACTTTACCGGGTGGAGTAAGGAAGCATAGCGGACTCAAAAATGCGACATTGCACAACTGTATGCTGGGTGATAATGTATTGATCGAGAATACCCACAATTATATTGCCAACTACCGCATCCAGGACAATTGTTTTATAGAGAATGTCAATGTGATCGTCGTAGACGGGCAAAGTTCATTCGGTAATAACGTACTGGTTTCGGTACTGAATGAAACCGGAGGACGCGAGGTGCCTATCTACGACTGGCTTTCGGCTCCGATGGCTTATGTGATCGCACTTTATCGCCACCGCCCGAAACTGATCGAACGGTTACAGGAATTGATTGCCGGTTACACCCGAAAGATTACTTCCGATTACGGGATAATCGGAGAGAACTCCAAAATAATCAATACCGGAACGATCCGGAATGTCAATATCGGTAAACATGTGACTATAGAGAACTGTACACGCCTGGAGAACGGGACGGTGAACAGTAATGAAAAGGCCCCTGTATATATCGGCGACAGCGTTATCGCCCAGGATTTCATCATCTCGTCAGGTGCGGTAATTGCCGATGCGGCAAAAATTATCCGTTGTTTTATCGGGCAGGCATGCCACGTAACACATAACTTTTCGGCTCACGATTCTCTGTTGTTCAGTAACTGTTCTTTTGAGAACGGGGAAGCCTGCGCTATCTTTGCCGGTCCGTTCACCGTATCCATGCATAAAAGCAGTTTGCTGATCGCGGGCATGTATTCATTTCTGAATGCCGGAAGCGGTTCAAACCAGAGCAACCACATGTACAAACTGGGGCCTATCCACCAAGGTATCGTGGAAAGAGGTTCCAAAACGACCAGCGATTCATACATTCTCTGGCCGGCACGTATCGGCGCATTCTCTTTGGTCATGGGACGGCATCACCATCATAGCGATACTTCCGACATGCCTTTCTCCTATCTGATCGAGAAAGATGACGAGACTTATCTGGTGCCGGGTGTGAACCTGCGGAGTGTCGGTACGATCCGCGACGCCCAGAAATGGCCGAAGCGCGACAAGCGGACCGACCCGAACAGACTGGATATGATCAACTACAATCTGTTAAGTCCGTATACCATCCAGAAAATGCTGAAGGCTGTCGATATCCTGACTAACCTGCAAACCCTTGTCGGCGAGACTTCGGAAATATATTATTACCAGAATACCCGCATCAAAGGTTCTTCCCTGCAAAATGCACTGAAGTTCTACAGGATGGCTATCAACAAGTTCCTGGGTAATTCGCTTATCAAGAGACTGGAAGGTACTCAATTCAGCAGCATTGAAGAGGTTCGCAGACAACTGGTTCCAACCACCGCCGAAGGAGCCGGAGAATGGGTCGATCTCTCCGGGTTGATCCTGCCCAAAGATCAACTGGACGGTTTGATTGAGCATATCGAGAACGGCCAAATAAATACGCTGGAGATGGCAGAAGCCTTTTTCCATCTGACGCACCAGTCATACTATGACATGGAGTGGACATGGGCGTACCGGAAGATAGAAGAATATTACGGCATCCAGCTGAACGAAATCACAACTGATAAAATCATCGAACTGGTTGAAATATGGAAATCATCCGTTATCGGCCTGGACGAACTCCTTTATAAGGATGCTAAAAAGGAATTCTCTCTCACCTCGATGACCGGCTTCGGTGTAGACGGCACCCGCAAAGAAAAAGAAGAAGACTTCGAAGTCGTGCGCGGAGCATTCGAACAAAACCCATTCGTCACAGCCGTAAAAGAACATATCAGCACCAAGCGGGCACTCGGAGACGAACTGATCGGAAGGATGAACCGTATCTGTAACCCGGAAGGATAAATACAAAAGAAGTCATTCCCGGGGACGGCTCCGGGGATGATGTTCCAGTATTTCTTTACGCAGGAACTGCCGGTCGATATGGGTATATATTTCTGTAGTCGTTATCTTTTCATGTCCCAACATATCCTGGATGGCGCGGAGATTAGCTCCTCCTTCCAACAAATGGGTAGCAAAAGAATGTCTGAATGTATGGGGGCTGACATTTTTATGAACCCCCGCCATCTCCGTCTGCTGCTTAATAATATGAAAGACCATGATACGTGACAAGGCAGTTCCCCGCCGACTCAAAAACAGAATATCTTCAAACCCTTTCTTCACTACCACCCCGTTACGGTCCAACAGATAGTTCTTTATCTCACGGATGGCCGTGTCGGAGATCGGAACCAGCCTCTGCTTGCTTCCTTTCCCTTCCACCTTGATAAATCCTTCATCGAAATAAACATCCGAATAACGTAAGGTGATCAACTCCGAAACACGTAGGCCGCAACTGTATAAAACCTCCAGCATGGCCCGGTTACGCTGTCCTTCCGGCAGAGAAAGATCGATAGAATCCAGTATATCATTTATTTCACTGACTGTCAGCACCTCGGGAAGTTTCAATCCGATCTTCGGCGACTCCAACAATTCCGTCGGATCAACTGTTATATAGTCGTCCAGCAGCATGAAACGGTAAAATGACTTTATACCGGATATAATACGGGCTTGCGAACGCGGGTGTATACCGATATCACGTAGTTGGGCAACGAACTGCTGTAAATCCTGATAGGTGATATCTGCGTACTCTTTCCCTTCGCTTTCTATAAAACGGGTCAGTTTATCGAGATCAGTCAGGTAAGCATCTATCGAATTGGCAGATAGAGACTTTTCCAGCCGGAGCCAGGTCTTATATTTGCTGATTATATCTTTTCCTTGTTGCATTGTACACAGGTCATTATGTATGTGTCAAATAAAATCACTACCTTTGCCGGATATTTTCAGCCCGTACAAGGTGGTGCAAAGGTAATAAAGTTACAGCAAATGAAGAAGATTCAGATTATTAACGGTCCTAATCTTAACCTGTTGGGCAAACGTGAGCCAACAGTATACGGTAATGCTTCTTTCGAAGGTTACCTGGACGAGTTACGCGCCCGGTATCCTCAATGCGAAATAGCATACTTTCAGAGTAATATAGAAGGCGAGATGATAAACAAAATCCATGAAGTGGGTTTTGAATACGATGGTATCATAATGAATGCGGGAGCATATACACATACATCCATCGCATTACACGATGCCATAAAATCAGTGACCACCCCGGTAATAGAAGTACATATCTCGAACGTACATGCACGCGAATCGTTCCGTCATGTATCGATGATATCGGCTGCCTGTAAAGGAGTTATCCTCGGATTCGGCCTGGATTCATACCGGTTAGCGCTCGAAGCGTTTATACAGTCGACGGTTGACAAGTGACGGTTGACTCAAAAAAGCATAAAGAAAAAGGTTATTAAAAATTGACGTCCGGCAACGACTGGTTCAGACGGTTAAAAACTGTCAACTGTCACTTGTCAACTGTCAACTACAAAAGTGGTAAATAATAGGTTATAATATTTTAAGGTATATGTTAAAGCATACGAAGATTGTTGCTACTATTTCTGATCAACGTTGTGATGTGGAATTTGTCCGCTCACTATACAACGCAGGAATGAATGTTGTGCGCCTGAATACGGCTCACATGATGGAAGAAGGTTTGAACCGTGTTGTCACAAACGTACGCGAAGTATCTGACCGCATCGGTATATTGATGGACACCAAAGGACCGGAAGTCCGTACTACAATGGCCAGCGCGCCAATACCTTTCACAACCGGAGAGACAGTTAAAATAATGGGTGACCCGGATAAAGAGACTACCCATGATTGTATATATGTTTCATACAAAAACTTTGTCGGTGACCTGACTATCGGCAGTGATGTCCTGATCGACGACGGAGATCTGGAATTGAAGGTGATCGAGAAACACGACGACTACATGGTCTGCGAAGTAGAAAATGATGCTATATTAGGAAGCCGCAAGAGCGTAAATGTTCCCGGTGTACGCATCAACCTCCCTTCATTGACAGACAAAGACCGCAAGAATATCCTTTGGGCTATTGAGAATGATCTCGATTTCATCGCACATTCTTTCGTAAGAAATAAACAAGACGTATTGGATATACAACATATCCTCGACGAACATAAAAGTCCGATCAAGATCATTGCCAAGATCGAGAACCAGGAAGGGGTCGACAACATCGACGAAATCCTGGAAGTAGCGTATGGTATCATGATCGCTCGTGGTGACCTGGGTATCGAAGTTCCCGCTGAAAAGATTCCGGGAATCCAGCGCGTACTGATCCGCAAATGCGTGGAAGTGAAAAAGCCGGTGATCGTTGCAACCCAGATGCTTCACTCCATGATCAAGAACCCGCGTCCTACCCGTGCGGAAGTGACCGACATCGCCAATGCAATCTATTATCGCACAGACGCATTGATGCTTAGCGGCGAAACGGCTTACGGCAAATATCCGCTGGAAGCAGTACAAACCATGACAAAGGTTGCCCGTGAAGCAGAAAAGACTAAACTGGCTGCAAACGATATCCGTGTTCCCATCGAAGGAAACGACCTGGATGTTACTTCATTCCTGGCAAAACAAGCAGTGAAATCGTCCAATAAATTGCATGTAAAAGCAATCATTACTGACAGCCATACCGGACGTACAGCCCGTTACCTGGCTGCATTCCGTGGTACATCTACAGTATTTGCTATCTGTTACAACTCACGTGTGACCCGTATGCTTTCTTTGTCATACGGCGTATGGGCTGTTTATCAGCCGTGGGATGACAGTCGCCGCGGATATTTCTACAGTGCGTTGAACGAACTGATTAAGAGCGGACGTATCACACGCAACGACATGGTTGCTTACCTGAGCGGCAGCTTCGGTGAAGGCGGAGGCACAACTTTCCTCGAAATCAATAACGTAGGAAAAGTCCTGGATGCAGGAAGTAAATACTCCCTTCCGACCTTTAAAGAATAAATAAAATAAAGCCGAAAAAGGTGTTGCAAAAGTTCCTTTTGTCTTCCCGGAGCGAATCCGTCATGACAAAGAATTCTTTTGCTACATCTTTTTTTGTATATTTGAGGCATAAACATTCTTTATTAAATGACATTAGACGAATACATTCTCTCTCATAGCGACGAAGAAGGTGCATTGTTATCCTCACTGAACCGGGATGCCAATGTAAACTTGCTGCGTCCGCGTATGTTGTCCGGACATCTGCAGGGACGTATACTGAAAATGTTTTGCCGTATGCTTCGCCCCCGCCGTGTACTGGAGATCGGTACATATACGGGCTATGCCACACTTTGCATGGCTGAAGGGACCGAAGATGACGCTTTAATCCACACGCTGGAGATCAACGACGAGATGGAAGATTTTATTATGAAATACCTCTCCCGCTCTCCTCATAAGGATAAAATAAAATTACATATCGGCAATGCGATGGAGATCATACCGGAACTGGATGAGACATTCGACCTGGTTTTCATTGATGCCGACAAACGTTTATATTCCGATTATTACGATCTGGTATTTCCCAAAGTACGCCCGGGAGGCCTGATTCTGGCGGATAACACCCTGTGGGATGGTAAAGTTTTGGAAAAACCTCATCCGTCAGATAAACAAACCATCGGGATACTTAGTTTTAATGATAAAATAAAGGAAGACCCCCGGGTGGAGAAAGTGATCCTTCCGCTTCGTGATGGTCTGACTATGATATGGAAAAAATAAATTGATAACAATATGGAAAGTACAAGACTGAATAAGATAGGTCGTCTGATCCAGAAAGAATTAGGCGACATTTTCCAGAAACAGACCCAGGCTATGCCGGGTACGTTGATTTCTGTAAGTGCCGTGCGTGTCAGCCCCGACCTGGGTGTTGCCAAAGCCTACCTGAGTATATTTCCTTCCGAAAAAGGACAGGAACTGCTTGAAGCGATCCGCACAAACACCAAATCCATCCGTTTCGAATTAGGAAAACGTATAGGGAAACAGGTCCGCATTATTCCGGAACTGAGTTTCTTCATCGACGACTCGCTGGATTATATTGAAAATATTGACAAACTGTTGCAGAAATAAGAGAATCAAGCTTTGAACCTTCCGTTTTATATAGCCCAGCGGTACCTCTTTTCGAAGAAATCCCACAATGCCATCAATATTATTTCGATGGTATGTGTTTGCGGTGTGGTCATTGCCACGATCGCTGTCGTTTGCGCACTGTCGGTTTATAACGGATTCAATGACCTGGTGGCAGGAATGTTCAGCAGTTTCGATCCGGAGTTGAAGATAAGCCCTCGTACCGGTAAAGTATTCGATCCGACTACGGCTGAATTTCAGAAGGTAAAACAATTACCGGATATTGCCTATTTCGGAGAAGTTCTGCAGGATAATGCACTGGTTCGTTATCACGACCGACAGGATATAGCCATTATCAAGGGAGTAGATGACAATTTCTGTCATCTGACACAGATCGACAGCATACTGATAGACGGTAGTTTTATCCTGAAAGATGAAGTCGCAGATTATGCGACATTGGGTGTCGGACTATCCTCCAAGCTGGGTGCCAAACCGGGATTTGCTTCTCCTCTGGAAATATATGTCCCCAAACGAGATGAGAAGGTCAATTTATCCAATCCGGCCTCTTCTTTCAACCAGGAATATGCCTATATAGGCGGCGTATTCCTGATTAACCAACAGGTATATGACGAGGGATATATGATACTTCCTCTTTCATTGGTACGCCAATTGCTCAAGTATGACAAGGAGGTTAGCTCCATCGAACTGAAACTTGCAGACGGTGCGGATATATCTTCGGTCAGAAAACAGATAAAAGCTATTTTAGGCGATCAGTTCACCGTACAGGATCGTTATGAACAACAGGAAGCCTCATTTAAAATGATGCAGGTGGAAAAATGGATGACGTTCCTGATTCTTTCATTTATACTTGCAATTGCTTTATTTAATGTCGTAGGCTCCTTGTCCATGCTGATGATCGAGAAAAAAGACGATGTGCGTACCCTTCGGAACATGGGTGCCAGCGATAGTCTTATCCGCCGTATATTCTTATTCGAAGGCTGGATGATTTCCGGTTTCGGGGCATTGATAGGAATTGTGATCGGTTTGGTATTATGTCTTTTACAACAGACATACGGTATTATCAAATTGGGACAGACTGCAGGTGCGTTTATTATAGATGCTTATCCCGTACGTGTAATATTTACAGATTTACTTACGGCGTTTATTACGGTAGCGGCCATTGGATTTATGGCCGCCTGGTATCCCGTACATTATCTTGGGAAGAAATGGTTTAATTAAACTCTTTCCCGTATTTTATCTGCGCATCCGCCACAAACTGCTTGATACGCTGTTCGTCATTTTTTTTACAGATAAGCAATACATTTCCTGATTCAGCAACGATACAGTCCTCTACTCCCTGGATGACAGCCAGTCTTTTTGAATTACCCACGGCAATCACATTTCCTGAACTTTCATAGAGCAATGCATTACTGTTCTTCAATACAGCATTATTGTTTTCATCTTTCGGTGCCAGATCGAACAACGACCCCCAGGTCCCCAGATCAGCCCAACCGAAATCCGTACACAACATATAAACGTTATCAGCCTTTTCCATGATTCCGTAATCGATAGATATCTTCAGGCAATAAGGGAAATTCTCACGTATAAAGTCACGTTCGTTTTCAGTATTGAATTTGTCTTTTCCCAAATCAAAACGAACGGCAATATCAGGAAGATATTTGGCAAATGCATCCAGTATCGCATTTACATTCCACAGGAACAGGCCAGAGTTCCAGAAAAACTCTCCACTTTCATAAAAGACTTTTGCCAATTCCAGGTTTGGCTTTTCCGTAAAGGTCTTAACCTTGGTAAACTCACCTAACATGGAATCACTGCTTTGAATATAGCCATAACCTGTTTCCGGACGGCTCGGTTTGATACCCAACGTAACCAGTGCGTTATTATTCTTTACAAAGTCCAACCCTTTCTGAACATCTTTCAGAAAAACATCTTCTTTCAGTATCAGATGATCGGAAGGAGCAACAACGATATTGGCATTCGGATTACATGCTTTTATATGGTAGGCTGCGTATGCAATACAGGGAGCCGTATTTCTACGAGCCGGTTCCAACAGGATCTGATCTTCCTTCAATTCGGGTAATTGTTCCTTGATCAGGTCTGCGTAAGTTTCATTCGTTACAATAAAAATATTTTCAATCGGGATGATCTTGGAAAAACGATCGAAAGTCATTTGCAACAGGGAACGTCCGGTTCCGAAAAAATCAAGAAATTGTTTTGGATAACTTTCTCTGCTAAAAGGCCAGAAGCGACTGCCAATCCCTCCACCCATGATAACGCAATAATTATCTTTCATGATATACAGGTTGTTTTTTAATTATACTCTTACAAAGTTAACGAAATAATCCGGGATTTATTCTCCTATAAAGTATTATTAGCCTTTCCGTATATATTATTTGAAAAAAAAGCGCTGAATGCTTGCACAAATAAAAAATATGCGTACCTTTGCAACGCATTAGAAAAAAACAAATGCCCAGATGGCGGAATTGGTAGACGCGCTGGTCTCAAACACCAGTGGATTCACTTCCATGCCGGTTCGATCCCGGCTCTGGGTACTAACGGAGAGAGTTTTTAACTTTCTCCGTTTTTCTTTTTACCCCTCTTTGTTGTACAGAATTACTTTCTTACTCATCCCTCAAAGCCTTTACCGGATTTCCGGATGCGGCTCTGAAACTATGCCAGCTTACAGTCAACAATGTGATAACTAACACAATAAACAATGAGAGGATATATGTCCAGATGCTAAAATCAGCCCGGTAAACAATGCTTTTCATCCATTCGCCGATCAACCACCAGGCAACAGGGGCAGCAATGGCAAATGCGATTCCGATCCATATAATAAACTGACTGTTGAGTAACTTCATGATCTGCCATGTAGTCGAACCATTCACTTTCCGTATGCCGATCTCTTTTGTCCGTTGTTCGATAGCATACAATGCCATTCCGAAAAGTCCGAAACAGGTAAGCAGGATACTGATAACGGAATACATCATTAATAAGTCGGATAACTCAAAAAGTTTTTTGTTATTGCCTAATACTTTATTATACAAGCTCTCATGTTCCAAATACTTCCCGGGATATAACTTATTCCATTCTCCATAGATTTGCTTTATTGCAGAAATATTCCCCGGATCGATACGGACACTTAAGCGAACACCATCCCTGGCATAACTGATGATCCCCTTATCAATAGGCGTTTCAAGACTATTAGATATATTAAGTTTAAAATAATCCTCAACTACCCCGGCAATCACATAATCGTCACCGAAAGGAGGACGATCCTTCAACCTGGGTTCATACTCTTTTACAAGACCGCCTACAGGAATCTCTCCATCGGGGAACAGACTTTGAGCCCACGTTTGGTTCAGATAGACCGGATGCGGATATCGCTTTACAGCCTCTTTCCAGGGTAAACCTTGCAATAGCTTATACCCCATCACTTCCATTATTTCCTCTCCTCCATCTTCAGAAGTATAAGATTCATAACTTCCATCTGCTGCAAAGTCACTGATAGGCCATTCATACGTCTCGTTGCTCAATGTCGCAGCCTGTATGCCCGGAATAAGAGAGATATTTTCTTTCAACCGTAGCATGGAAGTCTTATTATCACCCACCGAAAAAGTATAAATATCTTTATAATTTTCAGCTTTACCATATAAAAGCGATATCTGCTGCCGTACGGAAAAGTTTCCGATTATCAGGATGAACGAGATCGCAAACTGTGCAACAGCCAATGAAGTGATGATCCGTCGTCTGGCTTTTCCCCGGTAAAAGTTGTTATACATAGAAATCGACATTTCTGGCAAGCGCCTACTCATATACAAAGCCGGGATACATGCCAACAGAAGAATAAATCCGAACGTAACCGGCAACATCTGGTTACTATACAAGAAGTTGACCGGAACCTGAATAGACATGATGCGATTCATTAACCCCAACAGATCAAACTGTATCAATTGTGCAATCAGAAAACCGAAACCTACGGTCATAAATGTATCGGCAAACAATTGCATACTTAATTGTCCACTTCCTGCTCCCATCAACTTTTGCACGTGCATGGAGTATAATTGCTTAAAAACACGGGAAAAACTTAGGTTTATATAATTGAAGCAGGCAATAACCAAGATCAGAATAGCTGAAAAAAGAGCAATAAACAGTAAAGTCGTATTTGGCTTCTTCAGAGACGATGGGATCGAAACCGTATCAAAACAAGCCTGCCTGATAGTGAGAAACTCATTCTTAAAATCCCTCCCATCATTTCTTCCCTCCCATCATTTCTTTGAAGGATCAGATTCGCTGTTTTAGCCTGCAAGTCAGGTACAGATACATTATTCTTAAGCAGAAAGAAGTTCAATCCTGACGAGGGGTTATCAAAAAACAAAGCATCAAAGCCTAAAGCAGCCTGGCTGTTATCCTTTACTACTGCGGAAACGGTAAAAGTCAATAAACCTTTTTCATCTCCAAAATCACCAGGTCCGAATAACATCTGAACTGTTTCTCCTATCGGATCACTCCCTCCGAACAAACGTTTGGAAAAAGATTCTGACAGGATTACCCGATCCGGACCAAGCTCGGCATCTTTAAAACTCCCCCTTATTATTTCCTGAGGAAAAAACGAAAGAAAAGAACTATCCGACTCTATCACCTTAATGTCTTTGAAAAAGTTCTCTCCTACCTTACAGTAGCTTACCATGAAGTAAGGATGAATACGACATACTCTATCCAGTTCCGAAACATGTTCGAGTAATTGAGAAGTAATATCCTGCGATACAGTATTAAAGGCCGTCATTCCTGCTCCCGAAATGGTCTGTTTAACCACAACCATTTTGTCCTTGTTCGGATTCTCCGACTCTATATTATACTCATGAATAACAAAAGCTACCAACAGATTGGTACAAGCAATACCAACAGCAAGACTGAGGATGGAGATAACAGTAAATGTTTTGTTACGCCACCAGCTCCGGAAGATTATTTTGAATGAGATATTCTTCATGATACGCTTATTTTTTGCCAAAACTAATCTGTCTCCGCCTGCCTGCCAACAAAAAAACGCTACTTTACTTGAAGCAGGTCTAAATCGTCTAATTTTTAGACATTTTCCCCAATGGTTCATTTATAAATGACACGTCCGGCTAAAACCTGGAGGCTTTACATTTTTTGTACAGATTTTAATTATACATTTGTAACGAGAAATATGCTGAATCGCAGACTACACCGGACTATTGTTGGCGGGATAACAGGAATTGTGTTATTCTCGGTTATAGGAGCATGGCTTTTGGTCAGCCTGACTTCTCTTTTTTTTGCTTTTGTCTGTATCTGCATAATTATAGCCCTGGCGATTATGCTGGTGAGGAAAATGGAGAAAACCGATCGACAACTGGAAAGCTTCTTCAGCGCAATCAATAATAACGATTTCAATGCTCACTTCACGGAAAAGAATGATGACAAATTCCTGAACAAGTTATTTCAGGAAATGAACCGAATCATAGCTCAATTCGAAAACAATCATACCGAACTGGAAGAACGCCGTTTTTATTACGAGAGTATCATCCGGGTATTGACACATGAGATAAGAAATTCCATTACACCGATAGCCTCTTTGTCTGCCGATCTGATCAAATACAGCGATGAATATGGGAAAGAAGGAATGATCGACGGCCTGCAAACCATCAACCAGCAGGTACAGCAACTGAACACATTTCTGAATGCGTATCACCGGTTAACACATTTACCCGATCCGGTCAAGAGCAAAGTAAAGATCTGTACTCTGTTCGATAAACTCAACCGATTATTGAACTCGGAACCGGGCAGTGAGAATGTCCGCTATATTTCATCGGAGAATGTAGAGATTCCACTCGATCCCAATTTGATAACATTGGCATTGATCAACCTGATCCGCAATGCCCTGCAGGCAACGGTAAATAATCCGCAGCCGGAGATCAAGGTTGAAGCAGAAAAAGGAGCAGCCTGTTCATTCATACAAGTAACCGATAACGGAGATGGTATTCCGCAGGACCGGCTGGATGATATATTCACTCCGTTCTATTCTACCAAGAAAGAGGGAAGCGGCATAGGACTTCCGTTATCCCGACGCATCATGCAGCTTCACGGCGGAGAACTTACCGTGAACTCGGAACCGGGAGAGAAAACCGTATTTAGCATGACGTTTCCGGCTCATCTACAAACCAGCTTTTCTTAATATATAAAAGCAACTCGTACTAAAAAAATTCCTTAGATACGGGACAGAAGAAATAAGTTTACCCAACTTCCTCGGTGATAACCCGAACTTAGTCTCGTAATGCGGATTTATAAAATACAATTGTTGATCGATAATCCGGTACCCGGCCTGTCGCACAACGTTACGAAACATTTCAATGGTACATTTCGTTTCCTTGATACTCAATAGTTCTTTTATTGTATCTTCTTTTTCACCACATAGTATCATCAGCCATCGATAGAGAATCTCAGGAAGTAAATGTATAAAAGGCAAATGTGAAATAATTCTCCCTTCTGCAATCTGCTGATGTCCACCGAACGGCATCTGCCAGGCGGGAAAAGCGACAAAGAGTATCCCATCAGAGACCAGATAACTTTTCATATCGGACAGGAATTGAGATTTATCCCCGATATGTTCAATCACGTCGTGTATCAGAATAAGAGGAAAATGTTTTCTCAAGTCTCTTAACTGAAAAATATCAGAGGCTATAAATAGTCCCTTTTGATTCTTTCGGGAGAAGAAAGTCCGGGCCTGCTCAATTCGCAAAGTAGCAATATCCACTCCGACAATTTCACAACCCTGTTCGGCAAAAGGAAGCAAATTACCTCCTTCTCCACAACCTACTTCCAGCACTTTATCGGGAAGATCTCCTATTATTTCTTCTATATACGGAATATAATATTTTTTAGAAGTCCGTGCCTGTTCTTCAAAATAACGCTCACGGTTGATATGTCGTTCCTGCATCTTTCCTGTTTTATTATCTATTAATATGATAATGATTCAGGAGAAAGACTGCATGCCTAAAACGTTTTTTACTAAGATATCGTTCTTTCTACCAGCTGAAACGCAAGCCGACAGGAACGGTGAATGTCACCGGATGCTCCCTTCGGATAGTACGTAGCCCGCTTCCGTCGGGAATATAGTAATTGAGAGTCGGTTCTACATAGAAACTGATATGAGGTGTAAAATGATATTGTACACCTGCACTGGCATTGACCGACCATTGCAGAGGCACAGCCAATGACTGGCGGCTTATGTCGATGGGGACACTATCCGTTACATGTGAAGTACGGAGCGTTCCTTTCAACGGAATGTCGACCTGGACACCGGCTGTCGAGTAGAACGAGAACTTCCTGAAATGCCCCCAACGATAAGAAACACGAAGGGGAAGACCGATGTAATGGAGCTTTTGCGTTTCCTGGATACGGTAGTCTTCGCCAGTGATAAAATCAGATTTCAGGAAAGTATATTGTAATCCTGTTTCAAAGCTCCAGCGCTCGTTCAGCTTTTTGTTTACAGAAAGTCCAATGGTTATAGGAGCATCATGGTGCTGATGTTCTACAATTTTACCCCGATTCCCCTCAGCGATCTGCATCAGCGTAAGTGAATCGCCTAAAACTCCTTCCTGATAACGGGTATGCAGATAGGTGTAATAATCTTCCCATGTGCTTACTTGCTGAGGAAGATCCGGATTTCCTTCACTGCCGGAATGAGGAGTAGCAATCAGTTTGTAGAGATTCTGAGCCAGTTGTGGTCCCAACGATCCGGCCAGCATAAACTTCCATTTATTCGACTTCCTACTCTGCCGCATAGAGACAAACTCTTTTGACGGATACGGACTGAAAACAATCTTACGAGGCAATTCGTTGATAAATAAAGGCTTTACAGCAGGTTGTACATCCACAGTAATCTCTTCCGGAAACAGCAGGGATGACATCTTTTCCGCATGCCCCGACGTCGGGGCAATAAGCATCTCCGAAAGTTGCGGACGCTCAACCTTACCAGAGAGAACGACCGGTTCCGGAGAATCGATCTGTTTATCTCCTTCCTTTTTGTTTGTTTCCGCCTGTTGTACCAGGTCCTTAGGTGGCAGTTTTTGCTGTCGTGGCCACCGATACACATATTTGTAGAACAGCGGTACAAGGAGTAGCAACAGCAAAACCAGAAGTAAACGATACTCACCGAGCATCTTTTTCAACAAAGATTTCGCGCGATATAATTGTGAAGACGATGAGTGGGGAGCGATATTCAGCAAATCACCGATCTCTTTATGGGGCAACCCTTCCAATACCGCCAGTTTAAACACTTTCGAATAACCTTCAGGCAAGCTCTCCACCAACTCCATTATCTGGTCATACGATACGAAATCGGCGTCAAAAGAACTTTCCGCCGGTTCATCTTCTTCGGACATCTCTGACAAGGGAATAATGTTTGCAGCATTATTCTGGTTAAGATAACGGAGAGAAATATTTTTCATAACAACTCCCATCCAACTCTCCAGCCTCTCCGGATCACGCAACGAATCGATAGACGTGAAGATAACAATGAAGCCGTCATGAAGTAGGTCCTGTGCGATTTGTCTGTCGGACACATAATGGAGACATATACCCATCATTTTCCCCGAATAAGTTTTATAGAGTAAGTCCAGCGCCTGCTCATCACCCTCTTTGCACAAATCAACCAGTTCCCGTTTATCCATGTATTACAGCACTAATATAGTTATGATACGTCAACATAGAAAAGACTGCACGGATTTTTTCTTTTTTTTATCTTTGCACCCACTAACTGAAAGATAAATTTATGCAAAATACAGAATTGATCGTACTGGGAACAGGCAATGCAACCGTTACCCGATGTTATAATACCTGCTTTGCCCTGAAACAAAACAACGCTGTTTTACTAGTAGATGCAGGAGGAGGTAACGGCATTCTTTCTCAGTTAAAATTTCTCAGGAAATGTGTTTGTTCCGGAAGACCTTGAAAAACCTGTATTATGACAGGTATATCATAACATCGCTTTATTCTTCTTTTCCATAATAAACATAGCCAGTCCACCCATCTCCTGTTTGTCGACAACAACATACCCTACTTTCTCATACAGGTATTTTGTATTCGGTGTCTCTTCGCCTGTAAACAACAGATATTTATCACAATGAGGAACATATTTCTCTATCTCACACATCAAAGCGTACCCAATTCCCTGATTCTGATAATCGGGATGCACAATCAGTTTTCCAACATGACAAATATGATCTTTATCCATATGGGCACGAACCGAACCGACTATCACTCCTTCGTCTGACAGATATTTCAGGATAATACTTTTTTCATATTCATTCCTCAGTTCATCAATTGTCTGGTGCAAAGGCGGTAAATCAAAATTATTCATCCATAGTGCCACTTGCGTAAAAGCCTTCTTTTGCAAATCTATAATATCCGGCAGGTCTTCCAATGTTACCTTTTGGATAACACCACCCACAGTCCGAATCTTCGGTTGATACTTAACATCAATTACCAACCCGACTCCAACTTCATGGATAGGAATATGTCGATGGATCTCGGCTTTTGCAGCAAAAGACACACAATGGCAAGGATATAGCTCTTCGATATGATTCATTTGGAAATAAGCAATCGTCTGTCGCAACTGTTCCGATACCTCAAAAAGATGAAAACCTCCGATCACACCGATTATATGCTTTTCATTACAAACAGACTTTGCATATTCTATAATATTACAAATACCGCTATGAGAGCAACCGGTAATAATAAATAAACCGTTTCCATTGTTATATACCAAGGCTGTATCATCCGCGACAAAGTCTTCCGAACAAGCCGGTCCGTCTACCAAAGTGCCAAAAGATTTACGAGGTTCAAAATCATTCAATGGCGGGATCTCACCCAAGAAAGTGATACGATCGCTTATCTTTAGCGGTTCTCTCGACAGGGTTAATCTGAAATTCTCTCTTAAACCGGCTTCAGATAAAGGAGAACCTATTGAGAGTTCTCCACATTTCCGTTCCTTAAAAGTATCAGGATGCGCTACGATGTGCACTTTAGTCCCTATCTCTCCTGACCAGTATTGCAATCCGCGGGTATGATCGTTATGACCATGAGAAAAAGTAATAACAGAGACCTGTGTCAGATCTATACCCAACGCTTCCGCATTACGGATGAAAATATCCGAATAACCTGTATCGAGCAATAAGCAGGTTTCGCCATCTTCTATATAATAGCAAACCGCCGGTTCCCCTAAGTAATACTGGTCTATATATGTATTATTATCAACTAATACCGTAAGTTTCATATCTGACCTGATTAGAAATTGATTTTGCAGCCTTAGCGAAAAGTAAAAATATAAACGAATCGCCAGGTTCCACTAAAATTATCTTTTATAGAAATCCCTATACCTGCATTCTGCCTTTTCCAGTAACTCTTTATCCAGATCCGGACAGTCGACAAAGAAAGAAGTTTCACATTTGATTTCACCTTTCTTTATCATTTTTTTCCAGTTTCCGACAATCTTTCCGTTATGTAAGATCACAGGGTAAAAAGTTCCGTAGTTATTAAAGGCTTTCGGATGATGCTCTTTATCCATTGCAGCTGTCCGGTCTTTATAACTGATCAGATACTCGTCAAAAGAAGGTAGAAAATGCAGAACCTCATTACTCTTGATTCGCTTATCCCAAAGCTGATGAACAAATAACTCCTGTGAAGCGAATTTATCCTTGATCAATTCCGAATCGATAAGTCCGATCGCCTGGCGTGCCTCCGTCGCCGACAACCCCGACCACCAGATGAAATCATTCAGGCTGGCTGGCGAATGGCTACTGAAGTATCTTCTTGCCAATAAAGCAATCGACTCTTCCCGTGGTAATTCTTTAGCCATAGGAGCACGTTCGGCCAGCAAAGCATAAGTAGCTTTCCCTCCTTTGTCCGCTCCGCTACAGACAATAGCTTCCTGTTCTGCCCGTGTCAGCAGATATCCTATCCCTTCAGCATCAGAGATAATACCGGAATTTACCATCTCTTCACCCAACTCCTGTTTAGTCTGATGATTATTCCCTGCCAACACCTTTATAAAATGATCATTCGCTTTGAAATAAAGCTCTTCCGATATATTTATTCCGTTCCCTTTGGCAAACGTATTACATGCTGTTATGATCCGCTGCGAAGACAACTTCAACATCCAACGAATATCGTCGGAAGTAACCATATGCCACGTCGGACGCATCACATGGGTACGAAGGATCTCTCCTTTCTGAAAGGCATCCTCAACAGCCTTCAACGAACCGGATTTCAACCGGACACCAAGTGCCCATCTGACCATTCTATAATCTTGTGCCTGAACAGCTCCCATCCAGGCAACCAATTCCTTTGGATCCTTAAACTCTGGTTTTACCAATTGCTGGCTCCACAAACGAATGTTTGTTATTCTATTGAGTGGCATTTCTTTTTTAGTTGTCTCTTATTATCTAATTCGTTTGTAATCTTATTCAACGGTATTTCGTGAAATTATACTTATCACGTAAAGTTTGTTGCTCTTCAATGTTTAAGGAAGTGAAATAAGCTTTCCATCCCGGACAAAAATCGATATGCCAACGCCAGAAACGCCCCAGCAGAGATTGTGGCTTTTTATCATGCCTTGCCCTCAAAGGGCATTTGTTACAGTTATGACTCATAATAAGTAATTTTACAGATCTGCACAAAAGTAATAAAAAAACAGCAAGTACCTTCACAGGCACTTGCTATCACCATCAATTATGTTGATACTCTTCTAAAAGAGACCTTCCGGTTCTTACCTTCCTTGATCCGGGATGCGAACCGGTACATATTCATTTTTACTTTCCCTTTGACAAATTCCGGAATATTATACGACTTGGTAAGGCATGTATAATAATCGGCAGATTCCTGTGGTAAAAGAAACGGTTTCGAAAGGATACCGCCTTCATCGACATGGGCAATAAAAGGACGCGTATACAATCCATCCAACCGTCGGCTACTAAATACAACCCACTTACTGTTGGACGACCAGGAATGATAACTATCCGTATCCGGACTGTTCGCTTCCTCTGTTGAAATCTGTTCGCCTGTTGCCAGATCGAACATACAAAGATCTGCATCTTTATGCCAGATCGGGAATGTTCCGTAAGAGGTAGTCGTACAAAGCAGATACTTTCCATCCGGAGAAACGCGGGGGAACAAGATACTTCGCTGTTCTGTTTCCGCATGATAAATCGTATCGACCGCAGATCCGAATATCCCCCTTTCCGGATCGAACGAAATACGGCAAAGACTGTAACGAAGCTCTTTCAATCCTCCCGGAACCTTCACAGCCGGGGCTGAACAGAAATAAAGAGATTTCCCATCCGGTGAAAAAGTAGGAAATGTCTCAAAACGATTCTTTGAAAATAAAAGTCCGGTTGTCAGAATCGTCTGTTTTTCCACATCATAGACAACAACATCGGAAGCTTTGTCATAAACCTCCGTCCGATGGACCGGATGCGTATCCTGAGTCGTATTGTTAACAGAAAAAGCGATATATTTTCCAGACGGGTGCCATGACGGATAAACCAGCGGTGATATAGTATTTTCAGTCTTCGTATCCAATGTCTCTATTTTCTCCCCGTCGATTAACACTGTACACCCATATTTAGCACGAATATGGAGCAACATTTTATCCGGATCCTGGTTACAGAACGAATGACAGTTCATACAATTACTATCCGTCAGGCGGTTTTCCAGAATAGCCTCTTGTTTGAAAGAGTTGAGTTCTCGCTGATAGATACCCATACTACCCCACAACTGATAACCCGGATCAATCAAGCGATAAGCAATATACGGATCGATAGGATCTGTCGACACATCTATATGAAAAGTACGAAAGGCTTTCCATTTACCCTCGTCTTCCACCAACACAGAGATATCAACCTGTTTTCCTTTGCCCACAGCCAGCAGTTTCTTCCACTTCTCCTCCGGGATAGAAAGCGATCCATCCGACGTACAGACAGAAAATGTATATCCTTCCGTCTGAAAAACCGTACAGACCTTCCCGAATCCCCGGACAGAAAAATTAAGCGGAGCCATTGTCGCGGGAATTGTCACATCTACATAATCCGGATAAACGGGTGGTAGCTCATCGATTTGAACGGAAGCGACAGGCGGCCGATCAGGAGAACATCCCCCTGATAACAATATAGCAAACAGAAAATATAACAATTGTTTCATTTATCCATTGTATTAAACATATAATAAAACCAGTAAGTCTTTCCATACTCGGGAGCCAGTACTACTGCCGGGTTCTGTCCGAAACGGGTTCCCTCTTTTACTTTCTGCATAAAAGCCAGCGCCTGATTCCTTACTTTTACACTCACTCCATGTTCCAGCCAGAAATGCAGATCGTCAGGACGACAAATCACAACAGCCTCCTGCTGGCTATCAGTCATTTCAGGCCAGGCCGGAGTCCTGAAAAGAGATTCCTGCAAAACCATATATGTACCGATATCTTTATTCAGTAACAGGAATGATGTCAGATATTGCAAACCACTTTTATTATCCGGACAAGCCGGCACAAGATGTGTCAACGTACTGACCGGATCTGTATATAATTCAGGAATAGCAGCCTCAGCCTTCCAACAACGACGCTTTAACCCTAAAACAGGATCTTGTTCTACCGCCCGGTCATTCTGCAGAAAACGACGGTAAGAAGAAGCCCACTCTTTATAATGCCAGGTATTTTCGAGCAGCCGGATATATTTCTCCGCTACCGGATAAGCTCCTGTTATAATATTTGTTTCCACCAGTCTCTTCAACATCCGTGGATTACCAGAAGGGCGGGAACTGACCAACGCCTCAAAAGCAAATTTCCGGGAAGTACTGATAATCCCCATACAATAATACAGATCACTATGTAATTCAGCCGTGAACACCGACTGATCCCAACGTAACATCAATGTCTCTATCCCTCCCTGCGGATAATCGAATAATCGTTCCGATAATTGTCCCGTCTGCGCCAATGCCAGATTCAAATTACACATACGCCTTTTTGACAAAACTGTTTGGTCAAAACCAGCTATGATCTTATCCCATTGCCCGGTACGGACATAATAGTCTTGCTGAAACTGGTCGAGAGCATCTATTTTTCCGAAATGGATGATACTTTCATAACCTAATAAAAAAATAATCGCCCATTGAAAACCTACCCACCGACATTTCCCTTTAAAAGATACGGGAGAGTTATACTTTTTCAAAAAAGCAGCCAATAACATGGCTGCCGGAAGGGCATACCAGGAATAACAAATTTGTGAATTATGGACTTGCGGATTATAATAAGCATCCGGTAAAAAAGCCATAACGATATTCGGACTATATCCTGAATAACAACCGGCAACAGCTGAAATAACGGCAACCGGCAGATAAATGATACAAATATATTTCTTTGTTCCATTGATCAGAAACTCAAAAAGAAAAGCGGAAACAGCAAATAAATGAGTAATCGGTCCGGCGATCAGATAAAGGAGAGGTATTATACATAAACCGTAAACAAGTCGGATACGAGGGGATAAGTTTACATATATCCATAAAAAAAGTAACAAAAACAAATAAGCTATCGTTCCCTGTTCCAGATAGTCGTAATCGAGGTGCATGATCAGCAAAGAGAGCCAGGGAAGAAAGAAAACAACAGGCAAATCATTCCGAATACTTATTTTTTTCAGAATCAATGAAGAGACTATAGCGACCAAAGTCAGAAGAAAGGCTGTAATAACGGGACCTATCCCTATAATAATATAAAACTGTGAAAGAAATTCCGAGAGATAAAGAGCCACACCACCAGCTTGCTTCCATGTTGCAGCAGCATACTGTCCCGTAAACTGAAACATTTGAAATTGTTCCTTAAAAGGATACAGGAAACGGAATACATAAAATAAGACTATAACTTGCAAAAAGAACAAGATAAATCCGGATGTCAGGTTCTTATATTTCATATTGGATAATTTCATAATAAGGAAATAATAAGAACAGGGGACAGATATGTTCCCATCCCCTGTTTTTATCAGTTAATAACGACCTGTTATTCCCAGCCCGGATTCTGCTTCAGAAGAGAACCGTAACTAGCAGATAATGTAATCTGGCTTGTCGGAACCGGATAATATAAACGCTTATCATTCGTAGTCCATTTACGACCCGCTTCGCTCAGACTTTTCCCTGAATACATGCGGATATAAGTTTTACCATTATATTCGAGTAAATCACGAGCTGTTGCTCCTTCGAATACTTCAGGTTGATATAATTCTTTTACTTTATCCGTGACACGCATACCCAGATATGTTTTGGGATTTTCAAACAATTTCATCGCATTCCAACGCATAATATCGTCATAACGGAAACCTTCTAATGCCAACTCGATACGACGTTCACGACGAATTTCATACAACAGCGGAGTTATTGAATATCCGTAATCAACCGGATCCAGATCAGCAACCGGAGAGACAGTCAGATGTTTCATATTAACACGGTCACGCAATTTATTGATCGTTTCATCTAAAACAGCTTGTGTACACTCGCTCAATTCACATTTTGCTTCAGCGTAAATCAACAGGATTTCGGCATAGCGGAAAACAAACCAATCATAAGAAGAAGTCTTAACAGCATCCTGCTGACTCTGACTTGCCGAAACCAGTTTAATAGGTGAATAGCCTGTAGATGTACCTGTCAATCCCGGTGCAGAATGAACAGTAGCCCCCGGTTCTTCAGAGCCACTGAATTCTTTCTTATCATTGATACCGGAATTTACCACACGCATACCATTACTTTTCACTGTATATGGACGGAACTTACTGTCTATAATCTGATACATACGAGGATCGCGATTTGTCATTTCATCATCCAGTGTTTCATCACCTTTATACGCCTGACTGTTTGCAATAGGTAAACCGTCCGTACAAAGGAACGATTCTGCAAAATCTTTAGAAAGACCGGCACCTCCACCACGAGCTAGATTGTGAGTCAATACATCGGTTTCAAAAACACGGGCCAAAATACATTCTTTATTGCTTGCTAAATCCTCCTGTGTAAACTGGTTGGCATAATACAAAGGATAATTGGCAAACGCAGATTGGTTTGCTCCGGCATCCGACCCTTGTACAATATCATAAAGTCCACTATCCATAACCTCTTTAGCGAGAGTTGCTGCTTTTTGCAATAACTCCTGAGATGTAGGAGAAGTCGAAACATTATGATATTTTTTATACGTACCGTAATGCAAACAAACACGAGCCAAGAATGTACGGGCAGCATCCTTATGTAAAGCACCTACCTCTGCCGCGCTTTTCTCCGGCAGCCATTCGATTGCAAATTCCAGATCTTCGATAATTTTCCCCAATACCAAGTCACGGTCGTCACGTGCCTTATACAATTCATCGGTATCTGCAGTTGTCAGATCCTTATCATACCAGGGTACATCTCCAAATGTTTTAATCTTATCAAAATAGTCAAAAGCACGGAAAAAGCGGACTACGGCAACAACCGGATTCACTTCAGATTCAGAAGCATTTACCCGTTGATAACGAGTCATAAAATAGTTCAGGTTGCGAATATTATTCCAGTACCATTTTGAATCGAAATTTGCTTCAGAAGGTATAACCCATTCATTAAACAGCCACTGATCGGGAGAAGCGGTTAAACGATTGTCACATCTTTCATCAAGGGCCGTTAAATCATCCAGATTTTCAGTTCCGTCTGACCTTAATCCCTTTCCTGTCAAATTCATGTAAAAGCCTTTGGCATAATTTTCCAGGTCACTTACCGTATTCCAATAGCTATTATCAGTAATACTGTCTTTAGGATTGAGATCCGTCACGTCACAAGCCGTAAATCCTCCCAATAATCCAAGACTTAATCCTAATAAAATATATTTAGTTTTCATTGTCTTCTCTTGTTTTTACAGTGTTAAATTTAATCCAATTGCAACTTTTCTGTTAATCGGGTATGTCAAACCACCCAGAGTCTCAGGGTCGAATGCATCATTCAGCGGAGTGATAGTCAGCAAGTTTTCTCCTGTTACATATAACCTCAGACGAGAAATACCCCATTTGGCTGTCAGATTCTTCGGGATTGTATAACCTACCGTCAAATTTTTCAAACGTCCATAAGCTGCACTTTGCAAATAACGATCGCTTGTCACCCTGTTACCGCCATTTTGCCATCCCGGTCTTGGGAAATAAGCGTTCGTATTCGTCTCAGTCCAATAATCCAAAGCCGGAGTATACGGAACATCCCACTGGCTGGTGAAACCCCAGAACTGAGCGCCACTCAGCATATAATCACGCTTTCCTGTTCCTTGCCAGAACATTTCAAAATCAAAATTCTTATAATCAAACCCGACAGTAAGACCAAACTGATAACGAGGTGTTTTATTACCTATAATACTCTTATCACCGGGATTATAGATTGTTTCCTCACCTTTTGTTATTTTACCATCACCATCCAAATCTTCGTATTTTACATCACCGGCACCCCATTTACCTGCATAAAGCTCACTTTGGTCTGCTGCAGCTGCTTCAGCATCCGATTGGAAAAGACCATTTGAATGATACCCCCAGATTTCGCCGATCTTCTGTCCTACATAATACTTACCATCATCATCGCTCTGTGAATAGAAACCAGCATCATTTCCAGCATATTTGGTAATTGTTGCCTGATAGTCGGATAAAACACCTTTTACCCAATAAGAGAGTCCGTTTTCTAACCGGTCGTTCCAACCTAAAGAAAGTTCCCATCCAATCGTCTTCATATCAGCAGAATTGCTTTTAGGAACACTCGCTCCCAGCGTTGCGGGTAAAGTTGCTCCTGCTACCAACATATCTTTCGTATTACGACGGTACCAGTCAAATGATCCGGTCAAACGATTACTTAAAAATGAAGCATCAAAACCAAAGTCCATTTGAGTAACAGTCTCCCAGGTAAAATCAGAAGCAACAAGTCCCGGAGCTTTTACAATAACGGGTTTGGAACCGTTGATCAAATAATTATAAGATGAGTTTGTTCCATAAGTTGCTAAATAAGGGAAATTGCCCAAATCATCCATAACCTGATTACCTAATGAACCGTAAGATCCACGAATCTTCATGTCATTCCACCAACCTTTCAACGGTTGCCAGAAGTTTTCTTCTGAAATACGCCATGCAGCAGAAACAGATGGAAAGAAAGCATAACGATGATCTTTCGCAAACTTGGATGAACCGTCATAACGTCCGTTTACTTCAAGCAGATAACGTTGTTTATAGTTGTAATTGAAACGGAAGAAGAAACCATTAATAGCCCAATAAGTATCTTCTGAAGACATACTCTGTTCGCCTGTAGCCAAATCCAAGTCAGGAATATCTTCAACAATCAGGTTTGTGCGCTTAGCATTATATTTTTTGTTAGACTTTTTCTCCTGGTTATAACCAGCCATAATTTTGAAATTATGCGTATTATCCAAGAATGATTTGGTATATTCTGCAAATGCGTTGAAAGCATAGTAATAATCTTCATTAGTCGTATAATTGGCATAACTCGGCTTTGTCCAACCATAAAGAGCTTCGGTTCCGGCAACTGCTGTATAATCAGTAAATGTCCGCTGAACCTCTGAAGAATTCTTGCTATATATATTATATGTATAATCTGCATTAATAACCAACCCTTCTAACGGAGTAAGCTTCACGGCACCAGTTAACCATATATCGTTGACTTTATATTTCGTATAGCCTCCTAAATCTCCGACAGCAGCTGGATTCGTGTTTCCATTCTGCCCGGAGTAGTTATTAACACCCTCATCTTCATAAACATAATCGCCTGAGGTCTGGATACCTAAACCGGAATCATTAATAGCAGCCGCACCAGGACTGTAAACCAGTCTGCCGGTATGCCCGAAACGTACAGGCATCAACGGACTTAAGTCATTTTTCAACATACCACCATAAGCATCAATTCCTGCCGTAGAGTTAGTAATAGGGTGATCCTCCGTAGAATAGTTATCTGTGATTTTAGCACTTACCTGCAGCCATTTTGTCAATTGCGAAGAAAGATTCAATGTGGCATTAAGTTTCTTGTAATTATCATCAGCAGTTTTCAAAATACCATTCTGGTCTGCAAAACCGACTGAACCATAATACGTGGTTTTTGAATCTCCACCACTGATATTAACGTTGTATTGTTGTGAAAAGCTTGTTTTGTACAGCTCATTAAACCAGTCAGTGTTACCACAATAAAGCCATCTACTTTGATCTTGCGATTGATCGAAATATTCCGGATATTTGTAAGAGCCATTCATATAAGCCTTTACGTAATCCAACTGTCCCGGAGTGATCAAAGAACTCATTCCACTATTTGCTGCTGCAATATCTCTCATTTCCAGATAATCCAGAGAGTTAATATTATGCATCCTTAATGCCGGACTTTGCCAATAACCGCTTGCAGATACGGAAATCTGAGGCTTTTGTTCACTTTTACCTTTCTTTGTCGTAATCAGGATAACGCCATAAGCAGCACGAGCGCCATAGATAGCGGCAGATGCAGCATCCTTTAAAACAGAAATAGAGGCAATATCATCCGGATTAACAAGGTTAGCATCCATTTGGACATTATCTACCAGCACCAGTGGGCTACCGCCATTAATAGAGTTATTACCACGAATATTAAAATCAGAGCTACTTCCCGGAGCCCCTCCTTTACTCATCGTTACATTCAAGTTGGGTACAACCCCCTGCAGCCCTTGTCCCACATTCGTAATAGGACGGTTTTCCAAAACATCGCCTGCAACCTGCGCTACAGCACCGGTCAAATTCTCTTTTTTCTGTGTGCCGTATCCTACGACCACCACTTCCTCCAAAGCTTGTGAGTCTTCCTTTAGTTTTACAGAGACTGAAGGTTGTCCTGTATACGTAATTTCCTGTGTTGCATATCCGATGTATGAAATCTGGATAACATCTCCTTTCTTTACATCTTCCAGTACAACCTTACCATCCATGTCGGTCACATTTCCGTTGGTTGTTCCTTTAATAATAACTGAAGCTCCGACCACAGGGCCGAATGAATCCTCTACCACACATGTGACCTTCCCATTTTGTTGGGCCAGACTTACTGACGGTCTCTCCGGCGTTATATCCGCAGAAACTCCTACGGGAACAGTTAAAACTCCCGCCAGTAGCATTAGACTTACTAATTTAGTTTTTTTCAACATAAAGTTATAATTTAAAGAATACATCTTTTATAAAAAGGGCGTCAGTCCTGCGTATGATCACTTATATTCATTCTCATACTATGAAATTTGGCGTACTTTTTATTCTCATTTGCTTGTTGTTTTTTATCTAGTTCTGAAAGAACTCTGTCCCTACATCGACATATTTATATACAGGGTACCAGCTTCATTCCATTGAGCTTATAAATTGTAAGGTATGGTATCAATTTCTTGATTTATTTTTAGAGCATTCTGCACATACACCTATTCCATTTGTTAAAATTGGACCATGCCACCACATTTTTATATAATTAAATCATGTTTAAGTAAATATTTTAATATATTTGTCTCGACTAAACAGAGTTCTTTCAGAACTAGAGATATTTTCACAATGTCTCTCATTCCACACAAACATCAACATTCAAGGGGACCATGTAAGTATCAGTAAAATAGCTTCGGCAAAATATTCTTCCATTATCAAATCGATACTTAAATCAGAATTCAAACATTTTTAACCGTTTCATATTCTCACATTTCCTAATTCTTGTTACTTTTGTGGTGAGTATTCTTCGGGGCAGGGCGTAATTCCCTACCGGCGGTGACAGTCCGCGACTCCTCTGTATCACAGGGGACTGATCTGGTGTAATTCCGGAACCGACAGTTAAAGTCTGGATGAGAGAAGAAGACATTATAATGTATAATATAATATCTGCCTATATATTTATATATGTAGGAGAATGTTATATGTAATACCTTCCAGCCCTGTTGTAATACCTTAATTATAAACAACTACTTAAAAACAGGGTTTGAAAATGAAAACGATCAAAGATTTCGGCATCGATTACAAAGCACGTGTAGAAAAAGCAATCAGTTACTTACAGGCAGGCAAGGGAATTCTACTTGTCGATGACGAGAATAGGGAAAATGAAGGCGACATTATTTATTCCGCAGAAAAAATGACGGTAAAAGATATGGCATTAATGATACGCGAATGCAGCGGTATCGTCTGTCTCTGCCTCACCCCTGAAAAATGCGACTCACTCGGATTACGTCAGATGGTAGGAGAGAACACAAGTAAGAATCAGACCGCATTCACCATCTCGATAGAAGCCAGAGAGGGAGTTACCACCGGCGTATCGGCAGCCAACAGGATACAAACGATCAAAACAGCTATTGCACCTGATGCAAAACCGGAAGACCTGTCACACCCGGGACACGTTTTTCCCTTACAGGCCAAAGAAAACGGAGTGCTGGAAAGAAGAGGACATACGGAAGGAAGCGTCGACCTGGTCAAACTTGCCGGATTGGGCGATACAGCCGTTTTATGTGAATTAACCAACGAGGACGGAACGATGGCCCGACTTCCCGAAATCATTCGCTTTGCCACATTACATGACATGACGGTCGTATCCGTAGATGATATATGTAAATACAGAACATGCTAGTCAGACTTAAATGGCATGCAGATGACACGGATCAGACAAGTTAATCCGTGTCATCTGCATATTTTATTTCCCCGGCATATAAACGAACGAAAACGTATAAGGGGAATTATCCATATAATTAGCCAAACTAAATTCGACGGGATAAATACCATCTGTTCCTATACGTATAGCTTCTTTATAAGCAGTTACAACCTCTTGACCGCCTTTTTCGATTTGTACGTTCTTGTCTTTATCGAAATAAACATAGTAAATATCTGTTACTGAAAGCAGTTCTGTCTCCTGCTGCGATAAAGGTTTATTTCCCATCAGCTTATCTATAACCGCTTGTACCTCTCCCGGATCTGCATCCGACTCGACAATCAGCAAACCGACCCTGCCGTAAGTAACCGACGAAACATATGCCGCTCCTTTTTCCCTATCTGCCTCTTTTAATTCCTCCTGTATCAGTTTTTCAGGAATATCCATATCCAAGCTAAAGAATGTTCGTTTGAAAGAATAAATAAGTCCGTACTTCCGGGGCATATCTTTTTCCATATAAGATGCTCCTGACACAAGTTCATCCAGCTTCACACCCAGATTAATCATGCCGATCACATGCAATTGCTTATGATTATAAAATGACGATCCTTTTAAACTTTCAATAATAGCTCCACCTTCCCCGTTGGTTATTTGTTCTGCGATCTGCCGGGCAAAAGCATCCTGTTCCGACAACGAAGGAAGATAGGTTTTCATGACTTCGGAAACGGCCGGTGAAGATGTCGAAACGGTTATCGGATTGTATGTATATCCGGAAAAGCCGGGTATATATGTATTGGACTGAGCTGCTGGACAAACAAGATTACCCAGATAGATATCATCTTGTATAGAAGGATTAATAAACAAATAATTAGCCCATCCTTCCAACTGATTTAATTTTGAATCATATCTCATCCTCTCAAAATGGAAGATAAATAATCCCGGCGATATGACCATATCACCAAGTCCCTGTTGACTAACCTTCAACGGCTTATTTTCAGATTCACCCTGAAATACAACAACCGACTCCCTCCCCTCCAAATTACGATTTTCGGCTATGGAAACCGTTATCTCGGTCGATTGATCGCCGGAAGAAGGTGTAACAGTGATCCAATCCGGAGCAAAGTACAATTTCCAGGGGCGGTTGGTAGTCAGTTTTACCCGGAAACTGCTAACCAAGCTGCTTGAATTCAGCATGTAAGTATCCAATTCTATAAAAGGAGCGACCTCATCCAGCCCCAACTGTTCGACCTCCAATGCCTCGCTGGCTTTTCCCCGGATAAATAGCAAAGAGGCCTTTCGACGACCATTTTCCGGATTTTCTGCCACCTCTAACGTAATACCGTCCGAATAGTCACCCGACGTTCTGTCCATCGAAATCCAGTCAGGGACATCCTGTACCTGCCACGGACCGTTGCTTTTAAGAGTCAGATACTCATTTCCTCCTTCCTGATTGATAGTCATGGAAGTTTTATCCAGTTTAAGCGTATCTTTTTCTCTTTCAAGCCCACTACAGGAAATCAGCAAAGTTGTCAGTAAAAGAAAAAGCACTAAATATAAAGGAAGTCTGCGTTTCATTATGTAAAGAATTAATATATCAGATAAATAAACCGCAGCCAAGTTATAAAATATTTCATACAATGTTACATATCCTAATGAGAAACCGACTTTGAAAATATATTAATGATTATAACCCCGGCTATAATCAACCCCAGTCCGGCCACTGCCGGCAAATCCAGAGACTGTTTGAAAAAGAGGAGTCCGATAAGGGAAATCAGAACAACCCCTACTCCCGACCAAATCGCGTAAGCAATTCCCACAGGAAGCGTCTTCAGCGTCAATCCCAGAAAATAAAAAGCACAAACATAAGCAATTACCGTGATCACCGACGGCACTAGCTTTGTAAATTGAGCAGATGCTTTCAACCCACTTGTTCCTACCACCTCCAGCATTATCGCCAGAAACAGAAAAATAAATTGCTTCATAACTTGATATTTCTATTTTGCAGTGCAAAATTAGCAGGTTGGAACCGGATAAAAATTATCCTATGGTAAATTCAACAACAAAGATTATCTAAAGATAGTAAACATTATGGAACAAAGACCGTACATTTCGACAGCATTTTTCCAATTTATACCTATATTTGCCGTGAATCTATCAATCAATGAAAAACAATCGATATGCAAACTCTTTCTAAAATTCCCCGCATCGAGGTGGTAGACGCCCTGCGCGGTTTTGCTGTATTAGCAATTATTCTTGTTCATAATCTGGAACACTTTATCTTCCCGGTATATCCCGACCCTGCCAGTCAACCGGAATGGCTGAATATCCTGGACGAAGGCGTGTTCAGTGTTACCTTCTCACTTTTTGCGGGGAAAGCGTATGCTATTTTTTCGTTGCTATTCGGCTTCACATTTTACATTCAATATACCAACCAACAGATAAAAGGGAAAGACTTCGGATACCGTTTCCTCTGGCGCTTGCTTTTGCTGACCATTTTCGCAACGCTGAACGCAGCCTTTTTCCCGGCAGGAGATGTGTTATTACTATTCTGCGTAGTCGGACTATTCCTCTTCCTCGTCCGCAAATGGAGCGACAAAGCCGTGCTGATCACTGCGATCATCCTGTTGCTGCAACCTGTCGAATGGTTCCATTACATCGCCAGCCTGTTCAATTCGGAATATACCTTACCGAATCTGGGGGTCGGCGATATGTATAAGGAAGTTGCCGAATATACCAAAGAAGGTAATTTCTGGAAATTCATCTGGGGCAATATTACGTTGGGACAGAAAGCCAGTTTGTTCTGGGCGATCGGTGCCGGACGCTTCCTGCAAACAGCCGGGTTATTTATGCTGGGATTACTGATCGGCAGAAAGCAACTGTTCGTTACTTCCGACAACAACACCCGTTTCTGGGTAAAGGCGCTTATCGTCTCTGCGATCCTGTTCTGCCCGCTTTACCAGCTAAAAGTGACGCTGTATGATAACAGCGACGCCGTTATGATAAAACAAACAGTCGGTGTCATCCTGGATATGTGGCAGAAATTTGCTTTCACAGCCGTATTGGTTTCCTCTTTCGTCCTGCTTTATCAGAAAGAATCATTCAAGAAACTGACTTCAGGCTTGCGTTTTTACGGAAAAATGAGTCTGACAAACTATATCTCTCAGTCTATTCTGGGAGCTATCATCTATTTCCCGTTCGGATTATACCTGGCTCCTTATTGCGGATACACAGTCAGTCTGCTGATCGGTTTCGTTTTGTTTCTGTTGCAGGTTAGTTTCTGTAAATGGTGGTTGAAGGGACATAAACAAGGACCACTGGAAGGCATATGGCATAAACTGACCTGGATCAATTACAAATAATATTCATTTCAAAAGTTGACAGTTGACAAATGACAGTTAAACTTCATGCCAGATAAATAAATCTACCGAAAGCCGAAGTAACTATCACTTGTCAACTGTCAACTGAAAAATATTTCACATTCTATAGCTTCTCTATCTCCTCAACCGGCAATCCCGTACATTTTGCAATGTCGGTAATTTTCATACCCATACATTTCATATTGGCAGCTGTCTGGTGTAAGGCTTCCGCTTTTCCTTCGGCAAGCCCCTCGATCCGGCCTTCCCATTTGGCGGTATCGAGCACGTCGTTCTGGATCATGATCACATTCAGGTGTTCATCATACGCATGACGTTCCTGCGAAGACATCGAATAGTATTTCAGCTTTTCACGTGCTTCACGAAGACCCGGCGTTGTCGTGTCGGGACGGATCGTACCGTCTTTCAGGTATTTGATCCATTCGTCCAGAGGTGTCGAGGCAACTTTGTCGAACTCGTTTACACGGATCAGGATATACTCGGGGAAGATCTCAGCCGGCAGGCGGGTGATGACGGCATCACGGTCGCGCATGTTGATTCGCAAACGGTCGCCGGTATGCACACCTGTGAAATGATTCTGCCCGTGGTAGAAATAATCCGTACCCACACCGAGGTCAAAATAAAGGATACTGATGGAGTACACTTTCTTCACTTTCTGATAACCTTCACCCAGCGAGATATGCTCGGTGATGGCTTTGGCTACACCATAAAGAATGCGTTCGAGATAATGAACTTCGCGAGTGTTCTGGATTTCAACGATGATAACCTCACCTTTACTGTTCAAGGCTTTGATATCGACACGATTGAATTTGTCGTCGGCACTTTCCTGATTGCTCTCGCTTTCGAGAATTTCAAGGATACTGACCTCTTCCCGCAGCATGACGGTCAGGAAGCCGTTAAGCACATCGAAGTTGGCCTTCTGACGCAATAAACGTTTGATGGCCCAATCGAAACGGATATACCGGTCCTGCAATTCTTTTCTTTCATTCTCTGCCATGGCTTTCGGATCTGAATTTTTCATAATTAAGTGTTTTATGTGTTACGTAATTCACAAAGATATACATCTTTCATGGATGAATAGACACATTCGGCCCTTTTTTATATCATAACGCCTCATCCCACTCATTAAAAAACGCATCCCGTTAGCGGATACCCTACTTCCATTCGAATCTTCCTCTTACTTTTTTATCCGGAAACTATAATCTATTTTCATGAAAGTAGTTGCTTTTTGTTGCCGGGATGCCCGTCTTAGCCCTTTTCACACCCCCATCCCGACGATGCTCACACCCGGGTGTCGAGGATATTGAGACCCGGATGTCAAACAACATTAATTATTATATCTCTGACTTTTAACTATATAATCATTCAAGAAAAGACACTGTCTATTCAACTTTCAAAATAGGCAATGATAGTCCTATGATAGTTGAATGATAGTTAAAAACGGGAACTATCATAAAATAACAAACTGATTATATATCACTTACACAGAATAATGATAGTATGATAGATGATATTACATTTTTCTATTTATTTCTTCTCGTTCACTAACTTCTCCAATAAGGCTACTTTCTCTTTTTCATTAGCCATCATACGTTCGTATAAGGAGGCGTTCTGTTTGGTAAGTTCGAGAATTTGTTCTACAGGATGAATTTGCCTATTGTCATTTATTTCACCGTTATTACAGCCTATAGCATTATTATTACTTCCACTTTCGAATTTATTATTCTCAAAAATTACAGAAATTGGTGCTTCTTCCATATTTTCAATAACTTCCGGTGTAACTTTCAGGATAGCCGCAATTTTATCCATATATTCTTTTTTTATTACAGGCTGCTGTTCCAGTCGGGAAATACACTGTTGGTTGACGCCCAATTCATTGGCCAACGTTTCCTGTTTCATACCCTCATACCGACGTATCCTTCTGACATTAGCACCCTGATGAACATTCCTATCCTTTACATTTTCCGTATTCATATTATTATCTTATTTTAAGAGTGAAACAAATATATGAACAAATCTCCATATTTCGATGAAGATGCAAGGATATAACAGAACGTTCCGCTTTTTTTCTCATTGCATCAAAGAGTAAAACACTCACACTCCGATAGTATTTTACAAATAAAGCCGCTATAGCCATTCAATATAAGGAACAGGAAAGGGAAATCGTTCTTAACGCAGAATATAAACAAGACATGCCTGTTTTAATTCCATTTTGTGCAAATGTTTTCGCACACACATTGTAGGATATTAAATATAATCTACTACTTTTGCACTGGAATATAAAAGTTTATGCCATGGATAAAAAAGTAATCACCTTTGGAGAGATAATGCTTAGACTGGCCACACCAGATTATCTCCGTTTCAATCAGACAAATCAACTGAATGCTACCTTCGGAGGTGGCGAAGCAAACGTTGCCGTATCGTTGGCAAATTATGGAATCGACACTGAGTTCGTTACCCGTTTGCCGAAAAATGATATTGCACGTGCCTGCGTAATGGATTTACGTAAATATGGTGTCGGAACCTCTCACATCGTTTACGGAGGCGACCGTCTGGGTATCTATTTCCTGGAAACAGGAGCCGTAGCCCGCGCCAGTAAGGTTGTTTACGACCGTGCTCATTCTTCTATCGCTGAAATAGAACCGGGAATGATCAACTGGGAAGAAGTACTGAAAGATGCTTCCTGGTTCCACTGGACCGGTATCACTCCGGCTATCTCACAAGGTGCTGCCGATGCCTGTCTGGAAGCGATTCAGGCTGCCAATAAACTGGGCGTACCTGTATCCTGCGACCTGAACTACCGCAAAAATCTCTGGAAATACGGAAAGAAGGCTTCTGAAGTAATGCCCGAACTGGTTGCCGGTTGCGATGTGATCCTGGGCAACGAGGAAGATGCGGAAAAGGTATTCGGTATCAAGCCGGAAGGTTTCGATGTGGCACAGACTGAAGGTCAGGTGAATGCTGCCGAATTTGAATCGGTATGTACACAGCTGATGGCTAAATTCCCACGCGCAAAGAAAGTGATCATCACCTTGCGCGGTTCTATCAATGCCAACCACAATACATGGGGAGGCGTTTTATATGCGGATGGCAAACTGTATCAGTCTCGCCGTTACGATATTACCCACATCGTCGACCGTGTCGGTGGCGGTGACTCTTTCATGGGCGGCCTGATCTACGGTCTGCTTACTTATACGACTGACGACCAGAAAGCGCTCGACTTTGCTGTTGCCGCTTCTTGCCTGAAACATACCATCTACGGCGACTTCAACCAGGTTACTGTCGACGAAGTGGAAAAACTGATGGAAGGCGACGGGTCAGGACGCGTTTCAAGATAGTTGACAGTTGAAAATTGACAGTTGACAGTAATATATTAAGAATATACATAATTATGGCCAGATTTAATAAATTACAGGTATTGAATGCGATGATCAGCACCGGCATGGTACCTGTTTACTACAATAGTGATATAGAAACAGCGAAACAAGTAGTGAAAGCTTGTTACGATGGTGGTGTCCGTGCATTCGAATTCACAAACCGTGGTGATTTTGCGCACGAAGTATTTGCCGAACTCGTAAAATATGCAGCAAAAGAATGTCCGGAAATGATCCTGGGTATCGGTTCAATCGTCGATCCGGCTACTGCCGCATTGTTCCTGCAACTGGGAGCAAACTTCGTGGTAGGCCCGTTGTTCAATCCGGAAATTGCAAAAGTATGTAACCGCCGTCTGGTTCCTTATACTCCGGGATGCGGTTCTGTTTCCGAGATCGGTTTTGCCCAGGAAGTAGGATGCGACCTGTGCAAGGTATTCCCTGCCGGAAACGTAGGCGGCCCTTCCTTCGTAAAGAATATGAAAGCGCCGATGCCCTGGTCGCTGATCATGGCAACCGGAGCTGTAGAACCGACAGAAGAGAACCTGTCAGGCTGGTTCAAGGCCGGCGTTACCTGCGTGGGTATGGGTTCCAAACTATTCCCGAAAGAAGCGATCGCAGCGAAAGACTGGAAAGCAATCACAGACCTTTGTGTCAATGCATTAGAGATCATCAAAAAATACCGTTAAGTTATGAAACCATTTCTTGATTCAGATTTCCTGCTACAGACGGAAACAGCACAAAAGCTGTACCACGAGCATGCAGAAAAAATGCCGATCATCGACTATCACTGTCATTTGATCCCGCAACAAATAGCCGACAATTATCAATTTGCCGACCTGACAGAGATTTGGCTGGGCGGAGACCATTACAAATGGCGTGCCATGCGTGCAAACGGTGTTCCCGAAGAATATATTACCGGCAATAAACCGGCTTTTGAGAAATTCCAGAAATGGGCAGACACGCTGCAACATGCGATGCGTAACCCGCTTTACCACTGGACTCATCTGGAACTGAGCCGCATATTCGGTGTCGACAAGGTGTTGAATCCTTCCACGGCACGCGAAATATACGACGAATGTACCGCCAAACTGCAAACCCCGGAATTCCGTGCACAAGCCATCATGGAGCGCATGAATGTAGAGGTAGTCTGTACGACCGACGATCCGGTCGATTCGCTGGAATATCACAAAGCCATCCGCAACACCCCGTTGAAGACCAAAGTTCTTCCTACCTGGCGTCCGGACAAAGCGATGGCGATCGACAATACGGTTGCCTACAACGAATATCTTGGTAAACTGGAAGCGGCATCCGACACGACAATCCTTTCTTTCAAGGATCTGCTGGGTGCTTTGCAGAAACGTCACGATTATTTTGCTGCCGAAGGCTGCCGCGTGTCCGACCACGGTCTGACCACGTTCTATGCCGCATCGTATACGAATGCCGAAATCGAAGCGATCTTCATGAAAGCACGTATGAACAAGGCTTTAACGGCTGAAGAAGTGGATAAATTCCGTTCTGCCATCCTGTATGAGCTGGCTGTTATGGATGCAAAAACCGACTGGGTACAGCAGTTCCACATCGGTCCGACGCGCAACAACAATGCCCGTATGTTCAAACTGTTAGGTCCTGATACCGGATACGATGCGATCGACGATGCACCGGTTGCGGTTCCGATGATCCATTTCCTGAGCCGCCTGGAAGAAGAAGGAATGTTGGCGAAGTCGATCTTCTACAACCTGAATCCGAAAGACAGCGCTGTCATGATGACTACAGCTTACAGCTTCAATGACGGCTCACAGCCGGGCAAGATGCAGTATGGTGCAGGCTGGTGGTTCCTCGATCAGATACACGGTATGGAAGCTCAGATGAATACACTTTCCGACCTGGGCTTATTGAGCCGCTTTGTCGGTATGTTGACCGATTCACGCAGTTTCCTGTCTTATCCGCGTCACGAATATTTCCGCCGTATCCTTTGCAATATGCTGGGTAAGGAGGTAGAAAACGGCGAATTGCCTGTTTCTGAAATTCCTTTCATCGGCAAGATGGTAGAAGATATCAGCTATCAGAATGCGAAAGAGTATTTCGGATTCTGATAAAATAAAAGAAGTACGCCAATCGATTATTCTTTTGGCGTACTTCAATACTTAAATTAGTACTATGAAAAACGATCACTTGCCATAAATATACACTTCTGCAATGTTAGTAAAAGGTTCACGGTTACTATCTGGCAAGAGAATTTTAAGATAACGGCCCTGGCTTGTATCTATGGATCCGGGAATGGGTAATTCCAAACTATCACCATCGCCGAACACTCCGGTTACCAACTGAACCCAATCTGTAGCATTGGCATCCGGACTATTTCCTACATAAATTTCAACACTTTTCGTATCGGTGGTACCGGAACGGCGATAAACTTCTATTTTCGACATTTCTTTCGGTGATTCCATATCTATAACAGCCCAATGCGGCAGAGGCGTATCACCATCCGTATAATTGGAGTGCCACCAGGTATCCAGTTTTCCGTCAATAATCGCGTCTTTTCCACCACCGTCGCTGGCTGTTTCATCGGAAACGGTTACCTTCCAGCCGCTACGGTCGAACTTGTATTCGGCAGGAAAAGCCTCGTCATACTTACTCCATGCCGTATAGAAAGTATCGATCGACTCTTCTTCCGGAATGAATAAAGAACGAAACTCAAACTCTTCACCCGCCTTGGCATCCGGACAGAATGTTGTATATTCTTCCGACGGCATCCGGATAATACTTTCCATACCATCATTCTTTATGTATCTGACCTCATTGGCCAATAAGCCTTCCGCAGCGGAATACCATTCCACCGACGCACCCTTGTCCGTAAGCGAGATATTTTTTATACGACGATCCATTAGCGTTGCCAGATAATTCTCACCATAGGAAGTTCCGAAGTCCGTTACAGACAAAGAACGATGGTCGAAATTATCCACCAGTTGTACTGTGAATGTATATGACTTCTCTTCCATGTTATCCAATACGACCTCGATGCTGTCATAACTTGAATTAAAGGATACCGGAATAAGCAACGAATCCAATCCGTCGTTCCAATACAGATTCACCGATTTCACGTTCGGAGAATTATATGCCCTGCAAAAAAACAGAATACGCTCTTTTCCCGCAATAAACGCTATTGAATCCGGTTTAGGAGCATAAATGATCTCTCCGCCTTCAATATATTCTTTATGCACATCCATAAAATCTTCACAGGAAGTAATCAGGAGAGTGCATGCAATAAATACTAATAAACTATATATTCTTTTCATGGTTTATATATTCCTTTTTAATTTATACTATTCAACCACTTCCCCATATATATCTACATCAGCGGGGTGACAGAAGGAAGAACCACCCCAAGTATTCAATATACTAATGCGGATATAACGTATCGGTTCCTGTGATAACTCAAAAGCAAACTCATGCCCTTCTTCAGCAGCTGTAACATCTTCATCCGTTACTGTTCCACTCGGAGATCCGGAAGGTTTGACAATCAGGCAATCCATCACTTTTTCCCATTCACTCCAGTCACCGCTCTGAGAAGGTGTTCCTGTTCCTTTGAACACATACACCTCGAAATCCAACGGATTTCCCCAGTTATAATACGAATCGGAATATTTACGCTGGAACATCACGACACGGCTGGGTTTCGCTATACATCCCAGATCGATGGTAAATGCGGCAGGCATGGAATTGGATGCCGAATGGCCGAAAGTATCATGGTCGTCGTCGATCAGATAGCTGTCCATCCCCTCCCAGTTCGTAAAGCTGGCATCAGATCCCAACTTCATAACGACCATTTTCTTTTTATTCAGTTTTTCTTCGAAAAGCGGTGTTATCTGACCTTCCGAAGGGAAAATAGTATCGGAAGCGTTGTCAAAGTTATCCCGCATGATCATCCCGAAATAACGAGGCTCGGCTTTATAGCCGCGCAAGCTATAACGGTTCGAATCAGCTTCCGAAGTCATAATACGCATAGTCTGCATTTGCCCCAGGGAATCCTGTGCAAGAAACTCCATCGTCAAGGGAGCTTTGTCTTCATTCCGCCAGTTATATTGGGCACCGCCAAAATCCTGTACGATCGATATTGTCTTGATGGCTTTGCTCAAAGAAGACTCCAACGGAGTAAAAGTCACTTCCACAGGATCCGACAATTCCTGAGCACGATTGATCACATAAATATTCGCCTTATTCGGGATGGTATCGTTATATCCTTCTATTTTGATCTTATTCTCATAAAAAGAAGCGACTCTTTCCGTCTCTTTTCCATTCGTAAGCGTATAAACGGCTTTTACAGCCAGGATATCCTCCGAATTGGGAATGCGATAAGAAACAACGGCACCACCGGCTATCGGTTCCACATTTACATCGGTCACCACTCCGGGTTTTCCCAGACTTCCGGTTATAGGTTCCAGTGTCTTTTCCGAACAAGAGCAAAGCAATAGAACCGAAGTCAGCATACTGAAATAATATTTCGTTTTCATAATTCTGTATTACATTATTAATTACCACCCCGGATTCTGTACCAATTGCGGATTATTCACAATATCAGATTCTGGTATCGGGGCAAAATAGTTTTTATAAGTAAATGACTGCGTATAGACCGTAGTCAAAGTATAATAATCCACGACCTCTTTGGCATTGACATTCCAACCCTGTATCAGACGGTTCTGCTCTTTCTGGGCTGTTTTCCAGCGGCGGCTGTCCCAATAATAAACACCTTCACAAGCCAGTTCGATCTTACGTTCACGCTGGATGATTTCACGCATCCCTGCTTTGGTCGACGGTTTACTAGCCTGGTTCGAATATTTCTGCCAGCTTTCTACCACCCCTTTCAAACCGGCACGTTCGCGTACCATATCTATATACTTATAAACTTCCGCATCGGGAGCATCTTTCGACTCATTCAAAGCTTCGGCGCATAGTAAGAGAAGGTCGGCAAAACGCATGTCCGGGAAAGCAAAGTTTTCCCAGCTGATATCATTGGCATTACGGAAACTGGAGTTGATCGAAACCAGCTTCTTCGGCCAATAACCTGTCGCATTATAATTACCCGGATTGGCTACCGATGAAAATTCACCGAACCGGTTTTTGGGATACAGACATTCTGCATCGTCATCCGGCACATTTTTATATGAGTTTCCATACCATTTACCACGGTCAAAACCTAATGTCGAATAAAAACGAGGTTCACGGTCAAAGTTCATAGCCGCAGTCTGCTCACCCTTCTGGATATAATATTTATGATCCTCGTCTCCGGTCCGTACATTGAAACGGTTCGAATAATCATAATTTTTATCTTCTTCGATGGGTACACCGTTCTTGGAATAGAACTGTTCGACCGTTGCCATCGAAACACTCATACGTGTCCCATAGCTCAGAGAGGTTGCCTGTTCCAGATAACAGATACACTGTCCCTGCAGACCGTCATTCAGCGGATAAGAAGAATTTCCCCATACCAGCTCACAATTCCAGCGGTCACTTACAGAGCCACGCAGAGTCTGCACCAACCGGGTTTCATCCGAAAGAGTTTTAGTAGCCACATAATCGGAAGTCTGGTATAGACGGATACCGGCACTTTCACAAATATTGACTGCTTCTTTACAAGCCTCCGCTGCTTTTTGCCAACGTGTCTCATCATACGTCTGATTAAAGAACGGTTCTCCGTTATGATTACGGAAACTGTTGTAATCCGTATTCCCGTTATACAACGGACTGGCCCAATAGGTCAAAACTTTTGCTTTCAGCATATATGCTGCCGGACGAGCAAAACGGCCTAATTCACTTGTCTGGTTTTCAATCACCAGAGGAAGCGGATCGCCTTCTATTACCTCATCCAATAATTCCAGGATATAGGAAAAGCAATCATCGACTTTTTCACGATATACCCTGACACCTTGCGTCGATTCGTTCACCGGTATATTTTCACGCAACGGACAGATCGGTCCGTAATAGGTCAGCAGGTAGAAGTGCATATAGGCTTTGATCAGTTTCACTTCTGCAATCATACGCCTGATCTCGTACTGGTTCAGATCTTTTACACCGACAATTCCTTCCATAAAGGTATTACACTCACGAATACCTGCATACAAAGAACGGATCATGTCGCCTGTGCCGCCCCAATAATTGATCAAAGCACTGGTCGGACTATCGGTACCCAACCCGAATTTCATACCATTCTCTGTACTTCCTTCTTTATTGAAGATCATTTCCAGCGATCCGAATATTCCCGGATTTTCATTCCATCCGGCCGACTTAGGCATTCCCCAATAACAGGTAGCCAGATATTGTTCAGCTGTATACCGGTCTGAGAAAGCATTATCCAATGTCGGAACATTGTCCGGGACAACATCCAGATAGTTACAGGAGGCTATTGAAAAAGCAGTGCATATATATATTAAATATTGATATATCGATTTCATATTTTCCGTTTTATTAAATTAGAATCCTAAATTAAGTCCCACATTGATCACACGCTGAACAGGATAACCTAATCCGTTACCCGCCATTTCAGGATCCCATAGTTTGAATTTGCTCCAGCAAAGCAAGTTGGTTCCGCTCACATAAAAACGTAAGTTCTGAACCTTGAACTTCTTCACTAAATCTCTTGGCACGGTATAGCCGATTTCAACCGATTTCAACCGGAGGAAAGTAGCATCCTGCATAAACCAGGTACTTGTCTGATTATTATTTTCAACTGTTTGATTAGCCAGACGGGGCCAGAAAGCATAAGGGTTCCTGTTGTTTTCAGACCAATAGCTATTGGCTATCACGTCCAGTACAGCATTTTGTCCCAACAAATTATCCTGATCGTTATCTCCCGCATCTCCATCCAAGAACGGAGTAATCTTTTTAAGATCCAGCCAGAAAGACTGACGTCCCGATCCCTGGAAAAAGAAAGAAGCATCTACTCCTTTATAACCTACCGACAGACCGAAACCATAGTTGATCTCCGGCGTCGTCGGATAACCGATAGGCACTTTATCCAATTCCGAGATTTTACCGTCACCGTTTACATCACGATATTTGATATCACCGGCCATATATTCACCGAATTGGGTGGGAGAATTCCTTACCTCCTCTTCATCCACAAACAGACGTTCTGCTATATATCCCCAGGTTTGGGTCAACGATTTTCCTACTTTCGACAACCAGGGAGTCTCGCTGTAATCCGGCTCTTCCCATTCTACCGCTTCGCTCGTTGCGTAGGTTAATGTTCCGCGTCCTGTGATCCATAAATCTTTATTGAAACTCTTCTCATAGTTGAGTTCCATATCCACACCTTTTCCTTTTGCCTTTCCCAAATTAGCCTTTACATCAGGAATGATACCCATTGTATTCGGAATGATACGGTTCAGCAAAATATTTTCCCGTCGTTCCGTAAAATATTCAATATTAGCCGAAAGTCCGAATACCGTACGCATCTCCGCTCCCACATTCAGCTTATAGGATTTTTCCCATCCGATTTCATCATTGGCATAGCGGTCTACAATAATTCCTCCCGGATTATAATTCAATTGAGTACCCCAATTCACTTTCCGTTTGTCGCTATTCAAAGTCACTTGCGACAGATAATAGAACCGGTCATTGCCATCCCCAATCTGATCCTGCCCTGTTAATCCATAAGATGCCTTGAATTTAAACTGATCGAACACATTCTTCAGAGGTTCGAAAAAGCTTTCTTTCGAGAGCATCCAGCCGCCGGCTACAGAAGGAAAGAACCCCCAACGGTTATTTTTGGAGAAACGTTCCGAACCATTGTATCCAAAAACAAATTCACCGAAATAACGTCCGTCATAATTATAGGCTGCACGTCCGGCCAAACCGATATTACGACCAGGTAAAGATAATTGGAGGTTATCGGCTATACCGGTCTTTTTACTTTGCATCGTATAAACCAGCAAGCCATTTACTCCATGTTTGTCAAAATTACGGGTGTATTCCGCTGCTCCTTCCAGGTAGAAGTTCGTATTTACATATCTGTTTCCCGGGTTATAATTAATCCACTCCGTACCGGTACTCGGATTCAAACGATTCAATTTATACGAACTATCCAGCAGGTTATAAGATGATATGTTATAGAAGAAAGGATCATAAGCACGGTTTACCGAATATTCGGAATAGCGGTCTATATTAATCTTTGCACGGATAGCAAGCCCTTCGGTCAACATATCCAACTTCTGCTTACCCTCGAACTGAACCAGCATCGTATTCTTACTGTAATCATTATATCCCTTCAAAGCCTGTGCATACGGATTTACATAATTACCGGCACCATAGTTACCGAATAAGATATGCTTGGAATATGCGTACTGTTCATCCGGTTCATAATAAGGTTTGAACAATACGGGATTGGCCATCATCACTTCCTTGTACATGAAAGAACCGCCGCCGATAGGTCCTGTATATTCATCGAACGTTCCGCTCATACGCAATACCAACTCCGTCGTTTTTGTCAGGTTGATATTGATATTCGAACGGATCGAATATTTCATCAGACTGATATTGGAATTAAAATTATTTCTTTTATCGACTTTCATGTTACCATTGTCTTTCGACACATTGGCAGCCACATAATAACGGGCAACCGTTCCACCACCGCTAAGGCTCAGATTGGCACGCTGGTTGGAGATCACATCGTTGAACATGGTATCATACCAGTCCGTTGTCGGGAAGATATCGGGATATAATCCACGTTCGGTCATCGTTATTTTTTCTTCAGAATATAAAGCCAATCCCAGTGGGTCACGGGTTTTAATCGCTTCATTCTGCATCCGCATATAAGTAACAGGATTGGTCAGACCGATTTTTTTGGTCGGAGATGAGAATGAGTTTTCCACACGGGCGTTAATGGTTACTTTTCCTTCTCTACCTTCTTTCGTTGTAACGGAGATTACGCCATTCGCTCCGCGTGCACCGTATAATGCCGTAGCCGTAGCGTCTTTCATGATCGAAAAGCTGGCAATATCATCTGTATTCAAACGGGCCAGGTCATCCGTACTCAATTCAATACCGTCGATCAGAATAAGCGGATCTTTCTTTGCCTCAGCACCAAAAGTCGTAATACCACGGATAAAGAAACTGGCGTTATCCTGTCCCGGCTCACCACTTGTCTGATAGGAGATCAATCCGGCAACACGACCGGCAAAAGCCGTTGTCAGGTTACTGCTCGGGATTTTTAACTCCGTCGGTTTCACTGTCGTAATGGCGGATACCACACTTTCTTTTTTTTGTTTGGCAAAAGCAACGACCGTTACTTCTTCCAGCTCGTCCGCCTTCGATTCCAGTACGACATTCAGGATTTTCTGCCCGGTATACTTAATTTCCTTGGTTTCCATACCGATATACGAAACAACCAGGGTGCTATTAAGAGGACAATCATCAAATTCAAAGTTACCATCCATATCGGCAATAACTCCTTTCGTACTGCCTTTTATCTGTACTGTCGCACCAGGTAAAGGCTCTCCCCCCGCATCAGAGATTTTCCCTTTGAACTTTGACGTTTGTTGAACATTTGATACCACAGGGGAGATTTCGGCTTTTAGTTCCCCGGATGGTACCCACGCAATTGTTAATAAAAATACCGGTAATATCCATCCATATGAATATATTCCCGGCTTTGTGCACTGAATTTTCTGAAACAGATGGCATTTATCGCCATGCATCTTTCGCAATCTAATCATCACACTTACCAATTTAAGGTTAATAAATAAATATAGGTCTAAGAATTGTATAATGAATAAATCATTTAATCACCGCAGTTCTATGAGAACTATGGCATACAAATAACTAGCTATATATTAGACCAATAAGTAAAATCAAGGAGTATGTGGAAATATACAAACCCTGTTTATAAGAATGATGACGATGATTTATGGTTAACAAATGTTATATTATCAGCTTGCGTTTTGCTCTAACATTATTTTTTATATAATTTTGTTTTCATAATGTGATAGATTATTTAATATGAAATAGTTCTCATAGAACTAATATTCAGAAAAACGTCCTCTCCTCCCTTTAAAAATCCATTTCCATAAGAACGATATAAAAACAAAAAGAGACTATCTCATTTTTGTTGAGACAGTCTCTTTTTACTTAATTCTATTTTATACTATCATACAGTAACTTATAGTGCTATTATTTCCCGCTCTCTATTTCATCCAGGAAGCGGAAACATTCATAATAAAATTTCCGGTTATTATCGACACCTTTTATACCATGTCCTAACCCTTCGAATTCCACATAGCGGTGAGGGAGGTTCAGATGTGTCAGTTTACGGTCCAGCAAACGCGAACCTTCGATATCCACACGGTTATCATGATTACCATGTAACAACAGTAAAGGACCGGTCAGTTTCTCGGCATGATACAAAGGAGAACGGTCAATCAACCGGGCTGCATCCTTCACCGGATCACCTGCCTCAAGAGCTGTCCAGTCAGGGATATTGGAATGCATATGTTGGTAAATAATATCACAGAAACCGGCTGTCTCAATTCCAAAACCGAATTTAAAAGAGGCTCTATTTCCATTTACTTCGCCGGGGAATGTGACCAGACGCATCGTGGCATACCCTCCGTGGCTCATTCCAAAGACTCCGATACGTTCCGCGGGAACATCCAGTTTTTTCGAGATATAATCCGCACAATAAATAATATCGATGATCTCGTTTCCACCCAGATCTTTATCATTCATAGCTGCAAAATCACGGCCGAAACCTGCACTACCGCGTGGAGAAGGGCTAAGAACCGTAATACCTGCTGCATTGAAAATTTCATATTCCGTATTATATCTGTTCTCACCACCGTAGAAAGATTCGATCATAATCAATTCCTTCCCTTTTGGAAGAGGATTCTTCGGCTTATAAAGATAAGCATGCAACATACGTGTTTTTCCGGTAGCCGGATCCACATCGAAAGTCGGGATAGAAAGACGTTCCACATCCGAGTGAACCAGTTTATCTTTCAGTGCCTCGGGTAAATCGAATACAACAGAGAGCTTCATGCTTTTTTTACCGACCTCCGCCTTCACAATCTGGAATACTACTGAAGTAGAATTTGCCAGCAGACTTACCTGATCGCCCTGAACCGCACCGATAGACAAAGACAGATCGGAGGATTGTTTGTATAACATCTTGCCGGTTTTGATATCCATCAACATCAATGATGTTTCTATCGGGTTACTTTGCAAGACGAACAAATATTTCTCATTCTTGATCGTTACAAAACGGGCATCTTCTATATCAGATGTAAAATGAGTCACCTGGCTCGCTTTCATCGTCCGGCGGTCAAAACGATACAGGTTCTTATATCCATCCTGATCGGAGAAGAAGAAACATTCATCACCGGATATCCATTTATCCATTACAGAGGTTCCTGCATAACTACCCGGTTTGGAAGGGTCGGTCAGAACTGTTGTCTGTTTGGTTTCCGTATCGATATAAATAATATTTGCATAGGTACGGTCGGCATCTTTCAAAGCCAGCAGCATCAAACCTTTTCCGTCCGGTTGCCAGCTTACATCGCCCCAGGTATAACGAAAATCCGGTTTATCCTGGCAAACCAATTCATCTGCACCGGTCTTCAGGTCGAGAATACGCAATTCATCCAGTCTTTTTTCATTCTGGGCAAGTCTCGCCACATAAGCGATCTTTGTTTTATCCGGGTTAAAATCCCAAGCATAAATATAAGGTACACTTGTCAGTTTTTCCGGTTTAGGGGAAAGAAGATTGCTCCGGTAGATATTGATGATCTCTTCGTTGTTCTCATCCCCGATCCAATAGACATTCCCGTCTTTCTCATTATAGACAGGTTGCCAGCAATTACGTTTAGAGAAGTCGAGATCGACAACATCGGTTGCCTTCGACAAGTCGTTTTCCTTTGTTATATCCAACCACTGCAACTTATTCTGGTTGGAGGTTTTAAAAAAGAATAACTTCTGCCCGTCATCACTCAATGAAAACTGAGAATAAGGGAAGTCTTCAAAGAAAGGAGCAATGTCCACATTCCTCCCCTGGAATTTCAATACCAGGTCGGAGGCCTTCTGTTGAGCTGACGAGGCCATACAGGCCATCGTCAGCATCAAAGCTACTATTAGTTTATTCATAATAAAAAAGTGTGTTTACTAATTTCTCCAATATTCATTCTGATCTTCAGCTGTCAGCTTCTTGTTATAAAACATTTCCGTATTCGGTATCGGCAACATGAAGCGCGGGCTGTTTGCCGGCAGTTCCTTCACGCCGGCCCATTGATCGGGACCGGTACGTTTCAACGGTTTGTGTAAACGTTTCATATCATTCAGAGCGAACCCTTCGCCGTATAATTCTTTTCTTCTTTCTTTCCAGATATCGTCTAAAGTCGCATCGGTCGGAGTGGCTCCGCGCATTTCCTGCAAAGTATTAAGCACCTTTTTGGCTTCTACTGCATTACCGGCCTGCAACTCGGCTTCAGCCTTTATCAAATAGGCTTCTCCGATACGGCAGAAAGGATATTCGGCATCTCCGATATTTGCACGGTGTCCGAATTTACTGATAAAATAGCCATCCTCTTCATAAACATACCCCGGGAATAACTTACGGCTGTCGGTATCTTCAAACATATCACGGAAAGAAGCACTGGCACGTACCGTACTATATCCTTTCAACATATTGGTCGCCTTACTTTCTACATCTTTCGGATCTATTTTCGCTCCATATTCATATCCCTGGAAATCCGTACAGTACCAATAGAAAGAAGGAATGGAAGCATACAGGTTACAAGTGTTAGATGTAAAATTGAAAAACCATAACCATTCTTTATTATGATCTTTAAAACCGGCACGATATTCCGTTTGCGACATCAGATTTTCACCGGTATAAGAACCGGCAGCAAGGGTTGCATATTTTTCAGCATTCGTATAGTCACCCATATTCAGATAAGTGCGGGCCAACAACAAAGCGACACCTTTCTGATTTACATACTGGGCATCCGTTCCCGTACAATGTTCGTATGCATATGTCAAGTCCGACAGGATTTGCTGATAGGCTTCTTTTACCGTTGTACGCGGTACGTTTTGTGTTTCATCACTGGAACCCGGTTCGAGACGTAACAGGATTCCCTTCGAATCCGGTTGATCCGTATAGGCACGAGCAAACAACTGGGTCAACACCAAAAAGTTATAAGCACGTAAACCGTAGGCCTGGGCAATCATATCCTCTTTCTCCGTACCTTCAGGTTTTAATGTTTCCGCACTGGCGATAATCGTATTGGCCTGATCGATCGATTTATAAGCAAAGCGCCAGATATAAGCGCAATAGCCGGTCCACCAGGGATCATCTACCGGTGTTTGTGCATATTGATAAGAGAAAACAAGCCAGTTATAGGTAGAAAAACCATAAGCGCCGCTGGTCATTGTCAAATCCTCTCCCATCAGGTCAGAGGTTACAGTAGCCAACGTATGATACCGATAATCTCCCAGTTGGGCATAAGCCCCCATTAATGCGGTCTTTGCTGCGGCTACGTCTGTCATGATCGCGTCATCCGATACGGAAGTGGAAGGCTCCTGATCCAACATATCATTTGAACAGGAATAGAATAACGGGAAAGCTATACCGAGCAATATATATTTTATTTTCATATTCGATTCTTTTTAATTATTCATTTATAATTAGAAATTCAGATTAAAGCCCATCGTAAATGTTCTGGGAACAGGAATGGCCGTTAATGCATTATATCCGCCGACTCCGAAAATATCGATATCGGAATATCCTTTCCAATCATCTTTAAACCAGGTGAAGAGATTATCCGCGCTAACGAAAACCCTTGCGCCTCTCAATACATTCGATACGGTTCCCAGGTTGGAAGGCAATGTATAAGACAATGTGATATTCTTCAGTTTAATGTTTGTCGCATCATACAGATAACGGGTAGAAACACCGTCAGAAGAATTTGTATTGTTGTTGACGTATTTCGGCACATTCGTAATGGTATTGGTCGGTGTCCAGGCCGACAACTCATCTTTATGCATCTGCGCACCTGCCTGATTTCCATCATGCATGATTTGTGAATACAGTGCATCGTAAACCATACCGCCCCAGCTATAAGCGAACAACAAAGACAAATCGAAACCTTTATAAGAAAGATTCGTATTCAAACCTCCATAAAAATCAGGAGTGGCACGTCCTTGTTTTTCATAAGTGGCCTGACTGTACACATTGGTTGTACCACGGTTACCGTTTGCATCGACTTTCACCCATAACGGATCGCCATTAGCCGGATCGACGCCCACCCATGTCGGCATATAGAATTCATACTGGCTATATCCTTTCGACCAGATTTTCTTCGTGTCTGAAATAATCTGATCGTCTCCCACCAGGTCTTTAATCTCATCACGTATAGAAGACAGGTTCAGGTCAACGCTCCATTTGACAGGCGTATCTCTGAAAATATAAGCACCCAAAGTTAGTTCCACACCATAATTGGAAACTTTCGCCATATTCATCATGATCGATTCGAAACCGTTTGAAGCAGCAAGCGGATATTTATAAAGCAAATCCTTTGAACTCTTGTGGAAATATTCGAACGATCCGTAAAAACGGTTCATAAAACGGAAATCGACACCCATATTGAACATTGCCTGCTTTTCCCATCTCAGATGCGGGTTGGCTAACTGGGTATGTCCTGTACCGGAAGAAGTTCCGTAAATATAATCGGCACCCGTATCCCATAAGCCTAAAGACTGGTAACGTTCCAATCCCTGATTATTACCGGAAGTACCATAACTTAAACGCAACTTCAACTGATCCAGCCAGGTGAGATCTTTCATAAAGTTCTCCTGTTCTATTCTCCAGGAAGCACCGGCACTCCAGAATGTTCCCCATTTATTATCCTGTCCGAAGACGGAAGAACCGTCACTACGCAAACTGACGGAGAAATTATATCGGTCATTATAAGTATATTCGATACGTCCCAGATAAGAGATCAACGTCTCTTTAGTCGTTTTGGATTGCGGGCTCAAAGCAGAAGCTCCGGAACTCAATTCATGCATACCGTTCAAAGGGAAGGAGGTAACACCTGCCTCTACTCTCTCATAATCACTTTGCCAATACTCGAAACCGACCATCGCATTCAAATTATGAACTTTTGCAAACTGAATCGAATAATTCAAGGTATTGGTCGATGTGTACATCACATCTGTCGTATTATAACGGTCTGCACGTCCGTTATAGGCAGGTCCGTTACCATGTTCTTTATTCCAGTATTTAGCTTCTGAATAATGGATATAGTCAGGAGAAAACACAGTCTTGAAATTCAGTCCTTTGTATAATTGAAAATCCAAAAATGCCGAAGCCAGGAAACGATAGTTCTTACTCCTGTTCATATCCATCTGCGGAATAGCTATCGGGTTAAAGTCCAGAGAAGTCGGATTGGTAAAATTATACTGTTTATTACCGGAAGCATCCAGGATCGGATTTCCATCGCGGTCGGTCAGATAAACCGGTACCCCGTTAGGGAAAAGCAATGCATTATAAAGAGGGCTTGCTCCTGCACCGCCGCCTACTTCCATATTCTGGACAGAATGGGAGAAGGTTACGTTCATGCCGGCTTTCAACCAGGATGTCACCTGTGAAGATATATTTCCTTTACCGGAATATCTTTTATATGAAGCAGAAGGAGTCACACCGTCCTGATCGTAATAACCGGCAGAAAAGAAATAGTTGCTTTTATCGTTTCCACCTGTTACGTTCACATTATAATCCTGTGTCAGTGCAGTCTTGAAAATCTCGTCCTGCCAGTCGGTATCCACGATAATACGGGCACCGCTAACCAGATTCCCGTTTGCATCGATCGGCTGATCTACATTATATGGATTGAATGTGATCGCTCCCTGTGCAAACGTATTGGCCGACGAAGCAGCATCTGCCGCACTCATTCCGGCAGCCAGTTTCTGATCATAATGGGATTGCCATTTAGTACGATAAAATTCGGCCGAACTCATCATATCATAGGCCTTCGGTACGGATGAAAAGCCGAATTGCGCATTGAATGATACAGAGGCTTTACCTGACTTTCCATTCTTTGTCGTGATCAGGACAACACCGTTAGCTGCACGCGAACCATACAAAGAAGCTGCCGCTGCATCTTTCAATACGGTGATCGATTCGATATCCTGTGAGTTCAACGTGGCAAGTATACTGGATGAGTTATCGTTATCATCCGCCAGCTTGCTATATTTCGTATTGGCAGAAATAGGCACACCGTCCACTACGTACAAAGGTTCGTTCGATGCATTCAGAGAACCGGAACCACGGATACGGAAAGAAGATGTCGATCCCGGCTGACCGGAAGAAGACATTACCTGCAAACCGGCCACCTGTCCCTGCAAAGATTTATCGAAAGAGGCACTGGGGGTCTGCAGTTTCGTGTTATCGATACTGGCTGCCGAACCGGTAAAAGCCGATTTCTTGCTGGTACCATAAGCCACTACTACAATTTCATCCAGATTCTGTGTATCTTCACTCAGGATAATATTCAATGATGTTTTACTTCCGACGGCTACTTCCTGCGGGATATAACCGATATAACTTACCTGCAACACGGCATTTTTGGGAACTTCCAGTTCAAAATCACCGTCGACTCCCGTGATCATACCGATAGTCGTGCCTTTCACGACAACATTCGCACCTATTACAGGTTCCCCCGAAGCATCCTTCACGATACCACTGATCTTTCTTGCCTGTTGTTTGATATCGGCAACCTGCGCTATTCTCTTACTGGAAGAAGAATACAAAACCACTATATGATCATCTATCCTATATGCAATACCTGTCCCTTTAAAAACCATATCAAGTATTGCCCCGATCTCTTCCTGTTCGGCCTTTACCGAAATATTATTCACTTTCATACCTTCCAGGGCGAGGTCATAAGCAAAAACAATGTCGGTTTGCTTTTTCAATGATTCAACAACATTCTTTAGTGTTGCATTCGTCAATGAAAGCTCTACGCTGAATTTCTGATTCAGATTTGCAGCAGCAAAAGTTGTCTGCACAGGAGCGATCATTAAACAACACAAAGAGGCCCCAACACACCAATGCATTACAGAAGATCGACTAATAGCTCTCTTTTTCATACTTTACCATTTTAAAAATTAACATAACACACATAACTCTTCCCACGATAACTCCATTCACAGAATGAAACTTTTAAGCACCGGAAAAGCAATTAGCTAAATACAATCACACTTATAAATATCAATTCGTTCCTTTTCCTTATATATTAATTACAACTAATGAAATAAAACTACCTAGCCAAAAATGTATTTTTTTGATTTAATTTTTAAATAATGCAATACAAGAGGGTGAGAAGAGGGTAAAAAGACTTAACGAATAGTATCTACGGGTATCCCCGTCATATAAGAAAGACGGCGAAGTGCATCGGAAGCACCTTTATGTTTTCTGAAAGAGAAGTTATAACGATTGTCTTTTATCGCTGTGGTATCCATTTTTATATTAACACCGTACAGGCTTTCTATGCTCTCAATTATAGAGAATACTTTAACGCCCGACATAGTTATCAAATCAAAGCGCCAGGAGATATATTCATCCACATTGACATGGCGGACTTCGATTCTATCTGTTTCCTCCGAACAGACTGCTTGTTGACCCGGTTTCAAAGTTACCAGTTTTTTCCCGTCGGCACGGAGCAGTTGTACAGAACCGGATTGTAACGTGGTTTTACTTATTGCCCCGTCAGGTGAGGTCGTTATACAAAAAGATGTTCCGACAACCTTTACCATCATTGCTTTGGTTTTCACGACAAACGGATGCAAAGTATCTTTTACGACTTCAAAAAAGGCCTCTCCCTGCAATTCTACCAGACGTTGATCGCCTGTAAATTCCGAAGGACAGGTTAAACTGGAGTGGGTGTTTAACCAGACCAACGTCCCATCCGGCAGGAAAACCTTTCTCACAGAATCCGGAGACTGGTTGACATAGACAATATCGGTATCCGGAGTGACTTTCGGCACCTTATATAATATCGAGATCGAGATGAAACCCAACAGGATAACAGCGGCAGCGACCGCCCAGCGTTTCCATAAATGATTAACCGTTTTTTTATTTATCGGAACGAAACGGTCTATCCGTTCATTAATGACAGATAATGAATCTTTCAGTTGGTCCGAAGTTCTATTACCCGGGGAGATACTATGTTTTGCATGCCAAATAGCTTTGAGATCGAAAAAAGCAGCCTTATTCTCAGGAGAAGTTTTCAGCCAATCCAACAATTGTAGCTTTTCTTCTTCTGTGGCAGTTCCCGAAAGATATCTGTAAACTATAGTTTCATCCATCATGTTATACCGTTTATATATATTATACAACGATGAAGCTCAAAATACCTATTCAAAATAGATTTTTTCCACCATTCGACAAAAATAAAAACAGGAGAGTCAGTCCTGCCTTATATCCTCCCAGCTTATCCCTCAATTGCTTTAAAGCCGAATAGATATGATTATCGACTGTACTTAAAGAAATCCCCAGCTTACGGCTTATCTCCTTACTGGGCATATCCTGCAAATAGCTCAACACAAAGACTTCGCGGCAACGGACAGGAAGGCTTTCGATCGCAGCCTGCAGATCGGCCCTCAAATCCTCATTGTAAAGCCGTCGAATGATGTCGCAAGAGTCCGGATCATAATAATCATAACCCATCTCCTCTATCTCTTTTTCGCAGGAAGAGTAATAATCATTCGCATGCTTCCTCTTCTTTAATATATTCAACGCGGAATTATATACGGAACGGAGCAAATATCCCCGGATGGAAAGTGTATCGTCCAACCCTTCCCTATGCAACCAAAGATTCAAAAAAACATCCTGCACAACATCTTCCGCATCATCGGCATCCAGCATCAGGTCGGCATAAAAGCGCACAGAAAGATAATGCAATTCATATATTTCATTAAATGCAGCACGATCTCCTCTCTTTAACCTTTCTACCAATGATACAACATTTGCCATTGAGTCACACCTGTTTTGACTACAAATATATTCTTTTCTAAAAGATACACAAAATCAAAAACAGAGTGAGATACTTTTATCATCATCTCTTGCGTGCTGCCGCTGCCGCCTCCTTTGCTTTCCGGGCCTCACGGCGGGCTTTCTCTTTTGCTTTCAGTGTTTCCTTATATGCTTTTTCTTTCTGCTTACGTTCTTTTTCCTTTTGTTTAAGCCTTTCTTTATACTCGCGTTCTTTCTGTTTACGCAGTTCTTCGCGAGCTTTCATCTTTGCTTTACGGTCGGCCTCTGCCTGTTTCAGTTTATCCTTACGTTCCTGTTCGAGCTGTTTTTCACGATCGACTTTCGCTTTCAGAAGAGCTTTTTCTTCTTCTTCCTGTTTCTTCAACAGTTCGGCACGTTCTTTCGCTTTCTGCTCCTGCAGTTCTTTTTCGGCTTTCTGCTGTGCTTCGAATTCCTTGCGGGCTTCTTCCTTACGGGCAGCCTCTTCCTCGGCTTCACGTTTGCGGATAGCTTCTATCTCTTTCAATGTAAGTTCTTTTCGTTCTTCCGGAGCCTGAACAGCAGGGACAGTATCCTGAGAAGCGGATATTATCGTCGTATCAGGAACCGAAGGCTGTACGGAAACCGTATCTGCCGGAGCTTTAATTTCCGGAACAGGAACGCTGACTACCGTATCCGGAACAGCGGTTTCCGGAATAGAATCTTTTGCAGCAGGTTGTTCTGCGGCCTTTTCTGTTTCTTCTACCGGCGTTTCTTTCTTACGTACCGATTTAATTTCTTTCGACGGGGCTTCACCTTCCGGTTGTTCTATTGCTTCCGGTTGCTCTTCATCCGGAGATTCCATACCGGTTTCAGCAGCTTCAGCCTCTGCTTCCTTTTGCTTTTCTTCTTCTACCAGCATACGATTCTTCCAGCGTGTAGCCAGTTCCGGTGCTTTCTCTCCGAAGTTTTCTTCAAAGAAGCTGATATATTCTTCCAAGGTCTTCCCACGCATCAACGTTTCGTAGTTATCTTCAGAGATCGGAAGGATAGCCACATTCCTATCCAAAGCCTGGGCATAACCATCTTTACCGTAAATCATCTTATAATATTGCAGGATCTCCTCAATACCGGTGAATCCACTAATATTCAACATAGACATCGGACCTGCTTCTTCAAAGGCGAGATCGAACTCCTTCACCATAAAGTTGGCAAAGTTATAGGCAGCCACCGCAAACAACAGCTGGTTCTTATCCACACTTCCGGTCGGATACATCAGGATCATACGGTACGGAGTATTTGCTTCGGCAGTAAATGTACGGGCCGAGTCTGCGGCAGACAACGATCCGTCTTCACCCAGGCCAAACCGCAGGTTCCAGGTCATACCTGTTATACTGCCCTGCATCAAAGTACGGCCACGAAGGATTCCTTTCAACATTTCACCGGCCAGCTCCGTCACATCGGCTGTAGGATATTTCTCTACCAACGCCTTCAGTGCAGCCTTGAAACCTTCGGCATCACCAGCCTGCACGTAAGTCAACGCATCCAGGAACATGAACTTAGGCATCAGGGTTGCCAGCGGATATTTGGCACTGACATTGCGGAAATTCCGGCGTACACTAACGGTGTCGCTCGCCAGATAACTATTATAAGTCGCCTGATAGATAGAATCCTGGACGGAATCCATCATACGTATATTATATTCATAATTCGGATCGGAAATGGCAATCGTATAATCTTCATTCGGGAAGGCATTGATCATTTTTGCCTTATACTCGGCAGCCAAAGCCGTATTACCTGTACGAAGAGCCATCAGATAAACCTGATAATAACTTTCCAGACGATGCGAATTATCCGGGAAACGGCGTTCCAACTCTTCAAATGCTTCGATCGACAAAGGCAGATCTTCCAGTTTATCTTTATAGATCATAGCCATGTTATATAAACCGTCTTCGATAATTATATTCGAAGCATCCACTTCTTCCTGGGTAAAAGGTAATTGCTGCAAATAATATTCGCGTGATTTCGGGTCATCGGAAGCGACTTCCGGCAAACCGGCTTCCAGAGAATCGGCAGGCAAAGGTTGTCCGTCCGGTCCGACAACACCGGCTTCACCCTCGGCCATTTCCGTCTCATCCAAAGGCTCTTCGTCAAACGTCGACATTTCTTTTTTACGTCGGCGCCAGTTATCTTCCAGCGTACGGCGTCCCCATTTACGTTGGAACTGAGCCTTCCCCTGCGATACCGTCGACGGATTATAGAAATAGAAAGCTGCACCGCCCGATGAAGTCGGAAGAACAATTCCTCCTGTTTCCGTACCCGGGCGGTTTATACCGGTTCCTTTGGCTGCCTGATCAGCCAGGTAAGCCTCCTTTTCTGCTAAAGCCTTCGCTTCTTCTTCCTCCTTTTTAACCTGCTCGATGATTTTATCGATGGCTGCCAACCGTTCTGTTTCCGGCATCTTTGCCAATGTCTGCAAACTATCCTGCAGATGAACGGCTTCTACATGTACAACCAATTCATCAAGAACTGCAGACAGTTTCGAAACACGTTTAAAGTCTTTATATTCTTTCTGGATACCCGACAAAGCCCCGCTGAAACAAGGTTGGGCCTTTATATAATCGCGCATGGTAAAATAAAGATCCCCCAGTTTAATCTGGCAAATCGCTTTTTCCAGTCCGTTCTGAGTACTTTTCTCAACGCCCAGTTCATAATTCTTTATCGCATTCGCCGTATCTTCCCTGTTCAGATAGACATTTCCCAACGCGTAATACACCTGATCCAGATAGTCTTTATTCTTATCGCTCTTCGCCATCCGGTGGAGCATCTTGACAACTTTCTGATAGTTAGCACCTGAAAAGACTTCCGTCTGACGGATACGGGCGGCAAATTCCAGTTCGTAAGGAGGGCTGGCTTTAGCTACTTCGTTAAACATTTTATAAGCCAGTCCGTCCTGATCCTGTGCAGCATAAATTTGCCCTAACAGATATTTCATGCGGGTGCGCTGGAGCTTATTCTTTTCTGCTTTGATGGCTGTCTTAAAATAGGGGACGGCCTCATCGTACTGTTTACTTTTTACCAGATAATCGGCATAAACTGCGGCATACTGATTCAGATTTTTCCGGGGAATCCCGTTGGTATTCAATTTTCCCAAAATATCTTCGGACTCATAGAACCAGTCCATCTCCGAATAACAGCGAGCCTGCCACAAACGGGCCTCGGCCACTACTTCTTCGTCTTGTGCATAATGGCGGGCAATATAGGAGAAGGTTGCAGATGCCTGTAGGAAGTCGGCATTATAGAATTGCCCCTGTCCGATCAGCAACCAGCATTTCTTCAGGAAAGGATTGTATTCTTCTTTTTCCTGGAAAGCGCGTTGTTTGGGATCGTTACGCCAACCCGGTTTTTTGGCCGGTTTCGCTTTGATCGAGTGGAGTTTGATGGCTTTATTGCCTTTCTCGATAGCACGGTCGAAAGGGCCGCCGGTCTCTTTCTTGTCTTTAGGTTGCGCACTGATCGGATACATGTGGATCATTTCGGAATAGCTTTCCTTATACCCGGTCTGCATGGAGTTCAAGGCTTCATCAAAAGAAGTCTTTCCGTTAAAATAGATGTTGTAACGGGATGTAAAAGAATGGTAGAACCGGCTTGCCTTGGTGTTTTTCTTCGTACTGCACGACCAAAGCAAGAGTACCACGAACAATGAAATTATATAGTAAAAACCTTTCTTCACGTATAATGTGCGCTCTTTATCATATAATAAACTGGAAAGAGACTGTTTTATTGCCTTTTCGTAAAGAATAATACAGCTTTAAGGATCAAAAAGATCATTACCAGCACCAGAATTATGAAAGCCCCCGAAGGCACGTTCAGGAAATAGGAAAGGACCAAACCGGTCACACAGCTCAGGAAACCAAGACCGATACTTCCCCAGATGATCTTTTTAAAGTCGGAGGTAAACAGATTAACCGTTATTTGCGGTAAGGTCAGCAAGCTCATTAATAACATAATACCGACCAGGCGGATAGAGAGTACGATGGTCAGTGCAATGAAGAACATCATCATATACTCGATCCATTTGACATGGATATGCTGCGTCTTGGCAAAGTCACTGTCGAAAGCGACATAAACAATTTCGCGCAGGTAAAGGGAAAAGACCGCGATCAGAACAACAGCTAACGCAGCCACCCAGATGATGTCGGTCATAGAGATCGTCAGAATATTACCGAACAAATAAGCAGAGAGGTTCGGCGAATAGCCGGGGGTAAGGAAAATAAAAATAACCCCCAACGCCATACCTAACGCCCAGACACCGGCAATCGCCGAGTCTTCCCGAACGTTCTGCGTCTTGCTCGCCCACTCCACCCCGAAAGCGGACAGGACAGAAAAGAGCATCGCCATCAGGATGGGATTCGTCCCCAGGTAAAAACCAAGTCCCAGCCCACCGAAAGAGGCATGTGTTATACCGCCGCTAATAAATACCAGCCGACGTGCGACAACGTATGTCCCAACAATACCGCAAGTGATGGCAGTTAGCAAGCTGCCCAGCAAGGCATGTTGAAAAAAAGTATATTGTAATAGATCCATATTCATTCCGTATGATGGTTCGTCTTATTTGTGCAATCTTTTCTTTATATCCAGTACGAGGTGCAGAAAGTTTCACCAGTAAGAAACAACTGTTTCACCGTATAGAAACAAGTGTTTCATTAGGGAGAAACAATATTTATGTCGAACACTTGTCGACGCTCTCTACCGTTTAATGTATTCTTCTCTCACCGACAATAAGGAATGCTTCATCCTTCAGTGCATCCGGCAGGTTCACGCCACGAAGCTGCAGGCTACGGAGCCATCCGGCCACCTCTTCCGACTGCAGGGTATAAAGCACCTCGCGGAATTCATCGACGGCATCCTCTTCATACTCATCTCCCTCCAGTCCCCGGAAACGATCCAGTTCCTCGTCATCGTAATATTCGATCTCTTTGCTGACGGCAGCCAACAGACTGTCACGCTCACAGGTCTCATGCTGGCCGCAACATTCTTCGGGTATTTCACGCGCTTCAGGTATCTCGCTGATCTCCCCGCGTTCCAGCATCTGCTGTAATTTTTTATTCCTGAAATAACCGGCTATGGCTGCAATAACGCCCAGCACGATAACACCAATGATAATATACCACATATTAGTTGACAGTTGACAGTTGACAGTTGATAATTACAAATGCCTGGACTGTCTGTTATATTATTAAATTTCAGTTATATCAAACCCTGCCTGCTTTAAGTCCTCCCAATAAGCAGGATAACTCTTCGTCACCACTTCCGGCTCGGCTATTTTTAATCCCTGCGGCAAAATCAGTGCAGCCGGGGCAAATGCCATTGCCATACGGTGGTCTTCATAGGTCGCAATAACCGGGTCCGTTTCCGGTTCGCACCGTTCCCCGTTCCACTCCAGGATACTGTCATTACTGTCGGTTAGCAGATAACCCAGTTTGCGAAGTTCTGTTTTCAGTGCTTCGATACGGTCGGTTTCTTTTATCTTCAGACTCTGAAGTCCGGTGAAACGGAAGGGGATATTTAGTAACACGCAACAGACAACAAAGGTTTGAGCCAAATCCGGTTCATTGACGAAATTATAGAGTAGCTTCTTTGTCACATTACCGGTATGTTTCAACCGGACACCCCGATCTGTGAAGACCGTTCCGACACCCAGTTGGGAAAACAGTTTCGCACCGGCGGCATCGCCCTGCAAGCTGTTTTTGAAAAGACCGAGTAGCTCTATTTCGGCATTTTTCGACAAAGCCATAATGGAATACCAGTAAGAGGCGGCACTCCAATCCGACTCCACGGTAAAACGGATCGGTTTATATTCCTGGGGAAGTATCCTGATAGTCTGTCCGTTCCAGGTTGCTTTCACCCCGAACTGTTCCATCAATTGTAACGTCAGATCGATATAAGGGCGGGAGATAATATTTCCTTCCAGATTTAATATCAATCCATTCTCCATCAGAGGTGCAACCATCAACAGAGCCGAAATATACTGCGAACTGACGCCTCCTGCCAACGATATCTCACCTCCCTGCAAAGCGCTTCCGAAAATACGCAAAGGTGGATAACCTTCCTTCTCGATATATTCAATGCGGGCACCTAATGAGTTGAGTGCATCGACCAGCAGTTTGATCGGGCGGTTTTTCATCCGCTCCGTTCCTGTGATCGTCCATTCACCCACTATTTTAGAAAGGAAAGCAGTAAGGAAGCGCATGGCGGTCCCGGCAGCCTTTATATCGAAATCACGACTATCGGAGTTCAGCGCCCTAACCATCACCTCCGTATCATCACAGTCGGAAAGGTTCTGTATATCATAAGGACTATAACTCAGGGCATTCAATATCAATGCACGGTTACTGATGCTTTTGGAAGCAGGAAGTTGTACGGAAGCCCGGATAGCTCCTTCCGGGCTTTTTATGAGATATTTCATTGCTTTTGTCTGTTCTTTAAATTAGAAGACAAAAGTACGGAAATTTCCGGATAGTTAGGTGACCTTTTCTTTTATAATACAAACAAGGAGATACCTTAACGGCATCTCCTTCGCTTTTTACATCACTCTGTTCCTAACACATATACCTCTGATATAGAAGCAGACGGAGAACGATGACTTTCCGTAATGACTAACTTCATGTATCGGGCCTTCTTCGTTTCTCCCAATACAATCGTCCTGGCATTCGGATTTTCCGTTTTTTCAAATTCCACTTTTCCGACAATTTCCCAACTATGGTTATCCGTACTGATTTCAATATGAGCGGTCTTCAAATCCGTATTACTCTGCCTTTTAGCGATAGTTACACATTTTACGTTTTTTACCGTATTCATATCAATCGAAATATAATGCGGTAACTGAGCCGTAGTAGCCTCCCATTCACTATGCCAAAACGTTGAAGGATCATTATCTATAATCAAAGCTGCACGACCATTGGCTCCTTCACCTGTCGGTTCTTCCGAAGAAAAATCAATTATTTTCCAAACTGTTCTGTCCAATTTCGGATATTCAGGGAAATTATCATCCAAAGAACCATCTCCGACATAATAGGTCGGAAACTTATCGACAGGAGAATCCAGTTCAAACTGATCCAATGCATCTTTTTCAGGTAAAAACATTGTTTTGTAATAGTACTCACCCCCTAATACATAATCGTCAATCACAGTCACAGTCTCCGAAGCCGGAATATCAATTGTTTTCTTCTCCCCGGTTTTATTCGTATAAGTAAATAAAATACCCGAAGAACTTCCGGCATCACCCCAATACAAATTGACTTTATCCGCCAATGCTTCCACTCTCTTAATTTTTCTGGGACTTAAAGTCGATTTATAAATATCCCCGTAAATAGTACCTGGTATTTCATATCCTATAGATAAACTATTATCCATCCCGACATGATACAAATTAAAAATAAACGTACCTTCCGGCATATCATCCAAAATATGAGTGAAATAACCGTCTTTATCTATTAAACCTCTGTCAATTGGGAAACTAATCGAATCTTGTTTATCATTCCAATAAATTTTACCTGAAGTAATACGCGGATCCGTATTTATTTTCCACATAAATTTGATCCGATTGATTCCTCCCATAGCAGTAGCGGAATCCGCTCGCCCGATATAATTTATTTCTCCCCGATCCAAATATTCCTTAATATTATCATTCATTCCATCGCAGGCAAGCAGGAATAAAAATGAAAAGCAGTATAAAATAATATTTCTATTCATAATTCTTATTTAATTGGATAGTTCATTCTTTTATTTCACCCCAGAAAGAAATTTCCGAAATGTGCATCATATCACCTCCACTCCAGGTCGACTCTACTTCGAACCGGATATAGCGGATAGGGGGAGAATCCAAGGGGAATTCAAATTCAAATCCTTGTGTTGCATATTCTACATCTTCATTAGTTATAGGGCCGTCTTCACCCGAAGGTTTGAAACTATAACAATCCATCATATAATTCCAATCATTTTTAAATCCTCCCTGTACCCAATAACTGTTTTCATGGTTATCAAGCTTTAAACTTGTGGTACCATAAATCTTCCATCTTTTCAAATTATGATGCTTAAATTCATAACCGATTCTAGGCCATAATGTATAACGGCTTAATTTGGCAGTCACTCCCAAATCAATAGTAAAATACATGGGTGTTTTACCTGAACTGGTATGGAATCCCTGGTCACCGACAATGTCGTCAAACATTTTGTTGAATTCCCAACCACCGAGGTTTGTCTCATTATCACCCATCAGAATCTGGCGGTTAAACTTCGACTTATCCAGTTTCATTTCAAAATAAGGAGTAAAGAAACCTTTCAATGTATCTGAATAATTATCCCAACGGTCACGGATCACAGTTGCATATTCACGCTTGGAATCATCAAATCCGTGCAAAGAATATTTACCTTCAGTCGCACTGGTATAAACAACATCCGCCACATTCAGATCGCCGACAGAATCAGCTGCAAGCACATAAATCGTCAAATCCGATTTATTTTCATTTTTCCATTTCAACTGTACGCCGCCAAATCCTTTTTCCATAGTCATTGACTGAAAAACCAACTCAACCGGAGGTGTTGTCGGATTAATAGTGACTTCTACCGGGTCGGATTGATTGTTACTGCGGTCTACACAGCATAATTTAATTGTTTGTGGATCTGTCGAACCAAACCCTTCTACCACTAATGAATTAGTATACATAGACGAAGTTGTATTTTTTTCCACTCCATTAATTGTATAATAAGCTTTTACACACAGTAGATCATCGTCTTGCGGTAAATCATAAGTTATTTCAGCTCCGCCAGGCAAGTTCTCCACCCTAGGATTCCTGATCGACCCGGGAGCAACGTTATCAGTGGCAGGCTGTCCCACAAACTCTTCCTTACAGCCGTTAAACAAAACGACCAACAAGAAGGTAGTAACAATATATAATAAACGTTTCATTCTTGAATCTTTTAAATTTAGTGATCAAATTAATTCGAAGTTCCCCAGCCAAAATTCTGGATAAGATTAGGATTGACATCCAGCGAGTTTTGTTTGATCGGGAAAAGATAATTCTTAATACTGAATTGAGGTTGAGTCAGAACTTTCACTTCATAGTATTCAGTCGTATTTTCACCTTTCACATTCCATCCTGTAATCGGCTTCTTAAATTCACTTTCCGCTTCTTTCCAACGTAGCAGATCCCAATAAGGTTCGCCCTCAAAAGAAAGTTCGATCATGCGTTCACGATGTATAATCTCACGCATGCCTTCTTTTGTATTCACTTTAGATGAATTGGTTGAATACTTAGTCCAACTTTCTTTCACCCCTTCCAGTCCGGCACGTTTCCTTACTTCGTCAATCCAAAAATAAACGTCGTTATCGGGAGTGCTTTTCGACTCATTCAATGCTTCAGCATACATCAGGTAAAGATCGGCCAAACGGATTACCGGAAAAGAATAACGTTTGGAAGTCCAGTTACTCCCATTAATAACACTCTCCACTCCCACCAGTTTCTTGGGAAGATAGCCGGAAGCCGAATATTTCTCAGCAGCTGTCATACCACCAGTCTGTCCTTTTTTCATCTGGGCATAATTCAGTTTCGAATAGTCCTGATCACCAACAACACCATTACCATAAATGATACAACCATCGAAACTTAACGATGCATAAAACCTCGGTTCACGTTTCATATGAAGATTAGCAGTTTCATAACCTTCTTTCAGATAATAACGTTCCTCTTGCGATACAATACCTGTTTTATAACGGTTGGCATAGTCCCATGTTTTATCTTCCTCAATAGGTACACCATGGTTACTATAAAAACGCTCAGCAACCTGGATAGTCGGCGACATCATAGAAATAACAGGGGCAGAAGCCGGGGCATTTTGTAACCTTACGGCAGCTACTTGTTGCAGAAAATTATCATTCTTTGTGGAACCCCATAGAATTTCCTTATTCCATCTTTCCGTAACAGCACCGCGTACATTTAATTTTATACGAGTAGAGTCACTAATCGGATCAAATCCTTGATAATAATAAAGGCCTGCACCATGGCTTTCTGCAAAATCGATCGCTTGCTTTATTGCTTCGGCAGCTACAGTCCACTTTGCAGGATCATAAGATGTTGAAAATAGGCTACGTCCTTTATTATCTTTTATATTCGTATAGAAAGGGTTGCCATTAAAAATGGGACTGGCACATAAAATCAAGGCTTTGGCTTTTAACGCCAATGCGGCAGATTTGGTAATTCGTCCCATTTCCTGTGTCTGATTTTGGATATCATCGGGAAGATCTTCCAAACATTCATCTAACAAATCTGCTATGTATTTGACAACATCGTCTACAGGTTCACGATATACGCGTACCTCTTCCGGGGTAGAAGAAACAGGTAGATTTTCATCCACGATTGGAATCGGTCCATACTTTCTCAATAAATAAAAATGATAATAAGCTTTTAAGAATTTGACTTCAGATACCCATCTGACTTTCTCATATTCTTCCAGATCGACCGGTTTGTCTATATTTTCAAGGAAAATATTACAATCACGTATAGCAATAAACAAATTACCGGCACCATTTCCCCCATCCCAGGAGTTTAATAGAGGATCGTTCGAATTCTGACCGTCTCTTGCTAATTTCCAGGCATATAGATTATTACTATTATCAAAATACCACCATCCTTCCGGAGCGATCCAACTTTCATATCCTCCCAATAATGCTTCATTTGCATTAGGATCAACCGGATTAGGCAAGTAAGAATAACAAGTAAACAAATATTTTTCCGCGTTAACCCGATTATTGAACGCATGGTCAATTGTAGGAATATTATCAGGAACCACATCCAGATAATCACTGCATGAACTTAATGTGGTTAAGCTTATAAAGAGCAATAATGCATTAATTATTTTCATATTTTACATGTATTATAAACTAACATTAATACCTAAATTTATAACCCGCTGAACAGGATATCCCAATCCGTTACCTGCCATTTCCGGATCCCACAACTTGAACTTACTGAATGTAAGCAGATTGGTTCCACTGACATAAACACGGATCATTCCTATATGAATCTTACGGGTAATCTCTTTGGGTACAGTATATCCTAACTCAGCTGATTTTAAACGGAGAAATGAACCGTTACGCATGAACCAGGTACTTCTCTGGTTATTATTGTTGACAACATAGTCAGACAAACGAGGCCAAAAAGCATAAGGATCACGATTATCTTCCGACCAATGACTTTTTGCAATTTTATCCAGTAATGCATTTTGAGAAACGACATTACCGTCGTCATCCGTATCAGCAAAAGGAGACAAGTTTTTCGTGTCGATCCAAAACGAAGAACGGGCAGACCCTTGGAAGAATGCGGACAAATCAAAGTTTTTGTACCCCAGGGAGAAACCGAAACCATAAATAATTTCAGGAGTAGTAGGATAGCCGATAGGTACTTTATCCTGATCGTCAATAATTCCGTCCCGGTTAATGTCCTTATACTTGATATCACCGGCCTTATATTCACCATATTGTTGTACTGGAGAATTTTTTACGTCTTCATCATCGACAAAAAGACGTTCCGCGATCAACCCCCATTGTTGACCGAGACTCTGGCCAATATGTGAACGCCAGGGAGCTTTTGCATAATCTGGTTCTTCATACACCCGAAATTCACTGGTTGCATACGTAAAGTTTCCTCTGACCGAAGCCCAAAGATCTTTATTAAAAGACTCCGAATAGTCTACGGAAATATCTATACCCGAACCGAAGCTTTCTCCGATGTTTGATTGCGGACTGGCCTGAAGTCCCATTGTCGTAGGGATAGAAGAACGGCTCTGTAATATATTTTTTCTGTTTTCACGGAAATAATCAGCCTGAATCTCTAATTTCTCCAATAACCCCAGTTCAATACCATAATTTTGCTTATACGCTTTTTCCCAGGTAATATAAGGATCCTCATAACGGGAAATAGATATACCGTTTAATGAATATCCGAAATCAGTACCGAATGTATATCCCCGGTCGCCATTATCCAAATTCACGTTAGACAGATAAAAGAAACGATCCTTATCCTCACCGATCGCATCATTACCGACAAGCCCGTAAGTTGCTTTTAATTTCAGTTTACTGACAACTTTGCTAAATGGTTCCCAAAACTTTTCATTAGAAATAAGGTAACCAGCTCCCACCGAAGGGAAAAATCCGTAACGTTCAGAAGCTGCGAAACGTTCTGAACCGTTATAACCGAAGTTACCTTCAATAAAATAACGGTTATCGTATCCATAGGTAAGACGTCCTGCCAATCCCACATTTCGGTAAGGGAGAGAGAGTTGTAAATCGCCGGCATTCCCTTTTAATTCTTCCCGGGTTGTAAATACCAGCAATGCACTTGTCGCATGTTTCTTATTGAATGTCCTGTTATACTGGGCTGCAGCTTCAAAATAGATCGTACTGTTCACCTCTTTTTTCCCTTCAGAATAATCAAGATATTCTTTTCCTTCCTTCTCATTCAATGGCATAAGAACATAGTTGTCATTCTGTTTATCATACATCCCGATCTTATAATAAAATGGCGTATAATAGCGTGATACATCAAAATAGGAATACCGGGATGTGTTAAATAACCCTCTCACAGACAGACCTTCTGTAATAAAACTCAAATCCTGTTTCAACTCCAATTGAGCCAAGACCAGTGTTTTACTATAGTCTTTATAACCTTTCACCATATCGGCATACGGGTTGATATGTTTCGCCCCATCATAATTACCGAACAAAATATGCTGAGAATATTTATTCGCTTTGTCAGCAGGATAATAGGCTGGGAATAAGACAGGATTCGTTCTCATTACCTTATTATACAAACCCGAACCGCCATCTATTGGTCCTGTATAATCATCGAATGTCCCATGTAAACGGACAATCAACTCTGTCGTAGGAGTTACATTTATATTTACATTGGATCGTAGCAGATATTTCTTCAGGTCAATATTACTATTAAAATTATTTCGTTTATCAACCCGAAGTATACCGTTATCCTGATTGTAGGATGCAGCGACATAATAACGAGCAACTTTACCGCCCCCGCTAATATTTAAATTAAGCCGTTGATTAGTCGTGAAATTTTTGAACATTGTCTTTTTCCAATCAGTAGCAGGATATACATATGGATTAAGACCTTTGCCCGTATTTGCTATTTTTTCATTCGAATAAGGCAATATACCCAGCGGATTACGTGTTCTAATAGCCTCATTATGCAATTGCATATAGGTGATCGGATCAGCCAACTCCACTTCACTTGCCGGAGAAGAAAAAGAATTCTCAAAGCGGACGGAAAATTTCGCCTTACCTTCCACACCTTCTTTTGTAGTAACCAATATGACACCATTTGCACCACGTGCTCCATATAATGCCGTAGCATTCGCATCTTTCATAATTGAAAAACTAGCAATATCGTCTGTATTCAAACGGGCCAGATCTTCTGAAGATAATTCAACGCCATCGATCAAAATAAGCGGATTCGCCTTCCCTGTACCGAACGTCGTAACACCACGAACAAAAAAATCGGCATTATCCTGTCCTGGTTCTCCGCTACGTTGATACGAAATAATACCGGACATTCTACCGGCAAGCGCTGTAGTAAGATTACTACTCGGTACTTTCAACTCAGAGGGTTTAACAGTCGTTACCGAAGCTAACACACTTTCTTTTTTCTGTTTAGCGAACGCAACAATAGTAACTTCTTCCAATTCATCGGTCTTTTCTTTTAAAGTTACAAATAACTGTTTTTTATTAGCAACCCCCAATTCCTGATCCTGCATTCCCAAATAACTGAATACTAATATATCCGTTTCTTTTACATCGATAGAAAAAGAGCCGTCAATATCAGTTGTTACACCACGCGGTGTACCTTTCACCTGGATGGCCACTCCGGGCAACGGTTCCCCTAAATCATCGACCACTTTACCAGTAATCTTTTTTTGCTGTAGAGTAACCGGGAGATTCGTTTTTATTTCTTCTTTCTTATTTTTTTTCGTAATATAAATTTGCTTGTCTACAATATTGTAAGCATTATCAGTTCCTTCAAACAGTCTATCCAATATTTTATCGACTGTTTGATCTTTTACACTAATTCCAACTCGCTTACCGGCATCAATCACTCCTTCATAATAGAATATAACGAACTCACTGTTCCGTTCAATCTCTCTGAAAACTTCTTTTAGCGTCCTGTTGGTAAGATTCAAGGATATCTGGGTCTTTTGTGAATAGGCCAATTTTACAGAGAATTCCATGCCCCAACAAGATGTCGCAACCAGACATGCGACTACAATACACCATAATCTTCTAAACTCACGTATTCCTACGTTAATTATTCGTTTGTTTTTCATACATTTGTACTGATTTTTGATTTAACTGGAAAGAATTCTGCTAAAATTCTTTCTTTCAAAATTACGGCCGGATAATACCCACTATTATCCGGTTCTGTTTTTTCATTCTTCTTTTACTTCATAATTATATTATTTTTGAGGTTTAACAATAACTGATATATATTCTCTCTCTAGTGTAAAATCGATAGGCATCGTCGATCCCAAGCCTGTCAATACTTTTATCATATCTTCATCCAGATTCAAGGAACCGGAACAACGCAAGGAACCTACTGCACCACTATATGTGATCTTTTTACCATAATAATTAGACAATTTATCCAAAACGATTGAAAAGCATTCATTATCAAATGTGTAAAATCCATCCTTCCAGGATATATAATTCTCTACATTCACTTTTTTTATATCAGTAGTACCCTTCTCATAAGTGAGCCGATCAGACGGATCCAACACTGTTTCTATAGAATTATCAGTCCGCACATTCACCTTTCCTGAAACCAGAACAACCGATACTTCCTGATTGGATTCGTACGTCGAAATATTAAATTTCGTCCCTAACACCTGAACATCCATCTTCTTTGATTTAACAATGAACGGTCGTTCCTTATCCGGATAAACTTCCATATAGACTTCACCGTCTACATATATTTCCCGTTGTTTTTCATCGAATGTAACCGGATAGACGACTCGTGTATTTGCATTTACCCAAATTTTTGAACCATCAGCCAACTCTAGGAAAGATCGTTTTGAAGACGGAACGATCAACTGATTGTAAACCGGCTCACTTTTATTATTAGAGTTTGTCAGCGGCTTACGTGACGTGTTCAACTTTTGAGTATTAATATGTAGCTCTCCCTCTTTATTATACTGTAAATGTGAATTATTATCTTCAATAGTAACTTTCTTTTCATCTGCCAAAATTAATTGGATTGTTTCTACCGGACATTCAGGTTTTTGCACTCTTTCAATCGCAGTCAATTCAGGGCTTTTATGATATTTAGCATAATAAAAACTTCCCGTTGCCATTAATAATAGAAATATTGCAGCAACAGAAGAATACCAATATTTACGTAATCGTTTTTTATTATTTGTTTTGGAAATACGCTTCCAAAGAAATTCTTTATCCTCAGAAGAAAAAGTGGATTTACGGTAAGGAACAGAACAAAGAATAACTCTCACATATACAACTTCTTTAGCAAGAACTTCATCTTTATGAGCTTGTTCTTGCCAAAAAGCTTGTGATTCATCAGTCGGATGAAAAAATGACTTCATAAAAAAATCATCTTCCAACAACTGTTCTGCCGAATAACCAGTATAGTCTTTTTCTTTCATTCTCAATTGTACCTAATAGGTTTTCCTATGGAGAATACAATCGAATGAAAATTTTATACTCAGCAAGAATACATTTTTTTGTATAAAATGAAGAAAATAACAAGAACGGGAAAAGACTCCCGTATTTTTTTAATCGAACGTTGTATGGAATTCTGTACCGATTGATAATTCATATCCATTAAAATAGCGATCTCTTCTATCGAAAGTTCTTCCATATAACGATAATAGATTATTTCCCGCTGCCGGTCGGTCAACATACTCAGAACTTTTCGAACTGTTTGTTGTAATTCTTTCTGATTTAATGTAACTGTAACCTGTTCTTCCGCACACGGATCCAGATATTCACCTTCTTCCAGATCGACTTTATCAAAAAACAATTCCCGCTTTAAAAGATTATACAGGTGGTTTTTCAAACAAGTAAATAAATAGAATTTGATATTAACCTCCGTTTTTAAACGTAGTCTATCATTATATAGTTTTACATAAACATCATGGATTGCATCTTTAACCAGAGACTCATTAGAGGTGAACTGAATACCATACCTAAACAAAATATCTGCATAGTTTTTATAGATGAGTTCAAAACTGTCATTATCTCCGTTTCTGAAACTCTTCCAAAGAATATTTTCTGATTTACTGCAATTCATTTCCATATGAGGCATCAAATTTAGGAAAACATTTGAATCCATCAATCCTCTGACTGGATAATAAATAAAAAGAGGCGTGAGGACTGCTGATATATCTAACATTGAGGCCTTCGACTGCCCTGCTCATTGATATAAACAACAGCTCACACCCTTTTATTTTGAATATTTCCATATGCAAAAACATAGGGATATAACAAAAACAAGCATGTGAGCGTTCGCTGTCTACTATCCAAAGAGCATGAAAGTGTCGAAGTTTCAATGTTAGGATAATATCATAAAAACGCTTCTCATAATAAATAAAATCACCTCATAGCTTATGATGCCAGAGATTGGTTTACAAAAGTAGGAAGAAGCCCTTAGTTCCACAAATTATGAGAAACGTTTTTTCCTATTTAACTTCAGGCTTCTTCAATCTAAATATTCCCATTAAATTCTTTTACCGCATCAAACATCGCGATAATATTCTCCGGCGGAACATCCGGTAGTATATTGTGTACGGTATTAAAGACAAAGCCACCTCCGGACGACATGATCTCTAAACGCTCCAGAACTTGTTCACGAACTTGAGCCGGTGTGCCGTTGTTCAGTGTACCGACGGTTTCTACGCCACCACCCCAGAAAGTACAATCCTGTCCGAACTCTTTTTTCAAAAATTCGGGAGACATGCCCATGGCATTTGTTTGCATAGGGTTGAAGACTTCGATCCCTGCCTCGATCATATGGAGCATCAATGAAGAGATGGAACCACAGGAATGGATAAAGGTGTGCATCTGACTATGCGATTTTACATAATCACATAACTGTTTATGACGGGGTTTGAAAAGGGTTTTATAAGTATCCGGATCCATAAACGGACCGGTTGTCATCCCGAGATCATCCCCGAAACGGATAATGTCAACTATATCGCCAACCGAAGCACAGACCTTTTCAAGTGTTGCCAGGTGACGTTCCAGTAACTCATCCAATACGCGTTCCACCTGGTCCGGATCACAAAGCAGGTCCATCAGGAAATTATCCATCCGGCGCAGGAAAGTTCCCCATTCAAAAAGATTGCAACCGCAAACGATCATCAACGCCTTATCCGTTGTCTCCCGCAAATGCAAGGCATTTGTTCTCAACTGTTCCCAGAAACCGTCATCGGCAGCATGATCCCAGGGACTGTGCACATAACGCGACCACAGGACACGCCCCATCTCTTCATCCAGGCCGTCATAACTATCAGGATAGCCATCCACATAAGGGAAATAGGACTGATCAAAGAATGTGGCACCTTTCGGCATCATTGCCAACAGGCGTTTACCATCGGAATCATAACAATGCCAGGAACCGTTAGGTTGTTCTATGGGATTGAACCAGGCGGGATACAGAGCTTTATCGCCATTAGCCAGTATTGTCTCCTGCCAGGCGGACGCATTCACATTAAACGTACGGCCGATATCGAGAACATCGATACCAAACTGATCGATCAACGACATATCCGGTTGTGCCAATTGCTGTACGACATCGTATATTTGTACCGGTAAGTCGGTCCGTCCCAACTGTTTCAGCAAATTGGAATAGGCAATTGCCGAAATACCTGAACTGGGAGTTGCTCCCATATCGACCGGAACACGGTCGGGCTCTTTATGAGCTATAGCTGATAAAACACGTTCTCTTGAAGTCATAATTTTCAATTCTCAATTTTTAATTATCCTCACTCTCCTCCACTCATTCCTATAATGAAAGAGGCAGCAACCAATACGACCAGTCCGGCATACATCCATACTTTTGTCTTTGTATCCGCAGCCTTCCATTCACCCCGGTACAATCCCCAAAGGGTTGCAAAGACAATAGTCAGCGACATTAATATTCCCCAAGCTGTAAACGAGAACTCCCCCATCCGGCTTTTCCCCATACCGTAAAAGATAAAGTTGACAAACCAGAGAAAACCCGCCAATCCGCAATACAGATAGTTGCTTGACACCGCGATATCCTTTGTCTTTACAAAAGCTTTCAGGTTATTATTCTTTTTCGACAGGAACAAACACCAAAGTGCAGTCGCCAGAAAAGAACCGCCGAACAACACGAAAAAGACAGGTAACGTCTGAAATAGCGGATCGATACCCGAAGCAACCAAAGCGGATGAAATACCCGTACCCTGTTCTATACCCAGGGCTTGCGAAGCACCGGTTATTCCGACAAAGAAAACCAGCACCAGTCCTTTTCCGAAATTAAGTTCCGGGTTCGCCTCCGGTCCGGCACCTTTATCTTTCCGGTAACCGGCATATCCACTCAAAGCAATACCGACTGCGGCAATCAGCAAACCGGCTATCAACATAGTCCCTCCGGATTGTTGCAAGAGAATATTCAAACGCCCGTCGATAGCCGGAGGAATGATCGTTCCCAGTATCATCATCAATCCCAGAGAAAGCGAGAAGCCTAACGAAAGGCCCAGATAACGCAGGGAAAGTCCGAAAGTAAGATTACAAATACCGTAGATGATCCCCAGTAAAAAGATCCATCCCAATGTCTGTGCCGGGACACCGGACAGCACATTCATAAAGCCCGGGCAAAAAACATAACATGCCACCAGCGGTACGATCACATAAGCAAACAAACTATATATCAGCCAATAGTTTTCCCACGCCCAGTTACGGGTCTTTCCAAAAGGGATCGAAAAACTTCCCGACGAAAATGCCCCGATGGCTATCAGCCCGATTCCGAATAATAATTCAAATGTCATAACTCTTATTGGTTTTTTCTTCTAATATTCCGATATGCACAAGAGGCGCTGTTACAGGCTACGATTAATTCCAACCAGTTGATATTATCCTGCGGATCACGGGCATAAGCATCCGCCCCGATCCTCTGAGCAAAATTCGCATTTAACGGTGCGCCACCGACAACCACTTTGGTCTCGGGATATTTTGCACGGATAGTGGCGATCATCGGTTGCATATTGCTCATGGTTGTAGTCAGCAAGGCAGACATGCCGCAAACAGCTCCGGGATGCTCGTCCAATGCCTGGATATATTTCTCGGCTGGCACATCTGTCCCCAGGTCGATCACCTCCCAACCGGAACCTTCCACCATCATACCCGTCAGGTTCTTGCCGATATCGTGCAAGTCGCCCATAACGGTACCGATAACAAATACACCTTTCCGTTTGATCTCTCCGTTCTGAAAATAGGGTTTCAGATGCTTCATGGCACTATTCATCGCTTTAGCCGATAACAGCATTTGAGGTACGAATATCTTCCCTTCCGTAAACTTATTGCCTACCCGGTTCATTGCCGGTATCAGGGCGTCATTCAATACCGATTGAGGAGATAAGCCGCTCTCCAATGCTTCCCGGGTCAATTCGTCAGCACCCGGTTGTCCTTTCATTGCCGGTGGATAGGGCGATGCAAGACTGATCTTGCCGAATTCCACGCATTCGCCAAGTTTAATAATGATGTCGTTCATGTTCAATAATATTTAAAGCCTATTCTATTTATACGTTATTCAGTCTGTATGGAAAACCTCTTCCATAGCCGCCCACCATTCTCCGGGAGCACGGTTCTCTACCGGTTGCTGGCAGGGATCGGTGAGCTTCCACCATTCTTGTGTGACCGGATCGGCAGCCATTCGCTGCATATCTTTTTCATAATCATTTCCGATATATTCATAATAGCTGTACAACATTCCGTCTTTATAATAAATAGAGTAATTGCGGATATTACACTCGCTGATCATGGCCAGCACCGCCGGCCATACAGCTGCATGTAATTGCTTATATTCTTCCAGTTTTTCAGGCTTTACGCCGATAACACTTCCATAACGTTTCATATTCTTCCATCTATTAGATTAAATATGAGCAAAAATAGCAGAAGTAAAAGAGTTGAAGTTTTCAATTTGCGTGGTTCTTTTGACTGTTTCCGAGATTTGAACAATACTATTCCTATAAAAGGATTAACTGTAAAAGAGGGAGTGACAGCGTATGACATCATAATGGCACAACAGTGCCACCCTATTGGCATTGTTGTGCCATAATAGTGACACTGGAGTGCCAATACGGTGGCACTACTTTTAGCATAGGACAAAAGATTCCGTAAGTCGCAGACTTTCCGGTTTACAGCCCTACTTTATCTGTCATCTTAAAACGGAGCGTTCCCCCGTTCAGTAATTCATCGAAAGTAATATATGTCCGGTCGAGTGAACGATCATTCAACCAGACTTTCTCTACATAGATATTTTTATCGGACAGATTCTCGGCTGTTATGACAAATTGCTTGCCTGACGACAGGTTTATCACCGCCCGGTCGAATAAAGGAGCACCCAGTTCGTAACGACCGGATACCGGGTCCATCGGATAAAAACCTAACGAACTGAAAACATACCAGGCACTCATTTGCCCCGTATCTTCATTCCCGCAGATTCCCGTCGGAGTCGTATCATAAAGAGTTGTCAATACCTCATTGACATATTTCTGTGTCTTATGGGGTTGCCCAACCTCATTATACATATAAATAGTATGATGCCCCGGCTCATTGCCATGTGCATATTGACCGATCAGCCCGCTGATATCACCGGATACGGTTTCTCCTTCCAGCGAAGAATCCATCGTAAATAAGGAATCCAGGCGAGAAGCCAGCACCTCTTTGCCTCTCATCAATTTGGCCAGCCCGTCTATATCATGTGGGACAAAGAATGTCCACTGCCAGGCATTCCCTTCGCAATAATCATCCGACCGGTGTTCCGAGCGCAGAGGATAAAAAGGTGTACGCCAAAGACCGTCTTTAGTCTTTCCCCTTGCAAGCAAAGTGACAGGATCGATCACATTCTTATAATTCAGGGAGCGGGCCCGGAACTCTTTACAAATATCGGGATGATTTGTCAGAGAGGCGAATCGGGCAATTGCCCAGTCGTCGAATGCATATTCTAACGTACGGGCTACCGACTCCATTTCCATATCACAGGGCACGTAGCCATATTTCTTATAATTCTCCAACCCGACAAAGTACCCCATCGAATAGCCGCACGTATCTTTCATGGCTGATTCAACCATTGCCCGCATTGCCAGTTCCGTATCAAAGTTCCTGACACCATTCATATAGGCATTAGTTATCAGGGGCATGGAATGGATACCCGTCATCTGGTAAGTCTCAACGCCTGCCAATGTCCAGATAGGTAACTGCCCGGCATATCTGAAATGTTCCAAAGCTGTCCGGATATAATCCTCCATCACGTCAGGACGCAAGACAGCGATCAAAGGACAAGCGGCACGAAACGTATCCCATAATCCGATAACTGCACCATAATAGGCGAAGCCATCCGTCTGATGTACCTGGCTGTCGGAACCACGAAACCGGTTATCTACATCCGAAAAAAGCATCGGATACATCATTACATTGTGTAAGGAGGTGTAAAAAAGTTCTTTCTTTTTCAAATCATTTGTCTCGACTTCTATCTGGCCCAATACCGGCGTCCAGCTCTCTGCCGCTTCTTTCTTCAAGGAATCGAAATCCTTATCCGCCGCTTCTTTCCGGTGATTATCCTCAGCACCCTTCATATCGACTGCAGATATACCTGTTTTAACATCCAGTATCTTTTCCGGATTCTCAAAGGTTAGGATCGCTTTCACATTACGTCCTTTCAGGGCAGAGGTCTCTTCTACACATTCGTTATCCAGGAATAACCGACACTCTTTTATCGGAGAAGAAAATGTCGTATAAAAATAAACATGTTGTTCCGGAGCCCATCCATTAGTCAACCGGTATCCGCGGACCGTATAATCATCTACTTTTTCAAAAGACGCAGAAAAGACCGTATCCACATCGTGTTCACGCTGGATTGTACAAGCCCCCTGTGAGCCGTATTCCAGATCTATAATAACAGGGACGGAACCAGCAGACTTATATTTATATCGTTGCAGTCCACAACGTAAAGAAGCGGTCAGTTCCACATTCAGATCGCCGTTATAAAGATCAACCGAGTAATATCCGGGTTCCGCCCACTCTTTCTCATGGGAAAAATCAGCCTGATAATACTGGGAATATAACTCCGTAAGGCTATCTGTCTTATAGTTCAGGGGAAGAGGCAGAAATAAAATATCCAGAAAGTCGCCACAGCCTCCGCCGCTTTTATGCACATGGCTGAAGCCGACCAGACTCGTATGGTCATAATGATATCCTGAACTGTTCGCATGTGTATCAGCCCCTATCTGTACCATTCCGAACGGGACAGAAGCGACAGGAGTGACACATCCGTTCAGTCCGGTTCCAATAAATTTATTCACATACTGATTATTAGACTGAGACTGTTCCATTTGGCAGGAGAATAACAAGGTAACCAACAGTAGTGAGAATAATCCGTTTTTATTTAATTTATTCATAGTGCATTCATTTTATAATCTCCACAATATCATGTATTTTCAAGTCAGGGACTACAAAAGTAACCTTCCCGTCAACGTAATCGAACCGTAATGGCCGTCCATCCGGTTGTAACAATACCTTCTTCGGTCTTTCTTCCGACCGGACTACGACGTTGAGATCTCTTAATTCAGGTATCTCATCGATGCCCTTCACACTCCGGTTTGCATGATCGCCGGATGTATTGACCAATTGGATCAACATACGTCCGTCCTTTTCCGACGGGATCACATGAACCCGGTGAGAACCTTTCACAGAAACCAGAGGTTCAGGGAAGAGGTTGCCGATCAGCTCCGACAGGAAGTCCCTGAATACAGGAGAAGTCGTTGAAAGATAAGATTCGCCGATATTCATATAAACACCGGCAACTTTACCTTTACCGTATTTATGAATCGTTGCGGCACTACCCGATGGGAAACGGAAATCATTCGTCTGATACAGCCGGGCAAGTTCTTCAGTTCCCTGCTCACAACGAATCTCACGGAATTTACCTTGTATATCGACAAAACGGTTATCAAACCCCAGGCAGGATGCCCCTCTTTCACCGACTCCCTGCACACCTAATATATCGTCAAAAAGAACGGTCGCCTCCGAACCTATAACGAGTAGATTTCCTCCTTTTTTCACATATTCCTTCAACCTGGCGATCATTTCCGGTTCCATAACCTCCCACTCGGGAACAACAATGACCGGATATTCTTCCATCCTTTTTTCCATGTGGTGGGTCATTAAAACCTCAACAGCCTGCTGACCGTCCAGAAGAGCATTCATAATACCTCTAATCCCATTCACACCAAAAGGTCTGTAAATATCATTCACCTTTTGTTTCCAACCTGCCGTAGAATAGAACAAGGCGATTTGCGGGATAGGTTTTATTCCTTTACAATAGTCTCTTCTTGGCAAGACAAAATCAGCAACTTCCCGCATAATATCAAATGATGCGGGTTGAAAAGACATATCCTCGTTTTGCCTGAAATACATCTGGCAGCCGCCTCCCAGACTGATCACGGCTGCCGCCTCCTGACAGAGCTGTAAGGCTGTTTTAGGAACCGAATGACGAACAAAGCTCCATGCCATCAGGTCGTAAGGCAATCCTTGTCCGGCTAAACAACGGGCATTCCAGTTGGCAGTGTTCAAGGCATCATCCGGATCATAATCGCCGGAGAGGAAGTCCAGTTTTATTCCGGCCGGAACCGGTTCCGGCATCAAGGCACTAAAAGCCCAATTCGAGCATAACTGGAATTGCGGAGCTACTTTTTTCAATTCTGCCGTATAATGGTCTATATAAGCTATAAATTTCTTCCGGTTGAATTCCAGCAGTATCTTGTAGTTTGGGTCTTCCGCCACAGTCGGCATATAACTCAAGCCAGTCACCTGTTTAAATTCCTCCTGAGCCTTCGGGTGGTAATCAGGATAAACCGCCCAGCTTTCTCCGTCGATCCATACACCATCCACTTTATATTTCAATGCCAGTTCCTTGAGCTGGGGGATCAATAATCGGTCGGCATAATTACCCCAAAAGCTGGTATTTTGTCCATCCGGTTTACCGTCCGGTGTTCTTCTACCCTCTTCCGGATACAACCGTACATAGTTTATATCCATTACTCCTGAATGATGTACATACAATGCCACATTTCTTTTGAAGGTAACCTCCCGGATCAAAGCCAGAGGATCTTTATCATATCCGGCAGCCTGTTGTCCGACCGCCGTCGGATAAGAAGAGACTCCCGGATGCCCTTTGCTATCCACCTGAATATAGTCAGGCCGCACGGCCTTTAACATGGAGTCGATCATTCCTTCGGTCAATGTTTTCCCCAGATGTTCATCCGTTAACTGGGAGTGACGGTCGAAATGAACACCCCAAAATGATTCAGAACGTGTTTTTATCTTATCCTGTGCGTTGAGCGGTAGAGTCAACATTACAAAAATCAAGACATATATTATATTTTGCAGACTTCTCATGTTCTTTTATTTGATTAAAACAGACAATAAAAGGGCATCCGGGAACAGCAATTCCCGGTACGCCCTCATATACTCCATAAATTTTAATAACCCGGATTCTCCGGAGCCAGGTTCGGATTATTGGATATCCTACCCGGAGTAATCGGGAAATAATAGTGTTCTTCCTTAAATACGGAAGGTACGCCCCCCATCGCATTTTCGTTCATTTCAATCCTGAACTTCCCGGTTTTCACATCATAGAATGTATAAATACCGGAGAAATTACGGGTTATGGCATCAACTGCCGTGTGCCAACGTCTCAAATCCCACCAGCGCTGGTCTTCAAAAGCAAGTTCCACTTTTCTTTCATGGCGGATCGCATCACGGGTTATATTCGTCAGCAAAGCGATACCGGCTCTTCCCCTTATCTGGTTTACAGCATCCAAAGCTTCAGAACTCTTACCTAACTCAAATGCTGCTTCCGCGTAGTTCAACAGAATCTCCCCGTAGCGGAAAACGATAAAGTCGACTTTTGTCTTGCCGGCATCTACCGGCACCAAACCGTCATCCAAATATTTTTTGACATTGAATCCGGTAATTGCTCCTCCTGCATATCCCGCAGCAGAGTAAGAACGGCCTTGAGCAGGTTTTCCCTGATAAAATCCTGTTGTAACCTTGGTCCCGTTTTCCGTGATAATACCGCCCCAGTTCTCTACGGCTTCTCCTTTCCAGATAGTTCCTTCATAATAAACGGAAGCAAAGAAACGGGGATCTTTATTCTTAAAGAATTCATTCAAATCCCAGGGCTGACTCAGAGCCAAGGCCCTGTCGAAAGTTCCCGGCGTTCCATCTATATTCTCAAAAGACTCTACCATTTCCAGATAAACGGACGTATTACTACCTCCCCATCCGGGACAGAACTGGAACGGAGACATGAACAAATCATAGTTGCTACCCACTTGTTCGCCTGTCAACTGTTTAGAGAATATTACTTCCACATTATTCTCATCCAGGAACAATTTTCTGAAATTCTCTGCCTTATCATTAGGTAACTGATTATATAACGCAAAAACATTCGAGTCGATAATCTCTTTCGATGCCTCGTAAGAGGCTTTCCAGAAACGTTCTGCCTCATTCGCCGGAATACCTACCAGGCCATCGATCTGAACTTTACCCCAGGTTGCAATACTGGCAGCATACATGGCAGCCCTGCTCTTCAATGCCAGTGCAGCATATTTAGTCGGATAACCGACCTCATCGCTACTATAACTCTCCGGCAGATCTTTTGCGATCTCATCCATTTCATTTATAATGAAATCATAAACATCAATCTCTTTATCCCTGGAAACCAGCAATTCTTCCATCGGAGCATCTATCGCCTGTGCCTTTGTAATAACAGGAATGCCACCGTACCTTTTTACCATGAAGAAATAGGTAATCGCCCTGGCAAAACGGATCTTACCGGACAACACCTTCTTTTCCGGTTCCGATACGGCTGCGGATGTCTCTATCTTTTCAAGAAATTCATTCGTTTTACGAATGGTTCCATAACGCCATTGCTCCAATAAACCGCCATCTTTATTCAGAAAACCGGCTTTCCATGTTGAATACAGAGGATGCCAGTCCCGCCCTTGACGTCCTTCGTCTGATAATCCGGAAGTAGGGTCTACCTCTTCATAACCGGAACCGTCACGGATCAGAAAATCCAATTCACTGTAGACTCCGCTGATGTATGAATTTATCAAAGCCTTATCGTTCCATACAGCCTCCTCGGATATGATATCCAACGGTGCCTTATCCATTATATCGCAGGAAAAACTTCCACAAAAAAGTAATAAGTAGATAAAATATTTTGCTTTCATAACCGTACTATTTAAAAAGTAACATTTAATCCTAAAGAGACTGATTTGGTGACAGGATATGACCAACCTCTGGTTGCATCCGGTGTTTCTGGATCCAATCCGTATTTACGCAACGGATTTATTGCAAATAAGTTTGTTCCGACAACAAACAGACGCAAATTCTCCATTCTTAAGTTACGTATCAGGCCCTTATCAAAAGTATACCCCAAAGTGAGATTTTTCAGACGCAAATAAGATGCGTTTTTATACCAGTAGTCAGAATTCCAGTTATTGGTGGTCTGACCGATCTTTTGTCGCGGGATAATTGCGTTCCGATCATTATTCTCAGGTGTCCAACGTTCATTCCAGATAACTTTGAAAGGAGTTCTTACGCCATCGATATTGATATTACCGGATTGCAGTTGCACATAATAATCAGCAGCTCCCTGTGCAAAGACACTCAGGTCAAATCCTTTGTATTTCATATTAAGATTGATACCGTAAATGATATGAGGAGTACCGCCACTTCCAATAGTGCTGGCATCCCGCCAGTCTACTTCTCCGTCATTATTCAAATCGAGTATCTTTATGTCACCCGGACGAAGGGAGGTGTTTCCCATGCCATCCATATCATATCCCAGATTGTCTATTTCTTCCTGGCTCGTAAATAAACCGTCCGATTTATAGGCATTATAGACATCGATCCATTGACCGGACTTTTTCTTCAGACGGATGTCATCCGGATCTGTATAATCAGGTTCATCATAATGGATCCATTTCGAGCGTGACCAGGAAACATTTCCGCTGATGTCATAAGAGAATTCCCCGAAATTACCCCGGTGACCGATCAGGACTTCAAAACCTCTTGTACTCTGGCTATTGATATTCTCACTCGGAAGAGTCGCTCCAAAGGTATTGGGTAATGACACGACACGGGTTCCTAACATATCATCCCGCTTTCTATAAAAGACATCGATCTCCGAATACAATTTATTATTCAATACGGATAAATCCAATCCTACATTATATAATGTCATCGTTTCCCAGGATATATTTGTATTGGCAATACCAGTAGTTGTCAAACCGGGTACCTCTTTTCCTCCCAGTACATTATAGCCTTCAAACTTATACCCTGTAAGATACTGGAATGCACCGACGGAGTCAAAGCCTGTCTGGCTCACACCGGCACGTAATTTCAAATTATCGATCCAGGTCAGGTTATTCTTTATAAAAGCTTCTTCTGACATACGCCAACCGGCAGAAAGGCTAGGGAAGAATCCCCATCTTTTATCCTTCGGGAAATTCGGAGAACCATCGTAACGAGCCGTGGCTTCCAACAGATATTTTCCCTGATAAGCATAATTCGCACGAGCAACGAAACTGGCTCTTCCGGATACCGAAGCACTACCGTTCGCCTGTTGATTGATGGTACCCCCTGCAAATAACTGGTCGATCGCACTTGTCACATAATTCTCCCTATAGGCCGAAAAGTTTCCATTATTATAATCTATAATCTCAACCAGTGCCAAACCGTTTATTGCATGGTCTTTATTAATCACTCTATCATAATTCAAAGAGAACTGGCCTGTTATAACCTGATTTTTATGAAACTCCTGTTTCAGGGATGTCGGCATCGACTTACCATATAAAGTATAAGTATCCGTTGCATAATCATAATCCCAGATATCATTTTGCTTCGTCCAGTTCTTCCGGTCGTAAGAGACCTGCTGATAGTTCAACTTCAACTTGGCACTCAATCCCGGAACAGGGCGCACTTTGTAATTAACCGTAAATGCTCCGTTCAATGTGTTCTTATATGTTTTATCATATCCACCCAAATCTTCATGTGTATTTATTATGGCATTGAACGGTCCCGGACCTATATGGGGAACCTTTGTCGGATCAGGAAATGAAGCATGAGAGGTCGGCGTACTATCGAAAAAGTCCATCCAGAACCACTCTTCGGAAGCAGGCCGGTTAGATTGACGGACATCGTCTTTAATCGCAGAAAGATCAAGAGAAAATGTCAGGTCGGAAGTCAGATTTACATCCAGATTCGAACGTACGTTGAATCTCCGGTAACCGGTATTTCCTCCTTTAAACATACCATCCTGGCTGAGATAACCTAAGAAAGTATAATACTTAACAACATCGGTACCACCTCTGATCGTCAGATTATACTGTTGTTGAAGTGCTGATTTTTTCATAATCTCATCGTACCAGTTCGTACTAGGATACTGAGGATCGTTCCCTGCAAAATATTTTGCAATATCTTCTTCGGAAAATTTAGTCTGATTCTCAGGGATACCTGAATTGATCTGGGCCTCCCTGAAAAGAGTTGCATATTGGCCGGCATTAACCGGTTCCGGGAAATTCGTATAACTTTGGCTGGTCAACGTTCCGTTAAACGAGATATTCGGCTTACCAGACTGGCCGCGTTTCGTAGTAACCAGGATAACGCCGTTTCCTGCTCTGGCACCATAAATAGCTGCAGATGCATCTTTCAATATAGAAACTGATTCTATTTCATTTGCATCTATATTATTGAACGATTGTTCTACGCCATCTACGATGACAAGTGCGCTTCCGAAAGAACGGATATTTATATCCGCAGCGTCAAAACCGGGTTGCCCGCTTTTTTGCTTGGCTATTAATCCGGGCAGGCGTCCGACTAAAGCGTTCGTCGTACTTGCCACCGGACTTTTAACCAGCTCTTCATTCTTTAAGGTAGCAACAGCGCCCGTCACATTCAATTTTTTCTGTGTTCCGTAACCGACAACAACAACTTCATCCAATGATTGAGTATCTTCCGTCATCCTGATCGTAAACGTTTTTTGACCATTCACCGGTATTTCCTGGGTATTGAATCCTATATATGAAATTTGTAGGGTTGCTTTATTCGGAACTTCCAAAGAAAACTCTCCATCCATGTTGGTGATAGTTCCGTTTGTCGTACCCTTCTCCATTACATTGGCTCCAATAACACCTTCACCCTGATCGTCAATGACCTTCCCTGTTATTTTCACAACATCTTTCTGTTGGTTAACTGTTGCCAGAGACAAGACAACCTGATGGTTCGCTTTCAAGACATAGGAAACAGCAGCCTGTCGTGCAATCAGTTCCATAATGTCTTTAATATCACCGTTCTTTACATCGATAGATATGATTTTATTCAAATCCGATAGCTCATCATTATAAAAGAAACGATAATCACTCACTTTTTCTATTTCTTTGATTACCTCACGTACCGGCCGGTTCTTCATTGTGAGGGAAATCTGGCTTATTGCTGCGATACTTGAAGAAACAAGTAGTATTCCACACAAAAAAGCCCGTATTAAAAACTGCTTGATGTTACTCATTTTTAAGTGTTTTTTTAATAGTAAATGGATTATAAATAGTAACTTTACAAGCTAAAATCGGATATAAAGATTCCCACGCGGTCAACCCGCCAGTTGACTGTGTAATAAGTATGATTTATAAACTCCGATTTAAGCTAAAAAACTTTGTATAAGGGGCAGCTTTCATTAGAAGTTGTCCCTTTCTTTTATTCTCTTTATCTATCTCATAAGCAATTCATTTAAAGTTAACAATACTCCGTTAATTCACTCTATTTTCTCTCACTCAGGAGAATCGTGTCTCCAAGTGATTCGTACATGATCGGGGATGTCAGGCTGATGATCTCAAATACGTTATCCAGGCTATTATTTTTAATGACACCGGAGAAGCGGTACTGTTTGATCTTTTCTGACTTGAATTCGATCTGCACATTATACAAGCGGTTCAAACGTATAGCAATATCATTCAATGTTTCCCCTTTAAATGCCAGTTCATTATCCCTCCACATGCTTGCATAAGCTATATTCTCCGGACTATCAACTACCAATGTTTCACTTTTCCGGCTAAAAGCAACCTGTTGGGCAGGAGACAATACAGCTGAGTGTTTTCCTGCCGTTGCCCGAATACTACCGGAAAACAATGTGGCAATAACATCGTCATCTTCTTTATAGGCTTTTACATTAAATGTAGTACCCAACGCTTCGACATCCAGTCCTCCGGCTTTTACGATAAAACGATGTTCCTTATCTTTTGCAACTTCAAAATAGGCTTCTCCACGCAAATCGACAACCCGGTCCTCCACACCATAATTACTATTATATATTATTTGTGTATGAGAATTCAGCCAGACTTTCGTACCATCCGGTAAAGTAACACTTGCCCGTTGTCCTTTTTCAGCTTCTACCATATACTCTTTAACCTCCGCCATAGACTGCCGAGTATATAGATGAGAGGTTATACCAACTACTACACATAAAATAACAGCCGCCGCATATTGTCCCCAACGAAGCAAACGTCTCCTGTTTTGTTTCCGATCGTTCTTCTGCAGTACAGTCTTATCTGTATTTATCCGGTCTCTTATCTGATTGAACATCCGGAGCTGAACCTCTTCGGAAATCTCCTTTGTTGCAGATTCATGCCAGCGCTGGCGATAGAAAGTCAAAATATCTTCCTGAGAATCAACCTCCCGGAACCAGGCCAACAACTGTTGTTCTTCTTCCGGCGAAGTTTCTCCCCGCATAAAACGATCCAGTAATAATATCTTAGTGTTATCCATCATCTTTATTTTATATTGTATATCCTAAAATCGTACTGTTCCCTTACAAGGGATATAAAAAAAGGATGTCTTTAACATCCTTTAATCATCAAAAGCATCAATATCGCCAAATTAGTATCGTCCGAAAGCTTTTGTTTTATAAAACGCAGCGCTCTATACAATTGCGTTTCAACTGTTTTTTCAGAAATAGACAAACGGGCTGCAATCTCTTTATTCGACAGATGATGACGTCTGCTTAAATGAAAAATATCCTTTCTGGAAGGGGGAAGTTGTTCAACCAATGTATCAATATATTCCTTTAGTGAGTCTGCATCTATATTCTCTTCCATCAGTGATTCGGTCTCTATAGACCGGTCTTTCAAAGCAATATTGACTTGTTCTGATTGCAGACGATTTTCTGTTTCTTTATATACCAGATTCCGGGCAATAGCAAATAGATAGGAATCAAACCCCAGTTCAGGATCTATATTTGTGCGTTTCTCCCATATTTTCAGAAAAACAGTTTGCGTTAGATCTTCAGCCAGGGATTTATCATATAGAAGAGACTGGATAAAATTAAACACCCAGGAACTATATTTCCAGTAAACAACCTCAAACGCTTTTTCATCTCCCAGCTTCAAACGAAGCAAAACATCCGAGTCTATTGTGGCTATTGCGTGTTTTTTCATCTCTCCTCTCCGTTGACATTGACAAAGATAACATTTTATCCTTAGTTCATAAAGGACTAAGTCACTTTATATCTAACGAGGAAATTATATGAAAGAGGAACCATCTGAATTGATCATAAAATATCTGCAAGGGCAATTGGATGAACAAGGGATAAATGATTTCTATTCCTGGGTGAATGAGAATGCTGAAAACAAAAAAGTATTCTTTGAAACTAAGGCTATCTATGATGCCTGCCATTCCAATAAAATGCATGATGATATAGATAAAAGCTGGAACCGTCTTTTGAAAAAGAAAAACAATCGGCAGAAAAAAATCAAATGGCTTCAGTTTGGCAATTACGCAGCTGTTTCCTTCATCACGGTCTGTCTTACTTCGTTATTTCTGACTCTGAATAAAGAGGAAGATAAAATAGCTACACGATATATCGGTGGGGATGGCCTGAATGCAGACATCGTCGAACTTCCGGATGGAACACAGGTCTGTCTAGGATCAAAAACCGTATTCTATTATGAAAATGACTACGGCAAAAGGCAAAGAACTGTCTATTTGGAAGGAGAAGCCTATTTTATAGTTGCCAAACAAAAGGATAAACCTTTTATCGTAAAAACGAAGGAACAGAATATTGAAGCGTTGGGTACTAAATTCAATGTCACTGCCTACGCTTCCGACTCCCTGCTTACCACGACATTACTGGAAGGTGTTGTCCGCCTAACGACGGACAACATTTCCCATCAGGCCGTATTAAGGCCGAATCAACAATTTATCTATAACAGAAATACACATCTTACCGATATTAAAAAAGTGGATGCCAAACAGTTCACAGCCTGGACAACAGGATATTACTATTTTCCGGAACAAAGCTTGGAAGCCATGCTATATCGTTTAAGCCATGTTTACGGCGTACAGTTCACTGTCGAATCTGAAGCTTTGAATAAACGAACTTTTACAGGTACTTTCTATCGCGGACAAAGTATAAAAGATATTATGGAGATCATCAACCTTTCCATTCCAATCAAATACAAGATTGACGATCATCATATAACCGTTTCTGAAATATAAATAATAGCTAATCTTAAAAATGTAAGGATATGAGTGAGTAAAGTGGTAAAAGAAAAAAGAAGAGAAAATCTTGCCGGATTCTCTCTTCTAAAATGTGTGAATCAATTAAACTCCCATTGCCGTGGGATCATGTTTAATCTTAAAACATTCAAAAGTATGAATAATCAACATATAGTTGTTTCTGTAAATCTGAAAAGAACTATAAAAATTATGAAATTAACCGTGTTAATGCTAACCGTTTGCCTGTCGCAAATGGTCGCCGCAACTTATGCGCAAACAACAAAACTGAATGTTTCCGCTAAAGAAGAAACATTAGAAAATGTACTGAAACAGATAGAAAAACAATCGGAGTTCCTGTTTTTCTATAATCTGGAAGAGATCAACAAAAATGAAAAAATCTCTATCAGTAAGAAAAATGCCAATATCCAGGATGTCTTAGAAACTATCGCTACAAAGACAGGCTTGAGATATACTATTAAAGACCGTCACATTGTGCTGACTACAGAGCATGCTTCAATGTCTGCCATCTCACAGCAATCACAGAAAGTAACAGGTGTGATTAGTGATGCTATGGGACCTGTCGCCGGTGCAAATGTCATTCAGAAAGGAACTACCAACGGTACAACGACTGATATCGATGGTAAATACTCTATTGACGTACCAGCCAATGCAACATTAGTCGTTTCTTTTATCGGTTATACACCGCAAGATGTAGCAGTAAAAGGCCAAAGTGTTATCAATATTCTTTTAAAAGAAGATACACAGGCTCTGGAAGAAGTGGTAGTTGTCGGTTATGGTACGATGAAGAAAAAAGACTTGACAGGTGCTGTAGCCTCTGTCAAGATGGACGATACCCCAGTCGGAACCGTTTCTACCGTCAGCCATGCTTTGGCTGGTAAAGCTGCCGGTTTGCAGGTAAGTACGATCAGTGCACAGCCAGGCGGTCAGTCTACTTTTCGTATCCGTGGTGCAGCTTCCTCCGATAAAGCTGGAAACGACCCATTGATCATTATCGACGGCTTCCCGGTAAGTGCACCGGATGGATTGGATAGTGGTAACCAGTATAAAGATGGTAACAAAGACAACATCCTGGGCTCTATCAACCCGAATGATATCGAATCTATCGAAGTTTTGAAAGATGCCAGTTCAACTGCTATCTATGGTGCACGTGCCGGTAACGGTGTGATCATCGTAACGACGAAACGCGGTAAAAGTGGAGCTGCTAAAGTACAGTATTCCGGTTCTGTGTCTGTTCAGGATATCGCTAAGTCTTATGAGATGCTGGATGCTTCCGGTTTTATGCAGGCAACAAACAACTATAACCGTGAGTTGTGGTTACGTACGAACGGTGTCGGTATTTATGGAGGAAAGTCTGAATCTGAAATCGGAACTCCTTTTGTCCCGACTTATACGGCCGACCAGATTGCCAATCCGGCAAACAATACAAACTGGTTTGACGAGATCTCTCGTTTGGGTTTCCAGACTTCACACAACTTATCGATTACAGGCGGTAACGACAATACAAAGTATTTAATTTCCGGAAACTATTTCAAACAGGACGGTGTGATCAAGAATAATGCAATGGAACGTTATTCTGCCCGTGTTAATCTGGACCAGAAATTGAGCAAATATGTAAAAATGGGTGTGAACCTGAATGTTTCACGAAATGAATATGACAATATTCCATTAGGAGACGGACAGAATGAAAATGCAGGTATTCTGGTTTCCGCCGCTCAATTCAATCCGGCATTACCAATCCGTGACGAAAATGGTGATTATTCGATGAACTCCGACGCTTCTTTCCTGCCGAACCCTGTATCTCTACTGGATATTACAGATAAGACAACAAAAGAACGTCTGTTAGGAAATGTATTCTTTGAAGTCCGTCCGATCCAGGATTTACTGCTGAAAGCAAACTTCGGTATCGACCGTAACTACCAGAAACGTAAACAGTACATGCCGACTACCACACTTTACGGAGCCAGAGAGAATGGTTCTGCATATGTAGCTCAGGCTGATAACTCGGATTACCTGATGGAATTGACTGCCAACTACTCCAAACAGATCGGTGAACATAACTTTGGTGTATTAGCTGGTCATTCATATCAGTTGTTTACGTACGAAATGTTGTCAGGTAAGAGCAATGACTTCATTACAGACGGTTTCTTATATAATAACCTGGGAGCTGGTAATGCCAAACGCCCGACTGTCGGTTCTAGTGCGACAAAATCCCGTATGGCATCTTTCTTCGGACGCGTGAACTATTCTTTTAAAGATCGTTATCTGTTGACTGCCACGATTCGTACGGACGGTTCTTCCAACTTTGCAGAAGGAAACCGCTGGGGTGTTTTCCCATCTGTTGCTGCCGGTTGGAGATTCCTGGAAGAAGATTTTATGTCACCATTGAAAAACGTTCTGTCCAATGGTAAATTACGTTTAAGCTATGGTGAAACCGGTAACTCCAATGTAGGCGATGTGGCTTACAGCTACTATAAAGTTAAAGACCGCAATAATATATTCGGAGGTTCTATGATCAACGGTGTTTATCTGGATCAGTTGGGTAATGGTGCCCTGACCTGGGAAACAACACGCGAATGGAACGTTGGATTGGATTTGGGATTCCTGGACGGACGTGTTAATGTCACAGCTGAATATTATCATAAGAATATCTCGGATCTGCTGAATGAACGTACTTTGCTTTCTTATAACGAAGTAAACAAAATCATTGCAAACGTTGGTAAAACACAAAGCCAGGGTTTTGAATTGACTATCAATACAACGAATATCCGTAATAAAGATTTCGAATGGACTTCTGACCTGACCTTCTCTTTGTATCGCGACAAATGGAAAGAACGCGACCCGAACTGGAAGCCGAAAGCGTATGACGAATATAACGGTTGGATGCGTTACTATTCCGGTTATCTGTCAGATGGATTAGTTCAGCCGGGTGAAACAATCGACCATATGCCGGGTGCATTGCCTGGACAGGTAAAGATTAAAGACATCGATGGTTATGTATATGAAGCTGATGGTTCTATCAAAGTAGACGAACATGGTATCCCGATGAAGACAGGTAAACCCGACGGCAAGCTGGATGATGCCGATAAGGTGATTTACGGAAGTAAAGACCCGGGGTACTTAATGGGATTCAATAATACATTACGTTATAAAAACTTCGATTTCAATATCTATTTCTACGGCCAGTTCGACAAATTATCTGCGGGCAGTTACAAAAAGACTTGGATCAGTAATAACGTAAACGACTTGCGTCGTGGTTATAACCAGCCGACTTCCATCAAAGATATCTGGAGTTCAGCAAACCCGAATGGTACACTGCCTGGTTATTTCCAGACAGAAAGTGCATATGGTACAGGTGATTATTATTACGAAAAGACCTGGTTTATCCGTTGCCGTAATATTACGTTAGGTTATAATATCCCGCTCAAGACCAGTAAACACATTTTGTCGAACGTACGTGTTTACTTTGATGTGAACAATCCGTTTATCATTACTCCGTACACAGGTCTTGATCCTGAAACCGATGTCTCAAGTGACAAGACCGATGCAGCACAGTTGCAATGGGCTTATCCGAACGTTCGCACATATAGTTTCGGTTTGGATATTACATTCTAATCAGTATAAACAGATAAAAACAAAGATAAAGTCATGAAAAAATTATTATATACAGTAATGTGCTGTTGCGCATTAGCCTCATGTACTAATTTGGATTCGGAGCGATACGATGCGATCAATCCGGACTTCTTCCCGACAAATGAAAAAGATGCAGAAGCGCTTGTTGTAGGAGGTGTTTATGCTCCTTTCCGTAGCGCGGAATATAGCGGTGTGTTCAGTACGGCTCATAGCTTCCAGGTTATCGGAGATATGTCAACCGATATTGCAGTCTGCTGCTGGGTAAACGACAGCTGGATTCCACTGACGACTCACAACTGGACTCCGAACCATAGTTATACTACTCTTAATTATACGGATTATGCGAAATACCTGGGTACAATGACATTAACATTGGATCGTATTTCTAATGTAGAAATGAGTGATGAAAAGAAAGCATTACTGGTGTCAGAAACTCATCTCGGCCGTGGTTGGCTGGCATTTTTACTATATGACTTCTACGGTCCTATTCCAATCCCGACCTTAGAAGATTTACAGAATCCGTTGGATGAGGTGATAGAACCGCGTGCAACCCAGGAAGAAATGACAAAGTTCATCGAAACAGAATTGACCGAATCCCTGAAAGGCCTGCCGACCCGTACAACACAATTCGGACGTTTCGACAAAGGTTTGGCATATACTGTTCTGATGAAATTCTATATGCATGAAAAGAACTGGGCGAAAGCTGAAGAATGTGGTCGTGAACTGTTGAAAGCTGAATACGGTTACGGATTAATGAGTAATTATGCGGACATCTTTACACTTGAAAACGAAGGTAATAAAGAAATTATCTTTGCTTGTACGGAAGAAAGAGGTACGAACCTGCAGTTATGGCATGACCATGCTTTACCAGGTAACTATCCGACACAGAATACTGCTATCCAGAAATGGGATGGTTATAAAGTGCCATGGCCTTTCTATCGCACATTTGAAAAAGGCGATGACCGCTTGACTGTTTTAGTCGGTGAATACGTAGGTACCGACGGGGTCCTTTTCAATGAAGAATCTGATATCCAAAAACATGGAAATCTCTATTCGGGAGCAGTTCCCGTAAAATATGGTGAAGATCCCGAGTCTACGGGTGACGGCAGTCAGATCGACCTGGTTGTTTATCGTTATGCAGATGTCCTGACACTGCTTTCAGAAGCAATTGTCCGCAAAGGCAACGCTGTTACTTCAGAAGCACTGGATTTGTTGAATCAGGTCCGTGTTCGTGCCAAACTGAATCCATATGTAATGGGTGATGTGAAGGGTGTGGATGACTTCCTTCAGAAAGTATTGGATGAAAGAGGACATGAACTCTGGTTTGAAGGAGTTCGCCGTTCCGACCTGATCCGTCACGGACAGTTTATCCAGAATGCGAGAGACCGTGGCTGTACGACAACGAAAGATGAATTCGTATTATTCCCGTTGCCTCAGGCTGTTATCAACGAAGGCAAAGGTAAAATTATTCAGAACCCCGGATATTAATTCGCTGCTTTGAAGAATAAAAACTATATTTGCATTTTAAGAAAAGGCCGCTTTAACTGCGGCCTTTTTTTCTCTGACAAAAAACTAAATATCATGAAACATTTGTTTTATACATTTCTCTCCGGTTTACTTTTTATAAGTAATATACTGCCTTCCAATGCCCAGGACTATCCTCCCAATCCTTTGGAAAAAGAAGGATACCGTTTAATTTTCCATGATGAATTTGATGGTAAAGAAATTAATACCGATAAATGGATTCCGGAGTATTTGCCGTCATGGCCTAAAGACAGATCCGTTTGTACCCCAACTTATGAAATGAAGAATGGTATTATCAGACTTATCATTGACAAGAACTCAAAAAATGAATTTGATAACGGCATGTATATTTCCGGTTTCATGAGTGCCAGTCGAACCGGACTGCATCATTATGATCCAAAGAAAAAAGCACTTCACCAGATAAAAACCGAAGCAACTCAGATCAATCAGTACGGATATTACGAAATGCGTGCCAAGATGCAGGATGGCGGAGGTGTTCATTGTGCCTGGTGGCTCATCGGTTTCGAAGACGATCCGAATCAAAGTTGTGAAATCGATATATTCGAAATACTGGGAACTGATGTCAATCGTATTTGGGCTACAGTACATAGCTGGAAAGATTCTACCATTCAATATCATACGGAACATCCGTGGTTTGCCAATAAAAAACTGGCAGAAGAGTTCCATATATATGGCTTCGACTGGACACCAGAAGGTGTCACTGTTTATGTCGATGGTATAGAGGTAATGAAACACAAAGCAGCAATTACTTATCCGCTTATCCAGATCATTTCTTTCTATGATAACCGGAAAGCTAAAGATGGTTGGACAGGTACTTATGATCCGTCCGTTCCTTACCCTAAAAGTTTCGATATCGATTATATCCGCATGTATAAAAAAATACCGGAAGGATATAATGCTGTTCCGGAGAATAACCTGTGCATCGCTTCTATAGAACCTGCCCGTTTACAGATAGCGGAAGGGGATGCCGTTCTACGAAACATTGACGGACATATTACCCGTGAGTTGTTATTTGCTCCTTCATTTGTCAACGTACATTATAACGATGGTACTACTACACAACAATTTGTCGAATGGGAACCGTTAAGTGACGAAGCCTTCGGGAAAACTCAAAAAGAAGGAACTGTCATTGTCGACGGTCGGATCAAAGGACTACCGGAGGCATTACTGAAAGGACAAAAAGCTACGCTAATCATTACTGTTAAATAAAATTAATTCAATGAAAGTAATTCATCTCTTATGCTTACTGTTCATCACGGTGATAGCCGAAGCCACATCACCAGTAAAGGCTTTATTAGAGCGTATAGACAAAGGGGCTTCCGATAAATTTCTTATCGAACAGGTCAATTCTCCGGTCGATTTCTTCGAACTGGATCAGAAAGGGAACAAAGTCGTTATCCGTGGAAATAATCCGGTAAATATTGCGGCGGGATTAAACTGGTACTTAAAATACTATGCCGGAATCCATCTTTCCTGGAATGGCATGCAGGCCACGCTTCCGGAAATTTTGCCTGCCGTCACCCAAAAGGAACGCCATGAAACAGAAGTGAAATACCGGTACGATTTTAATTATTGTACCTATTCGTACACTATGGCTTTCTGGGATTGGGAACGTTGGGAAAAGGAAATTGACTGGATGGCCCTGCATGGGATCAATCTGCCGCTTGCTATGGTTGGGACAGATGGTGTCTGGTATAATGTGCTTAAAAAATTAGGATACTGTAAAGAAGAGATCGACGAGTTTATTGCCGGTCCCGGTTTTCAAGCCTGGTGGTTGATGAACAATCAGGAAGGGTGGGGAGGCCCCAATTCGGATAATTGGTATAAACAACAGATAGCTCTCCAGCAACGCATTTTAAAACGAATGCGTGAATATGGCATTGAACCCGTGCTCCCGGGTTATTCAGGCATGGTTCCTCATAATGCCAAAGAAAAATTGGGATTGAACGTATCCGATCCGGGATTATGGTGCGATTACCGCCGTCCGGCATTTTTGCTGCCGACCGATCCCCGTTTTCATGAAATAGCCTCGCTTTACTATAAAGAAATGAACAAGCTCTACGGCAAAGCCAACTTTTATAGCATGGACCCATTCCATGAAGGAGGAAGTGTTGCCGGAGTAAACCTGGATGCTGCCGGAAAAGCAATCATGCAGGCTATGAAAAAAAATAATCCGAAAGCTGTTTGGGTCGCTCAGGCGTGGCAGGCAAACCCACGTTCTCAAATGATAGAGAACCTGAAAGCCGGTGATATGATTGTTTTGGACCTGTTTTCAGAAAGCCGTCCGCAATGGGGAGATCCTAAATCTACCTGGTATCGGAAAGAAGGGTTCGGACAACATGACTGGATTTACTGTATGCTGTTGAATTACGGAGGGAACATCGGATTACATGGAAAGATGAACCATGTGATCGATGAATTCTACAAAGCCAAGAAAAGTCCTTTTGGCAAAACATTGAAAGGTGTCGGCATGACCATGGAAGGAAGTGAGAATAATCCTGTCATGTTCGAATTGCTTACTGAACTACCCTGGCGTGCAGAAAAATTTGATAAAGACCAATGGATAAAGAATTATACGTTTGCCCGTTATGGGAAAACAAACAAGACGGTACAGGATGCCTGGATATTATTAAGTAATTCTATCTATAACTGTCCGTCCGAAAATGTGCAGCAAGGTACTCATGAATCTATTTTCTGCGCCCGCCCTTCCGAGCATCCGTATCAGGTATCCAGCTGGTCGGAAATGGAGGACTATTACGATCCGGAAGATGTGATACATGCGGCAGCTATGCTGGTTTCTGTGGCTGATCAATTTAAAGGGATTAATAACTTTGAATATGATCTGGTAGATATCGCTCGCCAGGCAATCGCAGAAAAAGGAAGGCGGATTGAAAAAGTGGTCGAAGCGGCTTATATTTCCGGTGATAAGTCTCTTTATAGAGCTTCCACAGAGCGTTTTCTGGCATTACTCCTGTTACAAGACGAATTGTTAGGGACTCGTCCGGAATTTAGAGTCGGTAACTGGATTCGACAAGCCCGTTCCATTGGTAATACTCCGGAAGAAAAAGATCTTTATGAATGGAATGCCCGGGTACAGATCACAACCTGGGGAAACCGGAATGCAGCAAATAACGGAGGGTTACGGGATTATGCCCACAAAGAATGGAATGGCATTCTGAAAGACTTTTATTATATGCGCTGGAAAACCTGGTTTGACCATCAACTTCAAAAGCTGGAAGGGAATAATCCTGCAGAGATAGATTTTTATGCATTGGAAGAACCTTGGACAAAAGCAACTAATTTTTATACCTGGAAACCGGAAGGAGACTGTATTCCAACTGTAAAACGTATCTTTGCGGAAGTATTTGAATAAAAACTTTTAATAATAACGCTATGCACTTAAGAAAAACACTTCTTCTATCCTTTCTGACTGTATTTTTTACATTATCATGTTGGGCCGGAAGCAAATACGAATCAAAAATCGCATCTTTAGAAGGTGAAAAATGGTGGGGAGGTATGGTTGCCTTAGGATCTCAAATGCCTTTTAAAGACAATCTCCGTCTATTCGATCTTGCCTCTGAAAACCTGAACAATCAGAATGTTCCTCTTCTTTTATCTTCTGAAGGAAGATATATCTGGAGTGAAAAACCGTTCTCTTTCAAGATAGAGAATGGCAATTTACAAATCTTTTCAGAGTATGAAAGCTTGGAACCTGTATTGGCTGGTAATACATTAAGAGATGCTTATCTGGCTGCCTCAACCAAGTATTTTCCACCTTCGGGTCAATTGCCGGATTCTTTGTTTTTCTCAATGCCGCAGTATAATACATGGATTGAACTGATGTACAATCAGAACCAGGAGGATATACTGAAATATGCAGATAACATATTGAAAAACAAATTTCCGGTAGGAGTTTTTATGGTAGACGATAACTGGCAAAAACATTATGGAAATTTTGACTTCAAGCCGGAACGTTTTCCCGATCCGAAAGGAATGATCGACCAATTGCACAAAGACGGATTCCGCATTATGTTATGGATCTGTCCGTTTGTAAGTCCGGATAGCCCCGAATTCCGTGAATTGCAGCAAAAGGGATATCTGATCAAGAAAAAAGGTACCCAGCAAGCAGCGATAATCCCCTGGTGGAACGGGTATAGCGCTTGTTACGATCTTAGTAATCCGGGAGCGGCAGAACATTTGAAGCAACAGTTACGCAATATGCAGGAGAAATACGGTGTCGATGGTTTTAAATTCGATGCAGGCGATATAGGTCATTATAATGATCCTAATCTGGAGTTTTATGATAAAGCAGCTACATCGGTCGATATGTGTGAATACTGGGCGAAAATAGGATTGGATTTTCCGTTTAACGAATACCGTGCCGGTTGGAAAATGGGAGGACAGGCTTTGGTCCAGCGTTTAGGAGATAAGGATTATTCCTGGAATGCTGTAGGGCTTCTTATTCCTGACATGATTGCAGCCGGCTTATTGGGATATGCTTATGCTTGTCCGGATATGATTGGCGGAGGCCAGTTCGGTTCTTTTTTGGGTGTCGATCAAACCAAACTGGATCAGGAACTGATCGTTCGTTCCTGCCAGGTCCATACATTAATGCCTATGATGCAGTTTTCTGTAGCTCCCTGGCGTATTCTCGATGAGAAACACCTGGCTATTTGCCGTGATTATGCTCATTTACATGAAAAGATGGGAAGTTACATTCTGGAACAAGCCCGCCAATCAGCTCAGACAGGCGAACCGATCCTCCGCCATATGGAATACGCATTTCCACATCAGGGATTTGTGGATTGCAAAGACCAGTTCATGCTGGGGGATAAGTATTTGGTAGCCCCGATCCTGACCAAAGAACATACCCGCAAAGTTATGTTGCCCAAAGGACAATGGAAAGACGATACAGGCAAAAAATTCCGTGGACCGAAAACGATTGAGGTGGAAGCTCCTTTGGAGAGGTTGCCTTGGTTTGAGAAGATAAAATAATCTGTACTATACAAAATGAGAGTGATTCGGTATCCAATCACTCTCATTATACATTTTACTCATTATACGCTTCTACAAGTAAATGGTAATTTCCCTTTTCTAATAGAGTTGTATCAAATTCGATATCAATATCTTTGGTCTCACCTTTCAACAGAGTGAAATAATTATCATTCATCATTATTGGAAGGATACGTTCCCCATCACCTGAGCGGACAGGAGTGACCCTGACACAGAATGCAATGGAAGAACCAACATTTTTTATAGTTGCATGAATAATATTTTTTTCTCCCTTTTTTTGTTTTTTTGATTTTACCGCTAATTTTGCTTTAGGCAAGTTATTCAGAGCCCGGTAATCTCCTTTTTCAGTCCCTTTCCAATAAAAATTATCCGAAAGAACTATACCCTTATTATCTGTCAGTTTCAATTTAATAAAATAGACGAGGGACAAGTCCGACTGTTGTTTTTCGGCTGGCAGCAAGAGATTAAAAGCGAGCGATGCCGTATTGGAAGGAGAGTTAATATCTGCTATCCGATTATATGTTTTTACCATCGAACCATTCAGGTTATAAATCTCGGCAATAGCTTTTAATCCTGTATAATTGTAAGAACTACTATTGATTACTTTTACTGAATTATCTACCGGACTCCACTGGATATGCAAAGGTTCACAAGCTTTTTTCACGCCCCAGTAAGCGCCGTTCAAATCATAATAGTAATCATATGTCTGCCAGACGAATGAAGGGTAAGCTGATTGGCTCATCCATGTCAATATTCCGGAAGCATCTTCCCACATATGATGCTGCCAGCCTTCATACATCGCTTTGTTTACTTCGAGGTTAAGAAGTTGTGCCTTCCGGCAGAAATCTTTTATACCGGTAGCATCGCCATAGTTTTCATTTACAGTAGAGAAATATTTGTCAGGGCTGGCATTTCCCGCAGAAGGTCCGAAGAAATGTTTATTCCACATTTCATTTCTAGGCCACCAATACTCTTCCGGTATGAATTTCTTGAAACTTTCAAATGTAGTAAATACAGCGGTTCCTATTTCCGTACGGAATCCCCATCCTTTCTGCGCATGGTCCCCAAAACCTCCCGGATATTTAGTGAAATACCAATCAGGTGTTCCATTAGTCCATGGACCGCTACCCGACAAGTCGAATTCGCGCGAATTAGCATGATAATAGCGGTCGTTACCATCATAGACTGCCACGTTTTCCTTTAACCAGCCATTTAACGGAGGTAAAGGAACTCCCTCATTATCTCCACACCAGACGGCTATACAAGGATGATTCCTCAAACGTTTGATTTTTTCTACGGCATTTTTATTGAATGCAAATACATCGTCCGGTAGATTCGGATGCGAATTTAACCAAAAATCATCCCATACCATAATACCATATTTGTCGCATGCCTCATAAAATTCCTCATCAGTGGTGGAGCCAATCCAGTTGCGTATCATATTATAGTGCATATCTTTGTGTAACTTGACTTTCAGGTCATATTCTTTCCCACGGCAACGAAGCATATATTCGCTCATGCCCCAGTTTCCACCTTTGACATAAATACGGGTCCCGTTTACAGACAGATGAAATACACCACCTTCGTCGTCGTAGGAATATTCCCGGATACCGAAACTAAACTCCTGTTGATCAGAGACCTTATCATTTATGACATATTGAAGATCACAAGTATATAAGTTCGGTTCTCCATATCCGTTCGGCCACCAGAGTTCAGGTTTGTTTATATGCAGCTGTTCGCACCATTTACTATCTATTTGAAATGTCCGCTGTTTACCGGCATCAATATTAAACTCCTGGGAGAATTTAATATCACCAGGCTGAATAACACCTTTCAATATACCTTTTTGCTTTTCTCCCGTATGATTTTTTAATTCAAATTGCAATGACAGGTCTGCTTCATCCGGATTAGGGACCTTTGTCCGGACCCACGGATCGATTAAGGATACCGGACCGGAAGTCGAAATATATACATCATCCGTTATGCCGCTTAATAATCCGGGGACATAAGGCATCCAATCCCAGCTGGCACTCGATATATAAGTCGGACTTGCATAGTTTGGAATTGGTAAAGTCGGCCAGTATACCAGAACAGCCAAAACATTATTCCCTTCTTTCTTCAACAAATCAGTAATATCAAATTTACCTCTCTCCATAAAACCATCGAGTTCTCCAATGCGGTTTTCATTAAAGAATATCTCAGCCTTTCTATTTATCCCTTCAAAATTTAGCCAGATTTTTTCGCCAGCCGGTAATGAAGAAGTTGCAAATTCAGTTCTGTACCAGAAATTTCGGTCGTACTTGGACTTATCCACATTATAAGCATTATCTGCATAATTAGGATCTTTTTCCAGTCCGACTTCCACATACGAACCGAACACTGTTCCCGGAACAATCGCTTTTACCCAAGAGGAAATATCATACCCTTCTTTATAGATGGAAATACTGTCTTTTCCTATTTCTACTTGTGCTTTAACACGCCAATCGGCTATTTCTGCGGCACTATTAAGTGATAGCTTATCGGCTGTTGCCCCAGCTGAAAGTAGCGGGAGCAACATTCCGATAAAACCAAAGAGATGTTTTATCATATAAATGAATTGATTTTATTTTTGTGAAAGAGAGAAAGGGCGGTCGCTCAGTGCAGTACCTCGATTCTTTTCCGGCTGGTTGCTCATTTCCAATTTGAGAACACCGCCATTGGTTATATCACTATATTTGATAAAGTTGCGCGTATGATTATTGCCGTTCAGGCTTGCACTTCGGATATAGACATTATCTTTACTATTGTTATTAGCCTCTATTATGAATTTATTCCCATTTTCCAAAGTAATTGTTGCTTTTGGAAATTTTGGACTACCTAATACATATTCATCTGTTCCCGGGCAAACACTGTAAATACCTAAAGCACTTAGTACATACCAGGAAGACATGCCGCCTTGATCTTCATCGCCAGGATAACCATTCTCCGTCCCATTATACAAACGGTCCATCACCTGACGAATCCAGTACTGGGTTTTCCATGGCTGACCAGCATAATTATAGAGGTAAATCATATGTTGAATAGGTTGATTCCCTTGTGCATACTGTCCCATCTTTGCTAATTCCATCTCCAGCATTTCATGTATTTTCGTGCCATAAGTACCATATTTTATCGTATTAGGTACAGAAAATACAGAATCGATCTTTGCTACAAACTTTTCGTCCCCCCCCATCAGAGCTATCAGCCCTTTTACATCATGAAATACAGACCAGGTGTAATGCCAGGCATTTCCTTCACAGTATGGACCGCCCCATTCGTACGGATCGAAATCGGCCCAGGAACCGTCAATCTTTCGTCCGCGCATGAATCCGACTGAAGGGTCGTATACATTCTTGTAATTATACATTTGTTTACCGAATATATCCTGGTAAAATTTGTTTCCTGTCATTTTAGCCAACTGATAACCACAGAAATCATCATAGGCATATTCCAATGTCTGTGCTGTTGAACCCATGGATTCCGGATAAGGGATATAACCGATCTGATAATATTCTTTCCAGAGAAAACGTCCGTTGGCTCCCCCCCAAGGACCTTTGTTCATCGCTTCGTGTGCATAAGCTTTCAGAGCTTGTTCAGGATCGAAAGTTCTGATTCCTTTTGCCCAGGCATCGGCAAGCAAAGAAATAGCATGGTTACCAATCATACCACCGGTTTCACTGGGTGCTGACCAGGATGGTAACCAGCCACATTGTTCTTGTGCGTCAAGCAATGCTTGCATATAGCGTCCTTGCATGGTTGGATGGAGAATGTTCGTCAGAGGGAACTGGGAACGGAATGTATCCCAAAAGCCGTTGTCTGTGAACATATATCCATCGTGAATCTTAGAATCGTAAGGGCTGAAATAGTAAGGTTCTCCATTCTCTTTTTCTTCATAGAATTTGTGAGAGAAGAGATTGGCACGGAACATACAAGAGTAAAATGTAGTCATATCTTCTTCTGTACCACCTTCTACCAATACACGATTTAACAAAGTATTCCATTCGTTCCTTGCAGCCTTTTTCGTATCTTCCAGCGATTTGTGATTCCCTAATTCACGTTGCAACGTAACCATAGCCTGTTCATGGCTAATATAAGAAGAGGTAACTTTAACCTGCACTTTTACTCCTTGCTTGAACTGGACATAAGCACCAACACCCGCACCGGAAGCAGCTAACTGACCACTTACTGTTTGATTGTCTTTATTATTCCATGTTCCGTATGCCGTAAAAGGTTTATCGAACTGGATAACAAAATAGTTCATGAACTCTTTCGGTACAAATGCACCATTGTTCACATAACCGGTAATTCGTTTGTTTTTCGGGTCTATCTTTACATCACTCATTTTCGTATAACCATCCAGAACTACATAAGCATCACCTGTAGAAGGATAGGAAAAGCGAAAATGGACAGAACGAGTTGTCGGAGACATTTCTGTAGTTATGCCATTATCAAATTTAACCTTATAGTAATGCGGACTACCTACCTCATTTTCGTGTTTGAAAGATAAAGCACGTTCTTCTTCACCAACAACCAGCTTTCCTAATACCGGCATTAAAGAGAATACGCCATAATCCCCCACCCACGGGCTACATTGATGAGTTTCCTGAAATCCACGTATAGTAGTAGCAGTATATTTATATTTCCATCCGTCTCCATTTTTACCTGTCTGTGGCGACCAGGCATGCATAGGATATGGTACGGCTGTTGTGGGATAGGTATTTCCCCAGCTAAGTTCATAAGTAGAGTTTGTTCCTTGCAATGTATTGACATATTTTACCAGATCTTTCTGTGCCGATACTTGCGGGGATACGCTTATTCCTGCAATCAATATGAGTGCTGTAAATAATCTTTTGATATTGGATTTGTTGTTTTTATTCATTTTGTATAGTTTGATTTTATTAATTATTACATGACCTGTTTATTTTTCAGTGAGACCTTTCCATGAATCCGTACGAAACGGAGAAGCGAGCAGTCCGTCACTATTTACCAGGTTATTGTCTGCCGGATTATTAGACCATCCATAACGGACTGCGACCGGTTCTTTGATTTCATCGTTGAAGACAATAACTTTCCCATCATGTATATAGGCCTGTGCCCATACAAATTTCCGGTCTGATCCGGCAATAGTAAAACCGTTGATATAGCTATATCTATTTTTATCACTGGTCGATAATCCTTTACCGACATTGGAGAAAGAAAGTATGATTTTATTTCCTTCCTTTTTCATTGACTCAAATACAGGACCGGCTCCCAAAACATCTTGCCCATAAGCAATTTTCAAGGCATTCTGAGCCAACCGCTTACCTACATCCTGTTTGTTTCTTGGATGAATGTCAAAAGCCTCCCCTATATCGGTAATTACAGCTTGTCCGGTTTTGTGCAAGCGTAAAGTCATATTTTGTGCTTCACGTAACTCAGCCCATTCACTTTCCTGAGGTTGTGCCTCTATAGCCATAAAGTTAGCTAACTGAACCCAGATAAAAGGCAACTCGTACCCCCATTGTTTACGCCAGTCATTAATCATTAGCGGAAACAATGAACGATATTGCCAGGCATGAGCAGCGTTATTTTCACCTTGATACCAAATTACCCCTTTAATATTGTAACCGACCAAGGGACGTATCATGCCATTGTAAAGCAAAGACGAAAAGCTGTTAGGTCCGGAACCTGTGTTTGAAAAACCATAGGATGAACTAAGAACAGATGGTTTGTAACTCCATTCTCCCGCTAAAGGATATTTACGTCCAGCGACTTCCAGAAAAACCTCCTCATCTTTTGCAGACATGCCACCGATAGTACCTGTATCTGTCATACGCAAGGTAATTATGTTTTTTCCACTTTTCAATATACCGTCTTTAATGTGGTAGTTTCTGTTTGCAAACCAGAAATCAGTTCTTCCGACCTCAACACCATTCACATAGGTAATATCTCCGTCATCAATACCCCCCAACTGGATGTGGCCTTCCAAGCCGGCAGTTTCATCCGGCAAGTCAATCTCTGTTCTGAACCAGACTACCCCATCTTCATTTTTCAAATCACCGGACCAGATAGATGGGATATGAACCTTTTTCCAATCGGTCGTTTTCATAGTAGGAGCATACCATTTTTCGATCAATCCTTTATCTTTTTCCAGAGCCTTTTTGAAGCGTTCGATATCTTGCATAGAATAACCTAATGCTTTTTCCAACGTTTTACCTTTATAAGAGGCGTATACAGGGTTCTCCATAGCGGCCTCCCAACTTGTCCAGGTTTCAATATCGGTACCTCCCCAGGAAGAATGGATTAACCCGACAGGGACATCCAACTCTTTCTCTAAAGCTTGTCCGAAGAAATAAGCGACAGCAGAGAATGTAGGGCTTGTCAATGGGTTACATTCTTCCCATGAAGTTTCTTGTATATCGTCGCACTCATTCGTTTGTATCGTTTTAGGAACTGTAAGTAAACGGATTTGCTTATTTTCCGACTGTCGAATAGCCTCTTCCGCATTATGTGCTCCACTCAGATTAAATTCCATATTGGATTGCCCGCTACACAACCAGACATCTCCAATCAGAATATTATCTAATGCAATAGTATTATCATGGCCTTTCACCGTCATACTAAAAGGACCTCCATATCTCATAGAGGGTAGTTCTACCTGCCAGCGACCATGCTGATCTGCTTTTGCCGTTATACTCGTTCCGTTGAATGAAACAGTAACGGTTTCTTTTTTATCCGCTTTTCCCCAGATATGAATAGGCATATCCCGTTGAAGTACCATATTATCGGAGAAGAAATGCGGCAGGCTGACAGTAGCCTGCATAAAGCTGCTGAACAATAAGCCTACAGCTAATAATGATGGTTTGATAATCTTTCTCATATTTATCGTTTATGTTATTCGTTGCTAATTTATTCCCCATTCTTGATTAGGAGCAGCTCCTACTTCTATTTCTAAAGTTCCTCCTGCTATTATTTCCTGATAGTCGATGTGGCACTTTGTATATGTTTTGCCATTTAACCGTGCGGATTGGATGTACACGTTTTCAGGTGAATTATTCCGCACCTGAATTGTAAACGTTTTACCTTTCCCAACCTGTATGACAATATGATCAAATAATGGCGTTGTAATTTCAAAACGAGTTTCTCCAGGGCAGACTGGATGAATGCCGCAAGCAGTCAATACATACCAGGCAGACATTTGGCCAACATCTTCATTTCCAACTAATCCTTCGACAGCATTTTTATAGGCTTTTTCGCAGATAAAACGACTCCATTTCTGAGTTTTCCAGGGCTCTCCCAGACGATTATACAGGAAGGGAACATGATGTACCGGTTCATTTGCATGGTTATAATAACTGTTCCACAAAAAATCGGGAGGTGTTTTTTCAAACATATTATCGAGATCTGTAATCACAACGCCTCTTCCTCCTTTTAAGGTAACCAAACCCTCGATATCATGTGGAACAAACCAACCTTGTTGTAATTCGTTACATTCCATGCAGCCATACCATTCCTGTAAATATCCTTCTTTCGGCCATGCAACAAAAGAGCCGTCTTCTTGCCGGGGGCGAAAGCTTTTCTTTTCAGGATCATAGATGTTGCGGTATGCCTGCGAACGTTTACGATACTTCTCCTGGTCCTCCTTTTTCCGGAGCTGACGCGCCAATTCCGACAGACACCATTCTGTATATCCGTATTCCAATGTTTTGGATATTCCTATTGGGTCTGGTGTATATCCCAGTTCCCCGTTCCCAAATTTTTCAGAAGAGTTAACGGCATATTGGTAGGCCTTTTCTATATCATATTTCCGGATACCTTTCGCATAAGCATCTGCCAATACTGAAATGGCCGGATTACCCAACATACACCCGCTATAAGCATTCAATAATTCCCAACGTTCGTAATATTCCTTTCCACTTTGTTCTGCTAACACAATTAATGAATTTAATAAATCATCAATTAATTGTGGATTGATAATCGTCTGTAAAGGCATCTGGCTACGGAAAACATCCCATCCACTGAATATAGTCCGTTTGGTAAATGAATCGGAAATATAAACTTTTCCATCTGCTCCCGGATATTCTCCATTTACGTCGGAAAAAATACGGGGATCAATCATTGTATGGTAAAGTGAAGTATAGAAAATTGTCTTTTGCTCTTCGTTTTTACCTTCTACTGAAATTTTATCTAATGCCTTATCCCATAAAATACGACTATTATCATATACCTGACTAAAATCCCAATCCTGTATTTCAGCTTTCAGATTCTTTTCAGCGCCTTCAGGGCTGGTAAAAGAAATCCCTGCCTTCAACAATATCTGTTCATCCTTTTGCGTTTCAAACTCGGAGTAAAAACCCAGATGTTTCCCTTTAAATTCTTTTACGCCCGGTATAATTTTTGCATCAGCAATCAATTGCTGATATGTATCACTTTCTATGTTTTCCCTTTTGCGGGATTGATCATCGGGTATATCGGCACTCCATACTCCATAGTTTTTTAACGGTTTGGAGAACTGAGCATAAAAGTATACGGTATAATTAGCTTTCCCTTCTCCATTACCCCAGCCTCCGCCATCCGGCGTACATATCATTTTTCCGGCAATTGTATGTTTATCCAACACCTCCACTTCCTGCCAGGTAGAGGTTCCGCCTACACGGTGCGCCAGGTCGATCTGGATACGCGACTGCTTACCAGCAGGGAAAGTAAAACGAAGCATTCCGCTATGTGGAGCGGCTGTTGCTTCCGTACGAATATTATAATCGCTTAGAAGAACCGAATAATATCCCGCTTTTGCCTGTTCTGATTTTTTATCATAACGGGAACGGTAACCTGCATCCGGATTATCCGGTTTACCGGAATTAGTTTTCAATGGTCCGGTAGTAGGCATTACCAGAAAGTTTCCCAGATCCCCGAACCAGCCAACCCCACTCATTTGGGTGAAGGCAAAGCCTTCGATGCTCTTATGTTCATAACTATATCCTGAACCGTTATCTCCTCCGGTAATCGTGTTGGGACTTACCTGAACCATACCATAAGGAGTCGTTGCCCCCGGAAAAGTTTTTCCTAGCCCATGATAAGCTCCCGCCGCATCTACATTCGTACTAGCCCCGACAAACGGGTTGACATAATCCGATAGATGCAAAGATATTTCCGCCTGGTTGGCTACAGAGTTACAACCGACCAATGCGGTACTGACTAGAATACCTAATAGTTTATACATCTGAAGGTCTATTTTTATTATTGTTTAATTCTGAATGTCTTAATCCCGAATTGAGGAATATCAAAAGACAAAATCTGCCGGTTCTTATCTTTCCGGTAAGAATAATCTTTTATCTTTTCATTTTCCAGATTTATTTCTTCAACAGAAGCCGGAATAAACGGTAGTATAAAGGATTTCATTCCGCTTGTCCCCTCATTATAAAGACGGACAATCAAATTATCCCCGTCGTAATAAGCAGTACTCAAAAGTAAATCCTTATCCGGTATACTTAATAAAGAAGCAGATGGTTTATCCGAAGTCGCATACAAGGCAACCAATGGTTCTCCCCTTCTGGCATTTTCAAAAGATATATGGGCTTCATTCCACATACCTCTATGAGGTAGAAAGCTGTAATTGATTTCCGTCTGTTCCTTTATGGCATAATCCCGCCCCCACAGTCCTCCACCAGAATACTGGACAGTCAGTCCCAACGGATAGTCTTCTCCATGCAAATAGCTGGTTGTATGGTCTGTAAATAGACAGAAAGCCTGATCATTCTGTTTGTCGTACAAATCCACCCAATTCAGGATGACATTATTCTTTATACTGTCCCAACGATTGAAAAAAGTATTTTTCAATTTACTTTCGCAGACATCGAAGGGTGCATTTTTGTAAACCTGCTTATGACCCGGAAGAACGGGGAAAAGCAGATGTAATTTATAACGATCATCATAATAAGTCTTACGAGATTCCTGCATTTTGCTGGTTTCTTTCCGTTCTCCAATCCTGGTATTACCTTGCCAACTAATTATCAAACGACAATCAATCCGGGGGTCTCCTTTCTTTAATGTCAAATATTGTGTAAACGGATGTCGTCCTATTTTCCCTTTGATGGAAACAGTCGTTATCAGAGCCCCATCCACTTCTACAGATACATTGGCCGGAGTTGAGGAGGAAGATAAAAAGCCTCCTTCTTCATAAAAGTTACCACGCAGCTCGTTGAAAGCATAACCTGCCTGATTGTCTATCCATTCTTTCTTTTCTTTTTTACTGTAGAGAGATGTGATTGTACCACCTTTTTCCGGGTCAATTTCTATCCGATACAAATCATTCTCTACAAGTAAGTGGTTATTTGCTAACCTTTTGGTTTGTATCTCTTTACTCTTTGAAACCTTACCTTCTTTCAGGGAAAAAGAAGTATATCCCATTGCGGGGACATCCGCCATAAATACGATTTCATTTTTTGATATTTTCTGATAAGGAACCGTTTTACCAGAAATATTTTTCACAACAAATGGAATGGAAGTCCAGGGAGTATTTAATTTACAATGGACTAACTCCTTACGATTTATTCCAGCCGTATTATATATTTGTATCGTTGAGTCATCTCTTTGTTGGGGAGCAATCAGCTGATCACATATGTTATTACTTTCAGTTGTATATAAACGTACGTTCTCTGCCCAGGTTTTTCCAGTACTTCCCATGTTATTGTAAGGTACAATCCAGCAATCGTGATGTTGTGACATCAATAAGTTACGCCATGCCCTGTCGAGCGCTTTATTATCCCAGGCTTTCCGATCGTAAAACCTCTGTAGAGTAGCTATTTTTTCGGTCTGTATCAGTTTTTGTTCGGTAACTCGTATTTCCTGCGACAGCTTTTGGAGCACCTGGCTTCCCCACATCAAAGAAACCAGCACATCCTCCTGGCTGACTCTCCAGTCCTTAGCAGGAAGTCTGTCTGTTACCTTGTTTAAATAATCAGTCCATAGAGTATAAGTTCCGGAAGATTTTTCAGGGGCTCCGAGCCAAGGTCCGTTTTTCCATCCGGCATCCTGATAACACATACCTATCGGATATGCTATACCACCTTCTTTACAGGCATTCAGGTATTTGGAGGAATTGTTCCATGCGGTTGTCTGCCAAGTGGAGTTATCTTCCAGTTTTTCCACACTATAACGGGGAATGGTCAGCATTTGAGTATTGTCCGGACCGATCCAGTTCACTAAGTCATCTCCGTAAGCTATCATATATCCTCCATAGCAAGTATCCGGGTTCTTCAATACAGCATACCGGAAACCAAACAAACGGAGTATTTGTGGCAACGCACTGGTGAAGCAGGGCTCTTCCACGGCATATGTGTGGAATGAAAGTGTAGGAAAATGAACCCTCAACAGGTTCATACCATAAGAAAACTGCCGTATCAGGCTTTCCCCCGAGATATTGTAACAATAAGGTTGTGAATAGGTGGGGTTAGTGAATTCAATAAGCCGTCCGTCTTCTTTCGCCAGGAATTGTTGAAACTCTCTATATGTATCCGGTACCCAAACTTTAACAGAGTCAAATGTTTCCGGTTCCAATTCCAGATTAATCCGCCAGCTCGGATATTCTTTCAGTTTATCCATCATGAATGCAGTTTGCCATTTAGGGTAATGTCCGAACACACCTCCGTGATATCCGTCGGCAAAATAGACAGACTGGGCATGTAATCCTCCTAACCCTATCAGGGTAATAAGTGATGATACGATTTGCTTTCTCATGGTACTAACTGTTGGTCTGTTTTCACTTTTACATCTGTATTAATTCAATTCTTCTGATTTTGGGTTGAGCGATCGAATAAATCATGTTTACAAGTACCTCCATTTCTTTATTCCATGCTTCGCGTATTTCAGGATGCATCGCTTTGGTGAAATTATCAATATGTCCCTGCAAGAAAATGTTGGCATTCAGATTGGCTCGAATAGAATCCATCGCTACATGATTATCGGCAAACAGAAGTCCTTTATCTTTCAAAATAGCAAATTCAGTCCAGGCATATTCTCGAAAACGTTTTTCTATTTCCCAACGTTCTTCGTTCAGATGCATGATTTTTACTGCTTGTTGATATTGGGGCGTCTGGGTCAACTCCGCCATATTGATACCTTTAGCCAGGTCTCCCGCTGGAAAAGTTGCCATTTCTTCTCCGTCAATTTTCAGGGTATAATTGCCTTTCAAACCTTTAACCCGCAACACTTCCTGATTAATATCCTGTATAAGAGGCACATATTGAGAAGCCATCGACTGACTCCTTTTTTTACCCCAACCACGTGGTACTGTATCTAAAGGATAAGGCAAAGCTTTTGCCAGGTAGCTAAAAGAGAGGTTACCGTTTTGGTTTTCCACATTACTAATGTAACAATTGTTTTGCGTTTCTACTCTTTTGTTTGTAGCATTTACACAAATTTCAGCGACTGACTTTCCGGCAAGTCCCTGTGATTTAAGAAAGAAATAAGCCATCAGCATATTCCCATCGTTATCCGGGTGGATACGGTCTCCCTGCATTAAAGTGAACTCAGGATTCTTCGCTTGTTGTTCTGCGTTGATTTGTAAAATGGGGTTATGGAAATCAACGAAGGCCCAGTTGTTTTTCTTCGCAGCATCAATCTGCATGCCTATAATTTTCCGAATTGTTTCATTTTTGTTCGGGAACGGTTTATTATCCGCATTTTTCCAGGTTTCATCGTAAGGAGAACCTCCTATCAAAACCACTTCCGTTTCCGGATGTCCTTTCATTATTTTCTGCATAGCCTGAAACGTGGTATCCACTCTTTGTAGTTGCTTTTCAACAAACTGAGCTGCATCATCCCGGAAGTATTCATAATAACCGCTGTCATTCATCCCAAACGTCAAAGTCAGAACAGTCGGCTTTTTTGCATACGCATCTTCTTCCAGACGCTTGAGCATATCCCAGGATGCGTCCCCTCCGATACCTGCACTATACATTTGCATACGCTGATCCGGAAAACGGGTCATATAATATAACCAGATATAAGAATGGTAATGTCCTCCTTCGGTAATACTATTTCCAACGAAGACCACCCGGTCGCCAGCTTTAAACGGTTCCGGAGCTTTTTGGGCAGACAAAAATTGCACAGCCAATAAAGCTGAAGCTATTAATACTATTAATTGTTTCATTTTCATTAAAATTCTAATTGTTTGTCGGAAACTGCAACAGCTACAAATGAGTCTGCACAGCCGTAATATAGATACCATTTGTTTTTATAATATACCAGCCCTTCGATAAAAACAGTTCCTGCTGGGTACTGGCCACTTTTTTCAAAATCATCCGTAGGTTGCAGGAATGGTTTATCCAGGCGGGCTATTACTTTTGTCGGATCTTTCTGATCGAACAAAACCTGACCTGCACAATAAGAGTTGGCTGGATAAGCGGTGTCCCCTTCGGTTCCGGCTCTGTTTTTCCCGTTGTATAATAACAGAATGCCTTTCTTGGTAAGGATGGCGGGAGGACCACATTCCGTTAAATGGCTATCAAATTTACCTGGACGGGGAGAGAATAGCTTCAACAAATTACCATCTTTATCTACAAGCGGTTCCCAGTCCGTCAGATTATCGGAGGTTGCAGCATATACATTCTGTTCTCCCCAATACATGAAATATCTGCCATTGATCTTTGTAATAACTTGTTTATTCCCCTTTAGTGTGGTTACGATAGAGGCAGATTTAGACGGTTCGTCATAAAATCGACCTTCATATGCTTTGCCAAATGCCGGCCCGTGTTTTGTCCAGTTTACTAAATCTTTGGATGTAGCAACAGCAAGACGGGGTACTTTTCGGTTCCATTGTGTATATAGTAATACATATGTACCATCTTCAGTCATTGCTACACGTGGATCTTCCGTTCCTCCAGGACACTCATTCGCTTCTTGCGAATCTTTCGCAGGGTAGAATGCAGGGGTAGTTTTCCTTGTAAAATTAAGCCCATCAACAGAGGTTGCATATCCTAAACGAGATGTTCTGGAACCAATCCCCTGTGCCGAATTATCCTCTGCACGGTAAAGAACGACAATTTCATTCTTGTAAATAGTTGCGGCCGGATTGAATGTGTCGCTTTCTTCCCAGGCAACAGAGTCTTCCCGCATCGGACAGTAAAACTTTGTACTTCCCTGCGGAGAGATAATCGGATTCTTACCGGCTGGGCGTTCGAAACCATCCAGACACCAGTCTGTAGTGTCTACTGCGACAGTTTCTGTACTTTTCTTTTTCATTTCGCATGAAGTGAATGCTATTGCCAGCAGTAAGCCGACAGAGATAATCATAATACCTTTATTCATGGATATCTTTTTTTTATTTAATTAGTAGATAACAGATACAATTTATCACACAACTGTTTTTAGACTTACAATATTATAATATATATCTGTTATTAAGCCTCTACTCTTGACCTTCTTCGTGTAATTGTATCATTTTTTCTTTCTTATGACAGGATAGACTGCTTAATTTCCAAAAGAAGGTGGAGTTACTGAAGTTCCCCATGCCTTATTCGGTTTCGGGGACAGCGAATATTCGAGTATTCCGCCATTTTTAATGTCATTCCAGTCAATCCAAGTCGAATCAGATCTTTTCCCGTTTACTTTCAAAGCCTGTATATATTCTTTCCTTTCGTCCCCACCTTTTATCACTAAATCCCCATCTGCCAAATGCAATATAATTTCAGGAAAAAAGGGACTGTTAATGGAAAAACCTCCAACTCCGGGTATTTCAGGGAAAAGACCGATATTGGCAAATACATACCAAGCCCCCATCGAACCCAAATCATCATTTCCGGGAAGTCCATCCGGACGGCTATTGTACTGTTCATCCAATACTTTACGGATGATATGCTGTGCTTTATAAGGTGCCCCCACCCAATTATAAATCCAGGGAATCTGGAAACTGGGTTCATTACCCGAAGCAAACCATTCATCTCCATAACTGGCATCCAGGCGGTGAAATAATTCGTCCAAACGTTTTTCTCCTTCTTGTTTGCCTCCGATTATTTGAAGCAATCCTTTCAGATCGTAAGGAACCATCCAGAAATAATTTTTGTAAGTAGATTCACGCCAATCGTCACCCTGTTTCTTCCAGGAACCATCTTCGTTGCGGGAACGGAGCCAATTAGTTTCTTTATCATACAAATTCTTCCATTTCATGGCACGGTTGGTATAATAATTGCAGACAGGTTCATCGTTGCAAGCCTGGAGCGCATATCTTCCAATCGCAAAATCGGAAGAGGTATATTCCAGCATGGCAGAAGCATCATAATACCCTTTTTCAAGATACTGTTCGAGACCGGGACGGGTCAATACACCCTGTGAATTGGCTCCCGGCACTTCTGCTCCATAACGCATCGTTTTCAGTATACTGCGTGTATCGTAATTTCTGGCACCGAAAGCATAAGCATTCGCAATCAGAATAGGTGTAGGATCTCCTTGCATAATACCAGTCTCAATATTTGCCAGAACCCAACGGGGAAATCCACCTCCTGAACGAATGGCAAATAACTGATGCGACATGACAATATCGGAAGTAACATCGGGAGCCAGCATGGCGATCAATTGAGTTTGTGTGCGGTAAGTATCCCAATTACTGAAAGAGGTATAATATTTACGTTCGGATTTATAAACTTTATTATCTGAACCCATATATTCACCGTTCACATCACTACAAACGTTGGGATGGATAAATGAATGGTATAAATGCGTATAGAATTGTGAGACACGGTCTTCATTATTTCCCTTTACTTCAATTTTTCCCAAATACTGATTCCATTTATTGGCTGCCGATTGTTTTACAGAGGAGAAGTTCCACGCCGGATTTTCTGTTTTCAGATTTTCTCTTGCATTTTCGACCGAAACATAAGATACTCCGATCTTATATAAAACCTCTTTCTTCTTATTAAGGTCGAAAGTGAAATAAACCCCGGAGTTTTTACCTTCCGCAAATTTCTCCCCGGGAAGTAAGCGTTCATTTTTCCATACACCTAACGATACGGAAGAAGCATCGAATTCTGCAACGAAATAGACTTTATAGGGAGTAGGAAATCCGCAAAAAGCGCCCCCGTCAGCATAACCTTCGCAGGAAGTAGGAGAAGTTATTGAAATGGCAGCAACCTGAATCGGCGTTGCAGCTACACCACCACCTATAATAATCGTTCCTCTATTTTCATTTGCTGAAAAAGAATATTTAGCCATTCCGGTTCTTTCCGTAACCGTTAATTCAGCCTGTATACTGTCGTTGACACAGGTTGCATAATATCCTGCCGTACCTTTTTCTTTGGTGAGAGATGCCCGCAGATTTATAATACTGTCCGGAGATGTCCTCAGTTCACCGGATAACGGTAGAGTCGGAAAATTACCCATATGGTCGCAACCCGCCCCACTCAACTGGTTGATAACAAATCCCAGTTGCTTTGAGAAATAAGTAGGCGTAAATTGTACCATCCCGAATGGATAAGTAGCTCCCGGATACAAATATCCCGAAGACCAGCCATTCCCCTGAGTTCCGATTAAAGTATTTACTTTCCCGCTATAATCCTGCGCCTGTAAAACAGCCGGCCAAAGAGATAAAATCTGTATTGCAACAGACAGGAAAAATGTATATAACTGTTTTCTCATGTTATTTTTATAATAGAAAATCGTTTTACTTAGGAATATACCTCCCCGGTATCCGATGTTTCCATAGGATACACAGAGAGTGTATATTCTTGTAAGTGAATAAACTAAAACCTATAAACCTTTCTGTTTATTTTTCTATAGTAACTTTAACGGGAACAACTGTACTGTAGTTCACTTTGCCGTTTGTAGTTACACCAATACGGACAAAGATCTGGCTTCCGTGACCCAAGATAATGGCTTTGTTATCTTCTTTGTTGAAGTTCGCATTATTGGTAAGGTCAATAGATTGGGTCAGTTCTGTGTTTAATAACTGATTATCATCCGTTCCTTTACGATCGAGAGTATTCATATCCATAAAATTACCGGTAACCTTATCTATATACGGACTGATATGCCAGGCTAGAAATGTATTTTCAATCTTGTAATCAGCTTTACTTCTTGAAATCTTATAAGCCACGTTCAGTTGTTTGTTCTCGAAAGTAGCTCTTACATCACTAATACGGGCATAAGGAGTGACTAAGATATCTTTTTCTGTAATGCTTCCACCTCGAAGAGACACATCTATTGTATCGACCGGATAGAAATTAGTTTGTTCAAAAGTCAATAGATAATCCGTACTGAACGCCCAGCTATTTTCATAGGTTCCATCTATTTTTGCATAGAAAGAAACCGGAAGTTCCGAATGATCCCGGTCTGTAGAATAGAAACGGTCTTTTTCATACAGTCGCAACCTTACGCCATTGTCTCCCTGTACCGGCATAGGGACAAGTTCCGATGTCTCTGCATCAATAAAACGACCTTTGATTCCAGAATTGGGTTCATCATAGTTGTCATCCTGACAAGAAACCAAGGAAAGGGAGCCAAGCAAAATGGATAATATGCTATATATAATTTTTTTCATATTTAGAATATTTTTTAATTAAAAACCAGGATTATTAGGACCTAACATTGGATTACTACTCATGTCATCGTCCTTGATTTTTACATAGTAATTCCTTGTCTGGAACACTTTATTGGGTTTTGGAGCTTTACCGGTAGTAAAGATGTATTTATTTTCGCCCCATACAAACCAGGGGTATAAAGCATTTGTCGGAAAGTCAGCCAATACGATATGGGCAGTTCTCCATCTTTTCAAATCCCAATGGCGATGATTTTCGTAAGCCAGTTCGACACGGCGTTCGTTGCGGATACGTTCCAGAGTTACCTCACCACTCAGTTCACGTATGTCGGCACGTCTTCTGACTTCATTCAATGCAGCTTCAGCTTCGCCGCTTTTCCCTAATTCCATAGCGGCTTCAGCCTTGTTCAGATACATTTCTGCCAAACGGAAGATAGGCCAGGGTGCTTCAGAATAATTCCCAACAATGTTTGTAATCGATTCATCCGAAAACTTTTTTGTATAGAAACCGGTCTTACCAACGTCTCCCGTATCCCAAACACCGTCTTTACCCAAGATTTTCACCTGGCTGTTTTTGTAGTATTCATCTTTATTGCCGGAAGTAACGAATTTGTCATTTCCTGCAATAGACGGGTCATAAATACCTCTTCTGATTTCAACGATACCACCACGACAGTTATCAAACGGGAGATAAAATGTAGCTCTCAGGCGCGGGTCTTTATCCTTGAACAGATCCAGCGGTGAATCATACTTAATGAAGTTGCCAGAGTTATCTTTCAACTTCAGTTTACCGGAAGTTCCATCTTTATATTCATATGCTTCAATTAAATCTAAAGTAGGATTTTGTCCGCAGCCATATCCATTCTGAACAAAACTAAACGGGACATTCAGTAAGTCCCAGGAATGTCCTTTATCTACAGCCTGAAATTCTCTATAGAAAATGAACTCTGAACATCCTCTCTTTTCAAGGAACATTTTTTGATAATTTTCAACTTTATCGGAATACTTATTATATAAACTATATTGATTGGAATTAATAACACTATCTGATGCGGTGATGGCTTTTTTCCAGTATTTATCGGCGTCTCCGTTGTTGACTCCAACGATACCATTTAATTGAACTTCTCCATACTTGGCGATGGAGGCTGCATATAAAGCTGCTCTGGACTGTAAGGCAAAAGCTCCGTAACGGGTAATACGAGTACGGCTGTTTGCGTCTCTTGAAACCGGAAGTTCGGAAGTAATTTCATCGACTTCGTTGATAATGAAATCCCAAACTGCCTGCTCTTTATCTCTCGGTACTTGCAAAGCTGGCAAATCTTCCGGGCCTGTATAACTTTGTACATCTGTTACGATAGGTACACCACCGTATCGTTTTACCAGGTTGAAATAATGGAATGCACGCAAGAAACGTGCTTCTGCATTGTAGGCATTCTTCAGTTTTTCCTCCATAGCAGATGCTTCCAGCTTTTCAAGAAAAACATTACAACCACGGATACTTTTATAAGTATCTGCCCAAAGCCCAAACCATTCGTCGTTAAATGTAGCTCTTACCACATCGCCTGTTCCAAGATCACCCGCCTGAAAAGCTCCGGTTCCTTCATCGGAAGCAGTTGTTAAACTCACATTCCAAACATCCCAACCTTCAAAATAAGCAGAATTTTGTTCCACCTGTAATTTATCATATAAATTGGCAAGTGCACCTGTAACCAACGTTTCATCTTTCCATACATCTTCTTCTGTTAACCTGTCAGTAACAGGAACATCGAAATCGTTACATGAAGACATGCCGACAAGGGATGCGAAAATAAAACTATATACTAATCTTTTCATATATCTTCTTTTTAAAAACCAATATTAATACCGAATGAATAAACTTTTAATTGCGGATAATAAAAACTCATCCATCCTTCCACAGCTTCCGGGTCCGTATATTTCACGTTAGTAATCGTCAACGGGTTATAAGCATTGAAGTATACACGCAGGTTATCCACCCCGACCTTGCTCAGTAATGATTTAGGAATAGAATATCCCAATTCGATACTCTTCATACGGACATAATAAGCATTGGTCGTCCAGTATGTAGAACTTCTTGAATTGTTATCATTATTATCGATACGCAAAGAAGGAAATTTACCCGGTACCCACTCGCTATATGGGTCATCATAGTCTGCTTTATGCCATCTGTCCGTCCAAATTTCAAAACCGTTCCCTTCACCTGGACCTCTGAACGGATTTTTACAAGCATTCAGCATCTGGGTATAATTGGAAGCTCCCTGAAACAGAATGTCGAGATCGAAGTTATTCCATGCAAATGTCAGATTCAACCCAAAGTTCAGGTCAGGAAATGCCCCCTTACCGATAACCTTCTGGTCATTATCGTCGATGATGCCATCACCGTTTAAATCCTGGTATTTGATATCACCCGGACGTAAAGAAGAATTCGCCTTACCATCCTGAATAGGAGATTTATAGATTTCTTCATAAGACTGGAACTGACCGATAGCTTCATACCCCCATGTTTTGTTAGTATACCGGTAACTTCCATTATCACGCCAGTTCTTATATTGGTTTAACGGCGCAGCTTGTTCTTTATATAAATCTTTTGCTCTGGAATAAGCAACATTACCTTTAATACGGAAATCTACATTACCAATGCGTTGTGCTGTCCCCAGGGTTAATTCGAAACCACGGTTATCGCTGCTGTTCAGGTTTTCCTGCGGAAGAGGAATACCGGCTGTTGTCGGTAATGAAGTTTCACGAGTTGCATATAACCCTGTTGTTTTACGGTAGAAATAGTCAAATTCAAAACTCAATTTTCCATTCCAGAAAGAGCCGTCGAAACCAATATTGGTTGTTTGTACTTTATACCAGAAGATATTCATATTTGCCAGATTAGCTTCTGAAAGTCCCTGAGTAATAGATGCTCCGTTGTTACCCCCGAAAATGTAATTACCTGACGGATATAACCAACCGCTAACAAAGTTGTTTGCATTCAACGAATTGTTGTTTCCAATCTTACCCCATGAGCCACGGATTTTGAAATTGTCCATAGCCGGAACTGCATCTTTAATGAACGGTTCTTCAGATAGTCTCCAACCGGCGGATACAGCAGGGAAGAACCCCCAGCGGTGGTTAGGAGAGTTCTTGAAAGAACCATCATAACGGAAACTGAATTCAGCCATATACTTACCGGCAAAATCATAGTTGAAACGACCTACATAACCTCCATATTTATCAACGGATGAGTTTCCTGAATTCTGCATATTATCCTTATCTCCCTTATCCAGTTCAGGTATAGCAGAAGTCATGCTGAAATAACGGCGTGCGTCAAACCAGTTTGTTTTAACTTCTTTCCACTCAAAAAGCAACAAACCTTCTACGTTATGTTTCTTTCCGAAAGTATTCTTATAGCTTAACGAATACTGCTGAGTAGTTTTATAGTAAGGCTGTGTTCTCTGATACAATTCGCCTTGTGCCACTTTGGTAATCGGATTGTATACATCCAGTGTCTGATCGTAGGTATAAGATTTGAAATCTTTCTTCAATTCTTTCTTCATTTCACTTGTGTAGTCGTAAGCCAGGAAAGCTCTTGCTATAAAACCTTTCATAATTTCATAGCTTAGAGACATTTGACCATTGAATTCGAGATAACGTTTATCCTTATAACCGGTTGCTTCACGGTCGAGCATGGCTATCGGATTCAATTCGTTGTTGTCGGAATTATAGTAATATGCCGGATTGTTGTTGGCATAAACCGGGACGTTCGGAGCATTTGACTTAATTGCAGAAAAGACCTTGACACCTTCGTCACCCAGATAATAAGGATATTTGTAATCTTCCAAACGGCCACCCAAACCTACTTCTGCTTTAAGTTTCGGAGTAATATCCGCTACAATATTTGATCTGAAGTTATAACGGTCGAATTCCTGTGAAGATTTCAGTATACCTTCCTGATTCAGGTAACCAAGAGAGAAAAAGTATCTGATTTTTTCAGAACCACCATTGATATTTAAGTTATGCTGCTGTTTTGGAGACACTTTTCTAACGGCTTCTTTATACCAATCCGTAGTCGGATAGTTCACAGGATCGGAACCTGTACGATATTTTTCAAGCTCTTCCGCTGTGTATTTTGGCGCTTGGCCGGCATTCATCAATGCTTCATTACGATAATATGCATATTGATAAGCATCCATCATCTCCAGGTTTTTAACCGGATTCTGCAAACCTATTGTATAGCTATAGTTGATTTTGGGTTTACTGATATTACCTTTCTTTGTTTCAATAATGATGACACCATTTGCACCTTTAAAACCATAAACGGATGCAGAGGCATCTTTCAATATATTGATAGATTCTATTTCGTTTGGATCTATTTGCGAGAAAGGTCTTTCCACACCGTCCACAATGGTCAGAGCATCCCCGAAACCACGAATATCGAATGTACCTCCATCGTTACCCGGCTCACCGTTAGTCTGTTGGAAACGGATACCCGGAACCTTACCTAACATACTGGCACGAATCGAAGGTTGGCTTACTTTAACAATTTCTTCTCCTTTAATGGAAGCCACAGCTCCTGTCAATGTTGCTTTCTTTTGCGTTCCGTAACCTACAACTACCACTTCGTCGAGGGCTTGTGTATCCTCCTTCAATTGAATTGTATATGAAGTGTTTTTTCCAATTTTGACAGCCTGAGGCAAATAACCGATATAACTTATTAACATCTCTGCATTGAGGGGAGCATCGATTTCAAAGTAACCCTCTATATCGGTAACGGTACCGTTGGTTGTTCCTTTTATAACAACATTTGCACCGATAACAGGCTCATTGTTCATATCAACAATTTTACCTCTAATTTTACGATCCTGTTGCACAGTGTTAACTGCATGGGTATCATTAGAAGTAAGCACAATATGCCGGTCTTTAATCGCATATTTCAGACCTGTTTTAGTTGCAATTGCATCCAATACATCCTGAATATCGGCATTCTTCTTGTTAATAGAAATCTTTTCGTTTTTGTTGACTTCTTCGAGATTATAGAAAAACAGAAACTCCGACTGCTTTTCTATCTGTTTCAATACACTTTCCAGTGTTTCATTTTTAGCAGAGACGTTTAGCCTTGCCGTTTGAGCATAAGTCGCTGCAACTACTTGTGACAAGCATACTGCGAGCATTAGCACGGTCAGTTTCATAATATTTATAGTCCTTTTCAGATTTAAAGAAACAACTATACGTTGATCATTCATACATTTGATTGTTTTAAGATTAAACACTATCCCACGGCAATGGGAGTTTAATTGATTCACTCATTTCAGAATAATAAAATCCGGCAAGATTTTACCTTCTTGTTTTTCAGATTAACTTGTATCCATATGCTTTTCTGATTTTATAATTAGAACGGCCGTTATATTTCCGATATAATCACATATTGACTGTTTATCCTGTAGCGGATTGGCATGGATAAACGAATAATCTCCATGATATCTTTGATACTTTGCCCACGATAAAAAGTTCCGGTGAAAGTCTTTTTCTTTAATTTCTCCGAATTGATGGAGAACTGTATACCATACACATGACTCATTCTTTTAAGTATGGTTTCCAGACTTTGTTCCGGGAAATAATAATAACCAGCGGTCCAGGAAGTGAATTGCAAAGCATCTACTTTCTGCAAATAAGCAAATTTGGAATTCCGGTTATATACAGACTGTTGATTTGGTTTTAGTATCGTCTGCTGAGCAATATTCGCTGTTGTCAAACGCACCGATCCTTCTAATAAAGTTGTTATCACCATCGAATCTAACGGATAAGCCATCACATTGAACTTTGTTCCAAGCGCTTCAATATCCTGTTCTTTTGTCTTTACAATAAAAGGTTTATTCTTTTGTTTGGCAACGTCAAAATAGGCTTCTCCTTCCAGATACACGACACGTTTATCTTTCCCAAAATCCTTGTCATAATAAAAGGTTGTTTTTGAGCCAAGACTAACATGTGTACCATCCGGTAATTCTACAACATCCGCTTCCAGCCCATTCCCTCCTATATATCTAGAGTATAACCCTTTATCACTCTCGCGGAAGAATAAAAAATAAACAGAACTGATCGCTACAGCCAGCAAAGCGACAGCAGCATAAGTACTTATTTGGTACCAAAGTTTGAACCTTCGTATCTGTGAATTTTTCTTTCTATTAAGCAAACGTTGCCAGCTGGAAGCCGTATCAATTGGTTTTCCCAATGATATTCCGGCATCATACATTGCCTTAATTTCAAAAAACAACTCCTTATTAGAAGCACTCTCATTCACCCAACCATAAAAATGAGTCATTTCTTCAGGTGGAAGATTCCCCATCAAATAGCCTATAATCAACTCTGTATGTTCGTTTTCCATGACATCTTTTTTGATTTGTTACCTTTCGGTGACTTAGTCCTTTATGAACTTATAACGCATGGCGGAAAAAAAATACTCACAAGAAAACAATCTTTTTTTAAAATAAAATAATAAAGCGCTTTAAATCAGGGTAAAAAGATAAAAGAATAAATGAGAGCAATGTTTACGTAAATAAAGTAATGAACGGTACAACTGATTTTCAACGGTACGAACAGACAAACCCAACTGATCGGCAATTTCAGCTGCTTTCATTCCCTTCATATAAGAAAGACGAAAAATTTCCTGGCTGCGTTCCGGTAACTCTTCGACCTTCTTCATTAAAAAAGCCAGGAGATCTTTACGCATAAAAAGTTCGTCGGACGACTCGAAATAGTCCAACTCATCTAATTTAAGCTGCACAGAACGGTGATCAAGTATTTCCTGTTCTATATTTGCATGGCGCAAATGATCAATACAGGCATTGCGAACGGAAGTATAAAGAATTCTTTTCAGATCATCATCAGGAAGAAGGAAAACCTGCTTGTCCCACAATTTAAGGAAAACATCATGGACTATATCTTCTGCAAAGAAATCAGACACAAATTTTCCGGCAAAACGAAGCAGCATTGGAGCATATTCAAGGTATATGCGCTGATAGCAATCTGTCGTTTGATCTCTTACATCCATATTGCAAACATATTAAAAATCTCGAAACGACACATGAAAGAGTTCTTTTTTAACTAATGATTTTTTTAATACGATAGGGTAAACGCACTTTTTACATAAAAAAACAACGACAAAATTATTGATAAAAAAAGGGACTGTCTCCGACTTGTCAGACAGCCCCCTATAAATTATTCAGTTACTAAAACCTTCCTGTTAATAGCCCGGATTCTGAATAACTGTCCCTCTACTTTCGTTTATTACAGACTGCGGTAAAGGCATCAGGTTCATATAGTCCTGTGCAGTAACAGAACCTTTGTATCTGCGGGCATATTCAATATATCTCCCGTAACGAACCAAGTCTGTACGGCGGGCACCTTCAAACCAAAGCTCATGACCACGCTCCAGCAAAACCTTATCCAGAAAATCGTCGACGCCTTTAATATCAGAAAAGTTATATGTAGAAATACCAGCACGTGAACGCACCATATTCAATAAATCGACAGCTTCCTGCGTTACGGCATTGCCATTGCGGACAATTGCTTCAGATAATAAAGTAATGACATCAGCATAACGATAAATGATCCAGTCGATCTGGCTTTCTTCACCCGTAGCTGCCGGATCCTCTCCGTACTTAATCGGCATGGCACCTGTTTGCAAAACCGTCCCGGGATTTTCTTTATTGTAAAGTTTCCCGTCTGTTCCTACAAATTCACCAACCAGCACTTCTAAACGCTTGTCATTCTTATCGAACGTCTCATAGAAATCCCACAGCACACGGTAACCACCCCATTTCTGGATGCTCTCGTTCTTTGTCGGATACTGGCTGGAAAGAACATGCGCCACCCAAAGTTGCTTATTCACACTACTACTACAAATGGCAGCCCAAATCGTTTCCGCATTCCCTTCATTTTCCAATGTAAAGATATCTTTGTAATTCTTCACCAACTCATATCCGTATTCCGGTTTCATCAGTTCACGTCCGCATTCAACAGCCTTTGTCCAGTTTTTTTCCTGCATATACAATTTCATGAGTACCGTATAAGCCAAGCCCTTTGTAAAGCGTCCGTAATTACTGTCCGAAGATTTATAGCTGGCCGGTAATACGGCAATCGCAGCATTCAGGTCATTTTCAATAAAAGCAACCATTTCTTCACGGGAAACACGCGGAATAATCTCTTCACCCAACGGATTACTCAATTGTTCCAAAGTCGGGATCTGGATCGGTCCATAAAAATCATACAGAAGATAAGCTAACCATCCCCGTCCGCAAAGAATTTCGGCCTCCAACCGCTTTTTAGTTTCTTCCTTCATATCGATACCGGAAATACGGTCCAGAGTCAACGTCATTTTACCTATATAACCAATATAGTCTTTGTACGGCGACGTCGGACATTGAGAAGAAGGGGTGAAATTCACTTCCAACAAATCAGGATAATAAGAGTCATTCCACTGACAATAACCGATATCGGTAGTCAGTTCAGCCGTCACATGTATGCCTCCGGATCCGGCAGAATAAAGACCACTGTACCAGTTAGAACGAAACGGAGCATAAGCCGCGGCCGTTACCAACGCATTCGCATCGGCTTCATTCACCGGAAAGATATTCGGATTAATCACATCATACATTTCTGATTCCAGATTTGTACAAGAAGGTAGGAAAGCAGTGGTAGCTAACAATACCGATACTATATATAATAACTTTTTCATATTATACTCGATTTAGACTTTAATTAAAATGTTATATCCAATCCCAGACTGAAACTTCTAACGTTCGGATAAGCCCATACGGAGTTGTCTGTTTCCAGGTCAAGCCCTTTATACGGAGTGATCGTGAACGGATTGTTGATATCTGCATACACACGTATATTAGATAAAATTTTCTTCGACTGCTTCATCGGAATCGTATATCCTAAAGTGATGTTACGGCAACGGATAAACCAACTCTTTTCCAGATAATAGTCACCGATCTTACCCGTGCTTGTGCCTGCTTCAGAAATAGGACTCTTATCCTGGAAATATCCCGGACGGGTTGCTGTCGTATTATCATGAGCCCAAACATCCTTTGCTGAAACCGGCATATTATATCCACGGTACATATTTACGATACCAGTCATACCATCGGCACCTGTCAGCCACAAATCATTGTAAGAACCTATATTCCATAAGGCAAACTGTCCGTAGAAATAAACATTCAGGTCAAAGTTTTTGTAACGGAACGAATTATTGAACCCCAATAAATAGCCAGGGTCTTTGCTACCATAGATAACCATATCGGCTTCATCGATCTTGCCGTCCGGTTTACCACTCTTTACAGGAATACCGTGTTTATCCACTTTCATTGTTCCGTCCTCGTTATACACATAACCATCGAGGTCTTTGATCTTTACTTGTCCGGGAACAGCACCTTTCATCCACTCTACAGTTTCGCCTTCCTGAATCAACCCGTCAGACATATACCCATGAAAATAACGAAGCGGAGCATTGTACTGTGAATAGGCAGCCGGTTTCCATGACGCATCGCGGGTTTTCCATTTATCGCGATATAAAGAGAATGTAAGATCCGAACTCCAACTGAAGTCTTTTGTATCAATATTTTTAGTATTAATAGTCAATTCAAAACCCTGGCTCTGCGTTTCACCGATATTAGCGGCTATTTTACTGACCTCATTGTAAGATAACAGAGTGCGTTCACTCAGCAAGTCTGAGATCACTTTATGATAATATTCGGCGGTTACGTTTAATCGGTTATTAAAAAATCCCAAATCCAAGCCAAGGTTCCATTCGGTCGTTGTTTCCCATTTCAAATCAGGGTTACCCATCTGGTCCAGGTAAACACCTACAGATTCCGTATCCCCAAACTCATTATTGTTACCGGTTTTATAATAAGAGATCGCCTTGTTACCGATATTCGAGTTACCGGTCTGCCCGAAGCTCAGACGCAACTTACCGTTAGACAATACATTCGTCAATGGACGCATAAATTCTTCTTCTGTAAATCTCCAACCGACCGCCACAGACGGGAAATATCCCCAACGGTTATTTTTAGCAAAGTTGGAAGCTCCATCGGCACGTAATGTTGCTGTTAATAAATAACGATCTCTGAAAGAGTAATTCACACGTCCAAAGAATGATGCCATTTCATCTTTCGAAGCAGAAGAACCCACACTTGGTTTCGGGTAAGCGCCTGCCCCCAGGTTATTATATAAGAATCCATCAATCAGGAACTGGCTGTTACCCGCCGATAAAGACTCATCCGTAAAACGTTGGAAAGAATATCCGGCCAAGGCATTCAGGTTATGTTCACCAAACTGTTTTGCATAATTGGCTGTCAGTTCCAACAGATAATCGGATTTATCATATTGCGCGATATTAGCCTGTCCGTCGGTCTTAGCCCCGTAAAGCGTTGTTTTAGGCAGATATACTTTGCGTTTCTGGTAATTACGATCGATCCCTAAATTAGCCTTTAAAGTTAATTCCTTGATCGGTTTCACCTCCACAAAAGAGGTAGCCAATAATCTCTCTTTCGTTGTTTTATCAGTTATTTCCAATAAAGAGACAGGATTAGGCAAAAAGGATGCTTCGTCATTCAGGATATATTCACCATTCTCATCCCTAACTGCTAAAACCGGATTGAACTGAGCGGCAGCAACCATAATACTGGCATTTTCATACTGTCCGGCACCTAAAGGCACATTATTGGTCTGGTTTCTTGACAAAGTCAGGTTTACACCTACTTTTACATATTTGCTGACAACCTGTTCCAAATTCATACGACCTGTAAAACGCTCCATATCATTATTCTTCACCACACCATTTTGTTTGAAGAAGTTGCCGGAAACCAGATACTTCGTCATATCGGTACCCCCGTTAATCGAGACATTATGTTGAGTCTGGAAACCTGTACGGGTGATTTCATCAAACCAGTTTGTATTATTGGCCGGATTAGCAATCTGGGAATCTGTATAACGAGGAACATAAACAGACGATGCATCAGATGCACTTTTCCCTCCGTAAATACCAATACTATTATCTTTCATCCATTGCTCGTATTGATAACGGTTAGACTCAGTCATAAAATCTTTTGAATTCAACATATCATAAGACTTAGCAAGGGTTTGAACACTGGCTGTTCCAGAATACGTTACCGTAGGAGCACCGGTTTTCCCCTTTTTCGTCGTTATTATGATCACACCGTTGCCGGCACGTGAACCGTAAATAGCTGTGGAACTTGCATCTTTTAAAACCTCGATAGATTCGATATCGTTCGGATTAATAGATGCCAGGATATTATCCGTTGTCCCACTCGAATATTTACCAGTACTAATTTTGTCTTCATTCGGCGTACTTATAGGAAAACCGTCTATAATAATCAAGGGATCATTACTGGCATTAACAGAAGCGGCACCACGGATACGGAAAGTGGATCCGCCACCTGGCTGCGCACTGATCGCACTAACCTGTAATCCAGCCGCTTTACCAGCCAAAGCATGACTAATGGTAGAAACAGTTCCAACCGGCGTATCGTCCATTTTAACAGAAGCGACAGCACCTGTCAGGTCTTTCTTTTTCATCGTACCATAGCCAACTACCACTACTTCCTCCAATGCCTGCGTATCTTCTTTCAACAATGCATCAATCGTCCCCCGTCCTCTTACAGCTATATCCTGCGGTATATAACCGATAAACGAAATCTGCAAGACAGCATCATCCGGCACCTCTATGGAATAATAGCCATTCATATCGGTAGTCGTACCATTCGTCGTACCTTTTTGGATAATATTTGCCCCTGTTATAGGACCAAAGGCATCGCTTACCATACCTGTAACCTTACGCCCCTGCTGCGTTACGGCACCAACAGGAGATGAGGATTTGGTCGTTAAAACGACATGACGGTCTTTAATCACATATTTCAGACCGGTTTTAGCAACAATAGCATCCAGTACATCCTGAATATTAGCATTTTGCTTGACAATAGAGATCTTTTCATTTTTATTGATCTCTTCCAGATTATAGAAAAACAGAAATTCCGATTGTTTTTCTATTTGTTTCAATACATTTTCCAATGTTTCATTTTCAGCGGAAACATTCAGTTTCGCTGTTTGTGCATAAGTAGCAGCTACCACCTGTGATAAACAGACGATCAGCATTAACATGGTTAATTTCATAATTTTTATAGTTCTTTTCAGATTTACGGAAACAACTATACGTTGATTATTCATACTTTTGATTGTTTGAAGATTAAACACTAATTCCAGCCCATGGAAGTTTAATTGGATTACATTTCCGGAAGGGAGGATCCTGCAAGATTTTCCCTTCTTTTTTCGTTTTTTACTCACTCATATTTATCACAATTTAAAGATTAACAATTAGTTATATTTCCAAAATAGTTACATGACGATCATCTATTATATATTTGATCGGAATAGATAGATTGACAATTTCCATGATATCCTTTATACTTTGTCCGCGATAGAAAGTCCCGGTAAATGTCTTTTTGTAGAGATCTTCCGACAATACAGTGAACTTTACTCCATAAACATGGCTCAACCTGTCAAGGATGACTTCCAGACTTTGTCCGGGGAAGTAGTAATATCCCGAAGTCCAGGATACAAACTGCCGGGCATCGACCTTTTGCAAAGAACTTACTTTCGTATTACGGTTATAAGTAAACTGTTCATTAGGATGTAATGTAATTTTTTCTGACAAATGAGCAGAAGTCAACCGGACAGAACCTTCCAATAATGTTGTTATTACTAATGAATCCATAGAATAAGCCATTACATTAAACTTTGTACCCAAAGCTTCTATATCCTGTTCCCGGGTTTTTACAATAAAAGGTTTATTTTTTTGTTTGGCAACATCAAAAAAGGCTTCTCCTTCCAAGTAAACAATTCGTTTTTTTTCACCAAAATCCTTCGCATAATGGAAAGTAGTTGTTGAACCGAGACTGACACGAGTTCCATCCGGAAGTTCGACAATATCTGCTTCCAAACCGTCACCTCCGATATAACGTGTATTCAATCCTTTTTCTTCTCCATCTTTCAGAATAGTTAAAAAGAATACAGTACTAAACATGACAGCAAATAATACTATTGCCGCATAGCTAGCCCATTTATACAAGAAATTAAAATAATATGGTTTCTTTCCTGTTTTTTTCTTAAATAAACGCTCCCAACTTCCATCAATATTGTCTACATTTTTAGGAGATTTATTTGCATCATACAACATTTTAATATCGAAAAAAAATTCTTTATTCGAATCGCTTTCATTGACCCACTCATAAAATTCATTTATTTCATCTTTATTAGAGTGTCCTTCCAAATAATCAATGATTAATTTTATATATTTATTTTCCATGTATTTCTATTAGTGATTTTTTCTTACAAATTCAACTCCTATAAATATATAACGAATGACAGATAAAAAGTACTCACAACAAAATCATATTTTTTTGTACTAAAATCGTGATCCATTATAAATCAAAGTAAGAAGAATGAAAAAAAAAATAAGGGGTAGATTTTATACAAAAAACCTACCCCTTATTACAAAATATAACTCAGATCAAATAAATCAAAACCAGAGCTAATATACTTCTATAAGATAGCTTCCTTTAAAGGAAATATTAATTACCGGATCAGAACCATCAACCTGGTATTTTTTCAAAGAATCATCGGTATATTCACAAACTGTATACTTTTTATTTTCGAGACCTTTTAAAACAATCTCTCCATCCCAATTATCCGCATAAAAAGCATAATACATCTTCCCTTCTTTTTCTATTACATGCGTTTCAGGCTTATCGTAACCCAAGTCATATAAATTCAGATATTCACCCTTTGACAGCATCTTATCGTTATAAATACCAACCCACTTTTTAAACCAGGCTTCTTTTTCCGGAGTTAGCAAATAAGAGATCTTTACCTCCGGATTATCTCTAGGATAAGTAAATTTAGAGCCAACTACCGCTCCGACTCCAATCTGGGTAGGAAAATCGTTTCCGTTATCACTCAACTCCACATGGTCTGCATAATATGCTATTTTATCAAAGATAGCCCGGTAGACTTTTCCTTTCAGCCTGATCTGCCAACTGGATAACGGATCGGAAGAAACTGCCTGATTCATATACGGCATATTGAAAAAGTTCATGGCAGTGCCACAAGGGCAGTTTTGCACAACGGCATTTGGATTGATTTTCCGTGCCGTTTCAAAAATACCTTTGTAAAAAGCGGGCAACTGTTCGATGGCTTGTTCCGGATAATCTAATCCGCTTCGGGGGTTATAATCGGGAGGACAACAATTGAGATGCTGTCCGTCCAGCTTTAGTCCGTCGAATCCCCAGTCCCCAATAAACTTTTCAACCAAATCGTTCGTATATTTCTCGGTATACGGATTTACAGGCGATAGATAAAAGCAATTCCACCAGGTTATCATACACGGAAGCCTCTCCTTCGTCAGCAATTTCATTTTGGAACTTTCCTTCAACAATTGAGAGTTAGGATCTGCGGCTAAAGGCGCCCACCATAATTTCGCTTTCAATCCATGTCGATGAATTAAATCTACCAGAGCTTTCATATCTTTATCGCCTCCCGGAAAACGCTTATTCATATCCCAATCGCCAATTGCAACCTGAAAACCATCATCTACATCCACCCATTTAAAACCTAATTCTTTCACTTTGGGCAACGTGGCTTTTATTTCATCCATCGTAAAATTACGTTCATATCCCCAGGCACACCAAACTGCATCGAAAGCATCTTCCTCAGGAGCAGCAAACTCCATGCCCTTAGATTGCATATATTTGGAGAACTGACGCAAAGGATTATAAAAATCGCCGGTATGCACACTTACAAATGTATTATAAGTCGATATTGTATCATTCCTTTTAAAATCAATGGGAGAGCTATATTCATATAAAACTTTGGTATTGGCTTTATTCTCATATTTCTGCCTGCTCACCGGAAAACTGACTAAGCGTAATACATCGTCAGTAACGCCTATAGCAAATCCACCGTCTTTCCGCCACAGATCGCAGACAGGTATTCCACCGCCATAATCGGAATTATTCATTCCCATATAATTTTTTTTATAAAACCCGGGGGTAACAGGTAAAACCCAGTCGCCTCTGGAACTTGTCGAACTACATTGCAACGACCATACCGGCTCAGAGTCTTCCTCACGATCCATATACAAATCATGATTCACCCAGGCTGTAACAACAGGTTCCTTTTCTCCCTTATTTACATACTTAATAGTAAACAGCAACATTCCCGGAAAAGAGTCAGGAGCCATTATATTTACGATCTTTTCAATCTCAATTCCATTTTTCTGATAAATTCCGGTCAGCTCATAAATAGTTTTGTCGACTTGTTTCGACTTTCTCATGTCTTTCAAAGTAAAATCGTTTGCAACACCTTCTCTCATTACAAGATAATCAGATGCAACAAAATCGCTATAAAAAGGTAATACATCATCTCCAATCATAGAGATATTCGTATGCATTCGTCCGTCTATTTTCAAAGATATATTACCATTAATAATTTCTTTTTTTTCATTACAAGACGTCAAAAAAAACAATACATACAGGATAGAATACAGATAGTTTATTCGCATAATTCGGGTATATAAAAATAATTTTTTAATAAAATAATCGTCAAATATATATATCTTTTTCTATATTTGCTATCATATTTATTACAATATAAATTATAAAAAATGGAAATAAAAATCATTAAACAAATCACAGACGAAGTAATTGAAGGATTACAGAATATTCTTCCTCAACTGTCTCCATCATCGGTATTTATTTTAGATAAAAAGCATCTGGAAAATGTAATTAAATCAGATTCTATAACTCTATTTATTGCCGAAGATGAAAATAAAGTTTTAGGCACTTTAACGCTTGCAATATATCCAACACCTCTTACCAGAAAGGCATGGATTGAGGATGTTGTAACCGATAATGATGCCAGAGGAAAAGGAATCGGAAAACTATTAATTGAGGCGGCGATGGAACATGCAAAAAAATTAGGAATTGAGAAAGTTGACTTAACATCAAGCAATGATAGGATTGCTGCCCACGGACTATATAAAAAGACCGGATTTGAAAAAAGAGATACTTCTGTTTTCAGAAGGTATATCAAGTAGCTACTGACACTATAGTTTTCATAGAAAAACTATTTTCGGATAGAGAGTAAACCGAACAAAAGAAAAAACAGATATGTCAAAATGATATTTCAAGTGCTTTTTTACGGTAAGGTATGGAGCTTGACCAAACACAGTCATATTTTAGAGGATTCTCCGGAAGTTCAGATATATCGTATTGCAATAAAGGAGAAGATAAAACAGACTTTAAGACAGGATAATTCAAACAACAGCTCTCATTTATTCTTAAATTTTAATCCTCAGAAGATTAATGCAAGGCTCTTTTTGAATGATCTCACCTACCTTCCAGAGTAAAAAAGAGGCCGAAAAACATAAGATTGGGGTAAAAAATCATACGGCTAAGCTCCATTTAAATATTATTTAACACATTTTTCTATTAAAACAAATCCCCAGTTCATTTAAAAGGAAATTTTTTTCGTTTAAAACGAGATGAATTTTCTTTTAAACAAACTGAAAAATCAGAGAAGAAAGGCTTATGTGTTAAATATTGTAATCAAATATCATCTAAAACAGTTAATTCAAAACACGCATACAATAGTATCACAAGCTATTTTTAAACTATTTGATAGCATAATGCAGTATTTAATAGCTATTTGTTATTTCACAAAAACTGATCAATAAAAAAACTCCACATTTCACATCTCCGGCATACGTCAGTAAATACAAAGGATAGCATAAGCAAGGAGTTAAAATAGTCATAAAAGCTTGACACAAATGATAAAATAGAATAAAATAGAAAACAAGAACCTATCTACAGTATCAGCTTATTAAATTAAATTTTATCTTTAATCCATATAAATCAACCAACGATTAACACTAAAAACACTCCTATATGAAAAAGCAAGCTACCATTTTATTCCTACTGCTGGGAATCACCTACACTACATTCGCCCAGCGTATCATAAAAAATCCGGAATATGAATTCAAGAGTACCGGTATCAATACGATTACCCAAATAGAGCGAAACAAAGAAAACACACGGATACAAATACACAGTGAATTCATACCCCATTGGTGGATTACTTTCGACAGTACCTCTTACATCAAAGATCCAGATTCCGGAAAGAAATATTTTCCTATCGGAATTGAAGGTACTACATTCGGTAAACAAACGTTCATGCCCGACTCCGGCGATTCGATATTTACCTTGATCTTTCCACCTCTCGATAAAAAAATGAAGAAATTCGATTATATGGAATCAGATACAGGGGAAGGCTCTATTTTTGGAGTCTCATTGGAAAAAAAGAAAAAACAAAAAAACAAACAGACAGAAGAAGGAATATACGGAACATGGAAAGATATGGAAAACCATTTGGCTACAGAAGCCGATCCGTCAGTTAATTATGGGAGCAATTTCTTCCGGAAAGACACAGCTCACCTACGCGGTTTTCTGAAAGGGTATGATAGTCGCGCCGGATTCAATACGGGTATAATCTATATTAATAATGTTATGACCCGCGAAGATTATCCGACTGTTGTACAAATTCATCCTGACGGACGCTTCGAAGCAGACTTTCCGTTAAATCATCCATGGGAAGGTTATATATTCTTTAAAAAGACAACAGTTCCGTTTTATATCGAACCAGGAGAAACCTTATTTATTTCTTTAGACTGGAAAGATTTCCTGATGGCAGATCGATACCGTAACCGCCGATATGACCTCAAAAATATCGCCTACAAAGGAATTTCCGCAGGGATCAATACAGAACTTTACAAGATTAAAATAAATACTTTCTGTTATGATAACTTTGAAAACCAGATCAAGACACTTTCTCCTATGGATTTCAAGCAGCTACAATTGGAAACCCTTCAAGAAGCCAATAACGCACTGGAATCTGAATTGAAAGAAAAAAATGTATCAATCAAAGGACAGCTATTACTGAAAAATAAATTACTTCTATCGTTCTACGAAGCTTTACTAGATTATACCATGCTACGGACTCATTTCTCGGCTCAGGATTCTACTAACGAGATCTTGAAGCAGCCGGTTCCGAATGATTACTATGATTTCCTAACGAGGATAAATAGTAATGACAGAAACTTAATCATCCCGAATACATTCAGCAGTTTCATAAACCGTTATGAATTTATGGGACCTATTACCAGAAGTATGCCATTCGATCCCGAAGAGAGATTCGAAGTACTTAGTAAAGAATGGATACGTAAAGATTCTATTTTACGAAATGATCTGCAAATCACTCCCGGTTTATTGTTCGATATAGCCAAGGTTCGTTCATTGGATTACGCCCTGAGTTCGATCACACCTAAAGAAGGAACTTTACTGGTCGGACAGCTAACCAGCAGCATCGCTGAACCTTTCCTGAAAGAAGAAGCAATGCGTATGTATGCAAAAAAATTCCCGGAGGGAGAAAAACAGGCCTATAAACTTCCGGAAGGAAAAGCGACGGATATTTTCCGCAAAATGGTCAATCCGCACAAAGGGAAGTTTGTCTTAGTTGATTTTTGGGCTACAACCTGCGGCCCTTGCATTTATAGCATTAAAGAGATGCAGCCGCTAAGAGATAAATACAAAGGCAGTCCGGATCTTGCTTTCGTATATATTACGGACACAGGTGGTTCTCCGGAAAACTCTTACAATAAATTCATTTCGGAAAATGATATGGGGGATAACTTGTTCCGCTTGTCTGAAGATGAATATAACTACTTGCGCCAGCTATTCAGATTCAACGGCATACCCCGTTATGTCATGTTGAACCGGGACGGGGATGTAATCGACGATGATTTTCCGGGATACAGTGCAGAAACCGAATTACAGAAACTATTGCCGGATAACAAATAAATCAGCTCAATAAAAGCACTAAAAAAAGAGGATGTTGCAAAAGCATTAAAAATAAAGCTTTACAACATCCTCTTAAAATATACTCCGATTAAAATTTATTCAACAGTTATTATATGGACGGAAGGTTCATCCAGCGTAACTGTTTTCGTTTCTCCCGTCTCCGTATTAAAACAACGTATCATATCTTTCTCCGTATTCTGCACTGTTACCTGCCAGCCATTATCAACCTTTGCAATACGTAAGATATCCGTCGTATTGCTACCGGGAGAAACTGCCAAACCATCGGCACAATGAATCGTTTCGATATGATAACGTCTCACATCGACAGGGAATTTCCTGCCATTCCAAACGAATGTAGCCTGATGTTGCTGCTCATCACTTTGCCAGTCGGTGTTCAACAGATAAATAGTACGGCGATCCTTATTATCCCAGACAGTAAAACCAACAGACGGAGCTGATTCGATCCAACCTTTTGAGAGTTCTTCACCGACTGTTTCTGTTGCTAACTCACGCATTGTCGCCTCGTACTGGCTTCGTAAAGAGGCTTCTGCCGGATATGCCGTCTGCGGGAAATAGATAATCTTTCCACTGCCAAACGAAATAACAGTCTTTCCACTCAATGACTTATAACTATCACCTAACATTTCACGGATAACCGCATCATTTACCGGAAACTTCACAGGCTGGTCCGGTTGAAGTTCGGCATTCAGGTGAGCAGCAGTCAGAACCAACGTTCCGCCGTTAAATACATAGTTGCGGATACGGAGGAAATCGCCTTCCTCAAAACTATTCCAGCCCAGGAAAACCATCGCCTTGTATTTATTCATCACATCCTGCGGAGCTTCGACAGGTAAGATATCCACTGTACCATAAGGGGTAGAAGTAAACCAACCTTTCGGACCGCAGCCGTCGACAATATTATCCGGATAGAAAACATTCAGCAAATCGAAACTTTCCGTCGCCTTGTTAAATTCCCATTTATCTCCCTTCTGTGACCAGAGACTGCCGCGGCCAAATGATTTCCAGGCATCATTTCTTCCCTGAATAACGGCAATGTTACTTTTCAGTTCACCGCGCCGGGTATGTGTTTCTATAAAGTCAAGTACACAGTGCTGGGCATACAAATGTTCTTTGCCGGACTGGGAATAGCGGTCGTTTGCATATTCGTCCAGCCACAATGCCTCTTCGGTGTTCATGTGGGAAGAACCGTGCATGTAAGCTACTGCCAGTGACATATATAAACGCAGGGAGTGTTTCGGATCGGTGAAAGGACCTGATCCCCATTGCATGGCATGCAACGTACCATAATTCTGTTTACTGTAGGCACGTGAGGCACCACGCAGGGAAGAGAGGATAATTTCTTCCGGGCCATACATCTGCTCGGCTCCCAGCCAGTTATAACCTGCCTGATATAAATAACGGAACATAGTGGACGGACCGGTATGACGACTGCTCTCTCCTTTTGAATAACGGAAGTTCTCAACCAATTTACGGGCACCGTCAGCCATATCCTTCACCCCATACGGGTCATAATGAATAAATACGCCGTGATCGGTATAGATAGGACGATGTTTGGCAAAGATACCTCCATAAGGGCGGTTACGGGCAGCCATATCGGAGAAGACTCCCTGATACAGGAAATGTTGCCAGTAATAATAACCACCGTCATTTTCATGTGCCTGTTTTCCGCGAAACATAGGAGATGCCAGTGTCTCCAGATCCGGATTGATACGTTTTCCAGCCAATGTACGGCCTTCTACCTGCCAGGCATAAGGGATCTGCAGCTTGTTCAGCAAACCGGTATAATGACGAATAACTTCCGGACGGGCAACACGGAAACCACTCCACTGGTAAGACGGACGGAACTGATACCAGTTTCCAATGCGTTTGGAAATATACCATTTGAAAAAATAATCATAAGGCGTATATTCCTTATCTATATAAATCTCATCGCCCGAAGAAATATATACCCCATCCGGTTCTTTTTCTATTATCTGACGAATCATCACTTCCGCTTTCCGGCTTCCGTCATCAAAAGTCATCGGGACCGCAGAAGCATAGTCTCCGGCACGAAATTCCACAACATGCAAACCGGTCTCTTTCAGTTCTATCTCCTGGAACGACGGGATTACGAAAGACGGAACCTGTACTTTTAAACGTACATCCGGTTTGTTGGTTTCCAGCAAAACGCCGAAAGCCGCCCCTGCCGTTACATAATCAGGAACTGAAACGACCTCAAAGTCGCGGGCACTCTCCTCGATAAGTTCCAGAGAACGGAGTTCGTACGAATAAGCAGCACGGTTGTCTTCTTTCAATAGAGTCAGTTTCAGATCCCCTTTTCCCTGTACGGATTCAGGCAAAAGGATATAAAAGTCCGCTATATCGGAAGACCGATCGAAGATGTTTCCTTCATAAACAGTTGTACCGTTGAAATCCAGCTTCCAACGCGGCCAACTCCGGGTGGACAGGTTACACCCCGTCCAGTAATTATAATCATCTGTTTTATCGGCAAACTTCGCAAAAGGAATAGAGCAGACCTGTTTCTTATTCTGCATCAGCCGGGGAGCTTCCACCCAGCATTCGCCACTGAAATGAGTTCCTCCGATACGTAAAAAGGCACATGCTACATTGTCGGGAAGGACAAACTTCTGCACTACATTTTGGTATTTACCGGAACCTTCGGGCACAGGGAAATAAAGCAATGAATCCGGGCGATCGTAAATATCGTCTTTATAACGTCCCGGTTTTTTGTAAAATAATTCTATTTCCACTCCGAAGTCTCCACCGGGTGATACGGACAGATCTTGACGTTTTACGACCGGCAATGTGACCGTCAGTTCACCGGGTTTCAGTAAATCACCCGATATGCGGTAATAGGCATGCCGTTCGAAATTATTATCTTCTCCCTTAAAATACAGGGAATATTTGTCTTTCTTTACATGGACGGAGTCCAGATTGTCATCGATATAAAATTCCGATCGCCTGAACATTTCTTCTCCCCTTTTCTCAAAAGGAGCCGGCATTTTCACACCTCCGATTACACGAAGGAATTTCCGGACAGGATAGGCTTGCTTTTCGAACGAAACAGTTTCGGATACACTGTTGCCGGGAGCTAGTAAATGTACTTTTCCGTTGCCGGAAGGAGTGAATATCACCGTTCTTTTCTCCGTTTGCACGTCATCAGCAAACACGGAAGCTACGGCTAACAATTGACAGATCAGAAGATAAAAGATTTTTTTCATAACTAATATTCAGAGATGTCTGTTAATAAATCAGGCCAAATGTACAACTAATTTGCATGTTACGGATAACAAAGAGTGATTATACCTCGTTGTTTTTATGTACTTTTGCCATTCCATTGAATGAATAGAAAGAAAATGATCGTTATCAGAGATACGGATTTATTAAAAGGGAAAAGACTGGTCGCCACTATCGGCTTCTTCGATGGGGTCCATCTGGGACACCGGTTCCTGATCAATGAACTGAAAGGAATTGCAAAGGCTAAAAACCAGCCTTCGGCAGTCATAACCTTTCCGGAACATCCTCGTGCCGTATTACATTCGGACTATCAACCGAAATTACTGAATTCATTTGAGGAAAAACTGGAGCAACTGGCGACTACAGGAGTCGATTACTGTATCGTTCTCGATTTCACCATAGAGTTATCCCGCCTGACGGCACAGGAATTTATCACTTCCATACTGGCAGAGAAACTGCATACAGACACATTGCTGATCGGTTACGATCATCGTTTCGGACGCGATCGCAAAGATGGTTTCGAGCAATATGTCGTTTACGGGGCTGCCTATGGGATGGAAGTAATAAAAGCCTCTCCTTATGACGAAGGCCGTACAGCAGTCAGTTCGTCGGAGATCAGAAAGTTGCTGACCGACTGTCATGTGGAAGAAGCTGCCCGGCTACTGACTTATCCCTACCAACTGCGGGGAACAATCGTTAATGGGTATAAGGTCGGGCGTAAACTTGGATTTCCGACAGCCAATATACAGGTGGATGAACCTTTTAAAATCGTTCCGGGAATCGGGGTATATGCTGTCTGGGTATACCTGAAAGGTAAAAGATACAAAGGTATGCTTTATATCGGCGATCGTCCTACGCTCGATAACGGCGATAATATCACACTGGAAGTAAACATCCTGGACTTCTCGGGAGATATCTATAATAATGAAATAACTGTTGCGTTTATATATTATGTACGAGGAGATGTCAAATTCAATTCGCTGGACGAACTGATAGAGCAACTCGGACGCGACAGGGATACGGTGGACAAGATATTAATTAGTTAACAGTTGACAAGTGACAGTTGACAGTTACGAGCAAGCATCAGATGCTGCAGGTAGCTTCAACTGTCACTTGTCAACCGTCAACTGTCAACTATAAAAAATGTACTACGAAGCAATAGATACTTTAAAAGGGATGATCAGTCGCCCTTCTTTCAGCCGGGATGAAACGGCTGTAGCCGATTTCCTGCAACAAACCTGGCAGGCCGCCGGACATTCGGTTCATCGTAAAGGGAATAATCTATGGATCGTTTCTCCGGGATTCGACCTGAAGAAACCGACCTTATTACTGAACTCACATATCGATACCGTAAAACCGGCTTCCGGCTGGACAAAAGATCCTTTCAATCCGGAAGAGAGCGAGGATGAAAAACTTTACGGTCTCGGAAGTAATGATGCCGGAGCTAGTGTAGTATCTTTGTATACAGCTTTTACCTTGTTAACCGGCAAGGAGCAAATGTATAACCTGATATTCCTGGCTTCCTGCGAAGAAGAAGTTTCCGGTAAAAACGGTCTGGAAAGCGTTCTGCCCGAATTGCCTCCGGTCTCTTTTGCCATTGTCGGCGAACCAACCGGAATGCAACCGGCTGTAGCCGAAAAAGGATTGATGGTTCTCGACTGCGTTTCGACCGGCAAGGCAGGGCATGCCGCCCGGAACGAAGGGATCAACGCAATCACGCTGGCGATTAAGGACATCGAATGGTTCAACAACTATCAGTTTCCGCAAAAAAGCGATTTCCTCGGACCGGTAAAGATGAGCGTTACGATCATTCATGCAGGTACACAGCATAATGTCGTACCCGATCGCTGTGAATTTACAGTCGATATACGCACCAATGAATTTTACCCTAACGAGAAGCTGTTTGAATTGATCAAAGAGCAAGTCGGTTGTGAAATAAAAGCACGCAGTTTCCGCCTGAACTCAACACGGACAGAGCTGAATCACCCATTTGTACAGCGGGCAATCCTGATGGGTAAAGAGCCATTCGGTTCGCCTACACTCAGTGACCAGGCGCTTATGTCGTTCCCATCCGTCAAGATAGGTCCGGGCAATTCCGCCCGCTCGCATGCGGCAGACGAATACATCGGGTTGATGGAAATAAGGGAGGCTATCGATACCTATGTGCGGTTACTGGACGGACTAATTATCGTATAATAAATTATGATAGACAGGATACGAATAACCTTGGATAAATTACAGCAGTCAAACATTACCAGACATGTTGTAACCTTAGGATTAGGCTCATTCGTTTCACAACTAATACCGATTGTAGCCTCTCTAATACTGTCCCGCATATATTCCCCTAAAGCATATGGTGACTGGGGAATATTCGTTAGTTACACAGGTATATTGATAGTTTTAGTATCTGGAAAATATGAGTTGGCAATTCTCCGCCCTTCCAGAAAAGTCGGTGCATTAAACTTGGTGGTTTTATCCACTTTGCTGGCTTTTACCGGAAGCTTCTGTTTTTTTCTTCTTCTGTATTTACTCTGTTTTTTAATGCCTGAGATTATTATTCCAGGTTTGAATTATTTACCTCTTTATGTATTTATGACCTGTCTTATCCAAATATATAATGGATATGCCAACAGGACTGAGCAATATGATGCCATAGCGCGCTCATCTATATCGCGTAGTCTTTCACAGGCCGGAAGCAGGATAATACTGGGAGGACTCCGTTATGAAAGTGGCTTGATCATAGGTGCTTTACTGGGAACCATAGCCGGAATATGGTCATTTGTGAAGAAAATACATATCATCCGGGATATACGACGAAGTTTCTCTTTCCGATACATGTGCAAATTAGCCCATGTATACAGATATTTTCCTTTTTTCCAAATGCCGAGCGCTTTGTTGAATTCACTGTCGACAAATTTACCATTGATTCTCATGGCATTCTATTTCAATAAAGATCAGATAGGCTGTTTCTCCATGGCTATCACTTTATTATATCTACCGGTCACTCTGATCAGTAATTCTTTAGGACAAATATTCTATAAGAAAGCATCTGATTGGCCACCGGAAGACACTGCAAAACTGGCACACAAGTTTTTAAAACTAACATTTCCTATCGGACTAGCAATGTCTCTGTTCCTTATCTGGGGAGGAGAACATCTGCTGGGATTCCTTTTAGGCAATCTGTGGAGTACCACCGGCTTATATGCAGCTTACCTATCTCCATGGATCTGGTTAATCCTTTGTTTTTCTCCTCTAGGAATGATTTTTGACGCATTAGATAAACAAAAAACAGAGATGATACTAAATATCTGTTTATTTGTTTCCAGAATCGTGGTAATCATTGCAGGCGGAAGTTTGCTGGCTGCGCATCAGACCATTCTCTTATATGGTGTGATTGGAACTATATTATGGAGCCTTGAAGGATACATTATTTACCGATTGATCGGTATCCGGATTACCACCAGAGAAAAGAGATTCGCTTTCATATTTATCAGTATTGTCTTATTGAGCTGGAGTATAAAAATATGGTACACATTCTAATTGAAAATAATCGGATCCATTCCTGGAGTACACACTCTCAGGAAAAAATGATAGGGTATGTAAAAGGGCATGCTTTCTATCAGAAAGAACTACTGCAAGGGGAGCTATTGTTTCAAACAGTACAGAAAGCCTGGAATGAAATGTATCTGGAGCAACTATTATTCGATCTGAACGGACAATTCTGTATTATTCTTCAACAAGAGAAACAGACCATTCTCATTACAGACAAGATACGCAGCTATCCTTTGTTCTATCTGGTAACAGGAGATGATTATATCGTAACCGATACGGGGGATACAGCCTATACATCCTTATCCGACCGTGAATGGGATAAGACTGCTGTTTTAAGTTATCTTTCAGCAGGATACATGAATGCTGGCTCCACCCTTTTCAGCAACTGTAAAATAACACCGGCATCCACTTATATCGTTATCGATAAAGAAATAGCCATTAAATACTACTATACTCCCATATCATTAAAACAGTTAACACAACCGGATATTATATTCAAACGAAGTAAACAAGCATTGGAATCGGCTTTCTGCCGAATGCTGGAGAGTATCGGAAATGCAACAATCATCCTCCCTCTTAGCGGTGGCTACGACTCCCGGCTGCTTGCATGCCTGTGCAAGCAATTTAATGTACCAAACGTAATATGCTATACCTATGGAATCAAAGGAAGTCCTGAAATCAACGTCTCCCAAATGGTAGCCCAACAACTGGGATACCCCTGGTATTATGTTGAATATACAAAAGAGAAATGGGAACGGCTATTAAAATCAAATATCTTCGAAGAATATATGCGTTATGCCGGAAATCTAAATACGATCCCTCACTTACAGGATTTTCTTGCCATTCAAGAACTCAAAGAAAAACAAATCATTCCGGAAAAAGCAGTTGTCATTCCCGGACATTCAGGAGATCTAATCGGAGGAAGCCATTTGCCACAGCATATCCAAAGGAAAAATCTCGCATCTAGTTTATACGATAAATACTTCACTCTTAATATTTTAAAGCCCAGAGAAAAAAAAGATCTGATCAACAATTTGCAACTCTATATAGAAAAGACATATCCGACAGGTAGCGAACAGGATTATTATCAAGCCTTCCATCTTTGGGGGATACAATTCAGGCAAATAAATTTTATAATTAATTCCGTACGTCTGTATGAATTTCAGGGATTAGACTGGAGAGTTCCCTTATGGGATGATGCTTTCGAGCAAGTGTGGGATGCCATTCCTTACAAACTACGTGTAGGTTCAACTCTTTACAATAAATTCCTTTTTGATACATACTTTATGCCCTTTGGTGTAAGTTTCCATAAAAAGAAAGAGAACAATATTCCCTCCCCTTTCATTCAATTCATTCGAAATATAATCTCTAATGAAGATCGTTATTATATCAAACGACTTTTAAGCCAAGTGCACTTATATTCTTTTCCCAAAGATATAAATGCACTGGATATTGTAGGTGAACTCTTAATGAAAGAGAAAAATCTGCAGAAGCTACCATGTATCCGGACAACAAAGCCCAACAGTATGTGTATGAAAGCACTATACTATTTGTCACTTTATCCCGAAAGTTTCCCCCAATAAAAATGTCGACTTTTTCTCAATAACGGAAACTTCCGCCTCCCAGGAACTCACGCAAAAGTGAAGTTCCGGGCAGGCCGACATCCGGAATATAATTGAAGTAACGCAGGAAGCGCAACAAACGATAAGCTTCCGCATTCTCTTCGTCGTCTTCACGTACTTCTGCTAAAATCGGCTCGGCAAACTTACGCAAAGCAGCCAGCTCATAAAGCATAGCACTGTTGAACATCGCATCCGCATTTTCCTGGTAAGGGAAAATCCATTTATCTTCTCCCCGACGCACACTCGGCCAGCGGGCAATCGTATCCTTCGCTGAATAACCACGGAAACGGTAATCGCGGATAATGCGCCGTAGCAAACGATTATCGGTCGTCGGTATCCAGTTATGATTGTCCAGAGAAATAGAAGTCAGCACAGAGACGTACACCCGATACTTATATTTATCGTCTATCATGGAAGTAAGTTCCGGATTCAGTGCATGAATACCCTCTATCACCAACACGGAATTCTCACGCATTTTCAGTTTCTTACCTTTATAGACCCGCATACCTGTTTCAAAATTGAAGCTAGGCACTTCAATCTCTTCTCCCGACAACAGTTTTTTCATTTCACTGTTGAAATAAGGTAGATCAAGTGCATAAAGCGATTCAAAATCATAATCACCGGTCTCATCCTTCGGCGTATCTTCCCGATTCAGGAAATAATCGTCGAGCGAGATACTGACAGGGTGGATCAGATTTGTTATCAACTGTACTTCCAGACGTTTACAGAAAGTCGTTTTTCCGGAAGAAGACGGTCCCGATATCAACACGATACGAACCCCGTCCTGATACCGACCGGCAATCTCTTCTGCTATTTTAGCGACCTGTTTCTCCTGCATCGCTTCGGATACCATGATCACTTCAGACGTATGTCCGTTTTCGAGAGCACGGTTCAGATCACCCACATTATTCAGATCCAGTGTCCGCTGTAGAGTCAGATGCTGCTTGTAAGCCTCGAACATCTTATCCTGTTTGATCGCCGGTTCCAGTTCCAGCGGATTGCTTCTTTTCGGTATCTGGAGCAACACCCCGTCAAAATAAGGAACGATATCGAACAACTGGATATAACCTGTAGAAGGAGTCAGGCAACCATAAAAGAAATTGATATAGCCATCCAACTCGTAGTAAGAAGTATACGGCATACCGGCAGTTTCAATCAGGCGTGCCTTATCATTCATCCCGCGTTCACGAAAAAGGACGGTAGCATCCACTGTCCGTACCGTTTTATGCAGGAAAGGCAGATCGGCATCGATAATTTCACGCATACGCTTCTTTATCTTGTCGATCGTTTCTATATCGATCTTCTTTCCGTTATGGATCACGCAGTAGTAACCCTTCGAGATCGGATGTTCTAAATTTAATGTAGCGGAAGGCAACACGTCATTCACCGCTTTCGAAAAAATATGACACAACGAACGGACATACGTACGAAGCCCGGAAAGTTGTGTATAGTCCACGAACTCAACATCTTTCGGATGCCAGCAGCGAAAATTCAAGCTTTCCACTTTATTGTTCACTTTTGCATTCATCGGACGGAAACGCAAGGGCGCACCGATCATCGTATAAATATCTAATAAAGAAGAACCAATAGGGACCTCTTTATAGGTATTGTTATTTTTGCAATAAATTGTGATTGTTTCAGACATATTATATCAGTTATTATTTGTAGTTTTGCTGCCTAAAGTTAGGAATATTAATCGGATATACTTCCAGGTATAACTATTTTTTGATGGATAATACAATTTTTACCGTACTGAAACTGCTTGGTTCACTTGCCCTGTTAATGTACGGAATGAAAGTGATGAGCGAAGGTCTTCAGAAGCTTACAGGGGACCGACTACGTAATATCCTAGGCGCCATGACTACGAATCGGTTCACCGGGTTGCTCACAGGAGCATTCGTTACAGCCGCCGTACAGTCATCCACCGCTACCACTGTTATGACCGTAAGTTTTGTCAATGCCGGTCTTCTGACTTTAACACAGGCCATCTCCGTTATCATGGGAGCCAATATAGGAACGACTATCACCGCCTGGATTATGTCGATCTTTGGTTTCCAGTTTAATATGACCAATGTCATCTATCCTCTGTTTGCATTATCCCTCCCTTTAATATTTTCTAAGAAAAGCGGACGCAAATCATTCGGCGAATTCATTTTTGGATTTGCTTTTATGTTTTTGGGACTGACCACTTTAAGGGAAAATGCCATGCATATGGACCTGGAACATAATCAGGCAATCATTTCATTCATAACCACCTGCAAGGAATGGGGTATGTTTTCCGTTTTACTGTTCCTGCTGGTCGGAAGCATTATCACAATGGCAGTCCAGTCATCTGCGGCAGTCATGGCCATTACATTAATATTATGTTCGAGCGGAGTTCTCGACCTGTATCTGGGTATCGCACTGGTGATGGGAGAAAATATCGGAACAACGGTAACCTCCAACATTGCGGCACTGACCGGTAACGCACAGGCACGCAGGGCTGCATTTGCCCACTTCATATTCAACTTCTTCGGAATCATCTGGGTACTCTGTATTTTCCATCCGTTCATCGATATGGTAAAAGATATTGTCAATTACATAGCTCCCAATACGCCGAAAGAAATAGCGATCACTTACACATTGTCCGCTTTCCATACCGCGTTTAACATATGCAATGTACTGATATTAATATGGTTTATAAAACCGATCGAGCGGTTGGTTTGTTTTGTCATCAAATCAAAACCGGAGGACGAAGAGTATCGCCTGCATTATATCACCGGAGGTTTGCTTTCAACAGCCGAATTGTCTATTCTACAGGCGAATAAGGAGATATCCCTTTTTGCCGAACGGACAACACGCATGTTCAACATGGTAAAAGATGCGTTTTATGAAAAGGACGAAGAGGCCTTCATGAAAACGTATAACCGGATAGAGAAATACGAGAACATCAGCGACCATATGGAGATAGAGATAGCCAACTATCTCACGCTAGTTGCCGAAGGACGCCTTAGTTCGGAAAGTAAAGAAGAGATCCGTATCATGCTCCGTGCCGTATCGGAAATAGAAAGTATCGCCGACTCCTGTAACAACCTGGCGCGCACCATTAAACACCGGAACGAGGGAAAGTCTGTCTTTACCGACAAACAGAACCACAGTATCGACCGGATTTTCGAAATGGTGACAAAGGCATTGCAACAGATGAATTCCATATTGAAAAAGCCGGAATTGACACACGATGACATCAATCCGTCTTACAATATCGAGAACGAAATAAATAATTATCGCAACTTGCTGAAACAACATAATGTAGAAGATATCAATAATAAGGAATACCAGTATCAGGATGGTGTATATTATATGGATATCGTCAGTGAAGCTGAAAAGTTAGGGGATTATGTACTAAATGTTGTCCAGGCCGTTATAGAGAAAAAAATATAATTATGCATACATTCATTTTAATCGGATATTTATCCACTTAAATTTACATAAATGGACTATTCTTTTTTTGATTTTCTTACGCTTGTAGGAGCATTAGGTATGTTCCTATACGGAATGAAAGTGATGAGTGAAGGTTTACAGAAAGTCGCGGGAGACAAACTTCGAGGCATTCTCTCAGTAATGACGACAAACCGCTTCACCGGAGTATTAACCGGGATTCTGATAACTGCACTCATCCAATCTTCAAGTGCCACAACAGTGATGGTTGTCAGTTTCGTTAATGCAGGACTTCTGACACTTACCCAATCCATCAGCGTCATCATGGGAGCCAACGTCGGTACGACGGTCACAGCATGGATCATCTCCCTCTTCGGATTTAAAGTCGACATCAGTGTTTTCTCTCTGCCCATCATCGCTTTATGCATCCCGCTGATATTTTCCGGCAAAAGTAAACGAAAATCCTGGGGTGAGTTTTTAATGGGTTTTGCTTTCCTGTTCATGGGACTGTCTTATCTGAAATCTTCTGTCCCTGACCTGCAGAGTAATCCCCAAATCCTCTCTTTCCTTCAAGATTATACCTCATTGGGATATCCGTCCCTTCTCATATTCCTCCTTTTAGGAACTATTCTTACGGTTATTGTTCAATCATCCAGTGCGACTGTTGCCATCACATTGATCATGTGTACACAGGGATGGATTCCTTTCGAAATGGCTGCAGCCATGGTATTGGGAGAAAATATAGGAACAACCATTACGGCTAATATCGCTGCCATTTCGGCCAATGTATCCGCCCGCCGCGCAGCTATTGCACACCTGATGTTTAACGTATTCGGTGTATGCTGGGTTATGATATTGTTTTATCCATTCACTAGCATGATCTCATGGATCGTTACGAACTACGGCCCCGGCGACCCGAACGAAATGACTCAGTTCCTGAGTACCCTCGATCCGAAAACGATCTCCCTGATCACTTCCAGCGCGCAGATCACTGATCCGCATCTGTTGGCATTGCAGAAGCAATTAATGACATTACAGGTTTCCGTTTCATACGGTTTATCTTTGTTCCACACCGTATTTAATATAGCAAACGTATGCATCATGATCTGGTTCGTTAAATTCTACGTATATGTTTGTTCCGCCCTTATCAAGCCGAAGAATGTCAGCGACGAGGAAGAATTCCAGTTAAAATATATTCCGTCAGGAATGCTCTCGACTTCCGAGTTGTCATTGATGCAGGCTAAAAAAGAAATTGCCGTATTCGGCGAACGCACACAACGTATGTTCGGTATGGTCAAAGACCTGTTCTATGAAAAGAACGAGGATAACTTCCTGAAAATATTCAGCCGGATTGAAAAATACGAGAACATCAGCGACCGCATGGAAATCGAGATTGCCAATTACCTGACATTCGTTGCCGAAGGCCGCCTGAGTTCGGAAGGTAAAGAAGAGATCCGTATCATGCTTCGTACCGTTACGGAAATAGAAAGTATTGCCGACTCTTGTAACAATCTGGCACGCGGCATCAAGCGTCGCAACGAAGGCAAATCCGAATTTACCGACGAACAGAACCATAACATCGATCAGATGTTTGCCCTGCTGGAAAAGGCTCTGACACGGATGAATGAAATCCTTCACATGCCGGAAGTCGTACACGACGATATCAACCAATCTTACAACATTGAAAACGAGATCAATAATTATCGTAATCAGTTGAAGATTCATAACATGGAAGATGTCAATAACAAGAAATACCAGTATCAGGACGGTGTTTATTATATGGACCTTGTCGGTGAATCCGAAAAACTGGGCGATTATATATTAAATGTAGTGCAGGCTGTTATCGAAAAGAAAATATAAGTACATACAGACATTCCCAGAGAAGCCCTTTCCATATCCGGAAAGGGCTTTTTTATTCCGGAGAAACCTGGTGAAGCAATGGTAAAAGTATATAAGCCGGATTTTGTTTCATCCTAGTGAAACAGTTGTTTCTACATAATGGAACAAGTGTTTCACTAGGATGAAACAATCGTAAATAAGCAATAACTATCAACCTAGCTGTAGTTTAACGATTTTAGTTGACTACTTTCTGCCTAATCAATAAAAAGGGTTGACTC